>JBEKIR010000017.1:0-22306 GCA_050011655.1 Halobacteriota archaeon | reverse complement strand
CCCGACAAAATGTGGCCGACGAGCTCGAAGGGTTGCCCCCTATCAAGATGCACTGCTCCAACCTAGCCGCAGATGCGCTCCACGAGGCGATCAAAAACTTCCGGGAAGGGAAAAAAGGACCTATAGAGCTCGGTGAAACACGCTTCGCCTGCCCTGCCAGCGATGTAACGAACGTCATAGGCCTTGCGGAATTCGTCGGGAAGGGTGTGTTCAGTGGTTACGAGCATCCTGAGCAGTTTCGTGACAAGCGCGTTTTGGTCGTGGAATTCGATCAAAACAGCGTTGAATTTGCGCTCGAACTGACGAAGGTAACAGGTCGGGTGATTTTGCTGTCACCCTTGCAAGAGCTCTCGGTGAATGATGAATTAAAGACTCAGGTAAAACGGTCCGACATTAAACATTTGAAACAGGCAGAGCTTGTGGAAGTATCCGGGGGTTCAGAGGTGGAAAAGGTGCGGATCCACGACTTTGATGAGGATGAAGAATATGACTTGGTTGTGGACGCCGTTGTGGTCCCTTCGTGAACTATCGTTGAATAAAGGCGATTTATTCCTCTTTTTTAACAGCTCTTTGGAACTTCGGGCAGCCTACAAGTGATACGTCGGGCTTTGAGATAGTTAAGAAGAAATCTCGTAGATTCTTTGTTCCTTTTTTCGATTTCCTTTGATTTCTAGCCGGTTTTTCTCGATGCCTCCCCTCCTCGAAAAAATGCCTTAGAAAGTCCCAAATCCTCCGTCTTCACACGACAATCACAAATCAGAGTTACATAGAAAGCGATTTACGTCTCTCGCGGGTTAAGCCAATACTGTCGCAATATCAGGCGACAGCGAACGATAAGCTACACCCATGAAGATACATTCGAAAATGCGGAAGTTATCTTGTCTAGAGGACAACTTCTGGCCACCCTAAAAAGAGCGACGTTTCCGACACCTAGGGGCGGCGCAGAAACGCCTCGCATCAATCTCTGCCTGCGTGCGCAGGACGCGCTTGTTTTCGTTACAAGGCCGGATCGGCGACTGTCATTAGTGCGTCCATCGTTCGCCCGCTAGCGCGACCAGCTGACGTGGCGGAGAATCTCGGATATAGCGAAAGCTGCGTGTGTGAGTGAGCACTACACAAACGCTTAGGCTGCTCATCGACTCGAGCGTAGTTTAATATTGAAAAAGAGAGAATGAACATTCAGCTCGATATGGATGATTTGAAGAGGGACACAAATGAGAGACTACGATAATTTCTTCTTGCCGGCAACTGACTTAAAAGCGGCCAAAGAATTTTACAACCGCGTGCTAAGACTTCCTGTGAAATTTGATCTCTCGAATGAAGGTATGATAGCATTTGCCGTCGGAAGTCAAGAACCTGCACTTATTTTGAAGGACGTGCACCAGTTCCCTGACGCCCGACCAACGATCTGGTTTGTAGTTGACGACGTTGAAGAAGAGTGCGAGCGCCTGAAGCAACGTGGTCTTAAGTTTTTCTCAGAGCCGTTTTTGATAGCGACCGGACGGGCAGCCGAGTTTGAAGATCCGTTTGGCAACAAATTGGGGATAACAGACTACTCAGCTAACTTGTGAATGTGAGACACTGTCCGCGAAGCTGAGAGGATCTTTTTTTCGGCGCGGACTGAGTTCTGTTCATTTCAAGCACTAGCTGCAGACTTCCCACTCTGGATCTCGAGATCGACACAGAGTCTCTAAGATGGTTGAACACTGATCGTCGGGCGCACATTCGTTATTTAGTTTTCATCAGGCTCTCTTGAAACATATTTGGCGATCCCTGCTTGCACCGCGGACGGAAGCCTGCCGTGGCCTTTGTGCCCTCCTGGCACCAGGCGTGTGCTGGACAGGTTGAGCATGCGGCTTATGGTGTTGGTCTGCTCCTCGAGTGCTCCTGAGTGCCATAAGTCGCTATAAAGCACCACCAGAGAAGCGCTTCGTCTAGCTCGCGCGGAAGCGCATTGGGGGGGTTCATATCCCGCTCCATCCACCACGATACCGCATTTTGAAACGATCTTTCCAACCCTCGATGAAGAGCGCGAGGTCTTCCCAGACATCTCCCCTTGCGCGGCTATGCTTTCCCACCAGAATGCGGCGATTACCCACTGAGGGAGGATCTTGCCGCGCTGCACGACGTACGACGCTAAGGTCTTGCACCCGTGTACGACGCTGTCCTTCACCATATTGGGATGGAGGCATGCAACAGCCCATTTCTCGGGGCGCAGTGCGTTGAGCAATATAGAAGCCCACGCGGCGCTGCCGCCGGCTGGCGGATAGTTCCACTTCCATTGCGAAAGATCACGCAACAGGTCCGGGCCCTAAACGCCCTTGAGCTGTGCGACCTGCCTTAAGTGCGACTCGGAGAGTGCATTTATCCGCACGTAAAAGGCCAATGGTGCGGGCAGCCGTTGTAAACTCAGTTTAGGGGCTATGCCGCTCTCTTCCCGTCTGCGCAGCACACATTTGGACGGACGTATGTCAGTGCTAGACGTCCCTGTGCGGTACGAGATCACAGCCCGTGCACGGAGCGCACATCGTTTGAGCCAAATCAGCTCGTAGGCCGTATTGGTCGAGAAGTTTGCGCTCTTTTCGCGCTAATCGCAAGAGCCGTTCTGCATCCGGTCGGCGCATGCCTGTTTGTGAGCGCAAGGGATGCTCGACAACTGCTCTGAGGATGGGGATCACGCCTATTTTAGTAAGTTCTTCCATGCCGTTGATGACCGCGTCATCATCCTCTCCCAACCCGACGAGGATATTGGAAAAGACTTTGTTTCGGCCGAAGACCTCTACAGCGTCCTTGAGAGCTTCCATAATGAATTCGAGTGAAAGCTCTGGACACATCGTCTTGAAGAGCAGACGATCCATCGTCTCCACGTTGTACTTTAGCTCGTCGGCTCCAGCGTCCTTCAAGAGCTTTGTGGAGTTCTCGGTAGGATAGACGGACACGCCGATGGGGAGATCGTACTTCGCCCTTAAGGCGCGAACGATAGCTGCGATCCTTTCAACTTCGCGCTGTGGTGACTCTTCGACACCGGAAGTCAACGCTATGGCTCTTAATTTATGAGCGAGCTTTGGATCGGCGAGAATTCTTGAAATCGCCGCTTCAACATCGCTCTGGTCTTTTACCGAACCTCCCAAAAGTGGCACCGGGCAGTACTGGCAGTCGAATATACACACCTCGCTTACCGTGATATACGCTTGTTCAGGGCAATGGGCAATGGCATCCTCAAGATATCCACGGACGATCTCTTTTTCGTGGTCGCGAATGACCACTTCATCTCCTTCAAGCGATGCCTTCAGACGGGAGTTGTGTTTTATTCCCAGGCGCACCCGGTGACCGTTAAACCGAAAGAAAAAAGACGTCAATCCGGCACCAGGCCCGGACGCAGGAGTCGTAATGCGCCCAAGTATGCCCTCATCAATGTCCACGCTTCCCTCTGCAATAAGAAAAGCTTTCGTCTCCGCACTCTTATCCATCGTTTGTGCCCTCATTTATGCCTTTGACCAGCCGCCCGCTGCAATGACGCGCCCAAGTTGTCCCCGTTCAATTGCCCTATTCATTGCGCCGTGAGTCGAGGAGCCCTCGACTTGCGCAGAGGCTGTGCAGTTACCTGTCACTGTGATTATCATCATCGTTACCGCGAGGATGTCGGCTGGCCGTCGTCATCACGTCTGCTCAAATTGTAAAAAGGTACTCGTGCAATGGAATATATATGCTAAGTTCTTTGCAAGAATTGTTATCATCTGTAGCATTATATCAAGATCGTATCGAGTGCAACCAGAGGTGAAAATGTCGATCCGACTCACCAAAGAAACAGCGAGAAACTATACCCAGCAAGATATTGAACTTGAAAGGGCCGTAGCACACATGCGCTCGCATGGCAGTGCAGTGATAGCATTTTCAGGCGGAGCTGATAGCTCGGTCGTTGCTGCGCTTGCCAAACGGGCTTTCGGAGATGCAACAGTGGCCGTAACCGTAGATAACGGCGCACTTCATCATGGCGAGGTCGAGCACGCGGCTGCGATCGCCAACGAGATCGGCATTCGCCACGTTGTGATCACCCTTAATGCGTTGAATGTATTCGAAGTGAAGCAGAACGATCCTGTACGATGTTACCTCTGCAAGAAGTTGGTCTTTGGCGCGCTGCGCGAGCTGGCTGAGGAACTACGTTTCACTGCGGTCATGGACGGCACAAACGCCTCTGATCTTAATGGCTACAGACCAGGTCTGAAAGCTCTACGAGAACTCGGCGTCGTGTCGCCGTTGCTCGATCTCACCAAAGATGAAGTGAGAAGCCTCGCGCGCAGACTCGGCTTATCGAATGCTGACGCACCGTCCGTCGCTTGTCTCCTCACCTCTTTTCCTTATGGCACAATCATAACCGGCGAGAGAATTGAAAGGCTTAGAAACGCTGAACGTGCGTTAAAGGCGATCGGCATCGCGCAAGTGAAAATCAAAGATCATGATCACTTCGCTCGCATTGAAGTCGATAGGGAAGAGGCCGGAAAGGTCCTTACGCATTCCTCTGCTATAACTGACAAGCTCTTGGAGCTTGGGTTTACCTACGTTACTTTGGATCTTCAGTGGTTGCGATCAGGCAGCATGGACATTGCGCTGAGCTCCGCAAGAAAAAAGTCTGCAAATGAGCGTTGACCGGCGCTTGTTGAGCATCGGATTCATCATTACAAAATCCGTATGTCCTCTAATCGGACGTGAATACCAGCTCGTTTCTTTAGTACCATATTAACAATTGCGGTATGCGAGAGATTGAGCATGCAGTATCCGGGCAAGAAGCGTTGTCTCTTCCCAATAACCGGTGCGTGGTGAATGACCTCGGCAATACCCTCGAACGCGTGCACGTTATAGGCTTGAACGTCGTGTGAGTTCTCCTTTCGAGCAGCCAGCGGGCCCAGCGTATGGCACTCGAGAACTCCCGTTATGGGATTGGCGGAGAGAACGCGGAGAGCGTGATATAACGGACATCCTGGACCGGCGGGACGACCAGTCACGAGGTCTCCTGCTGTAATGTTCCAGCGCTCCACCAAATCGGCGCGAAACGGAACGATGAATTTGCGCGCCGAGGGCTCGCCTGGCAAAGGGCGCAGCACGAAATCGTATTCATTCCCTAGGACATCAGTCCCGGAGTAGGATGGAGCTTCCGTTCGTGCTCCCTCTTGTGTCTCGTAGTACGGACAATCTTTGTACGATTTTTCCCCCGCGTGCACGTGCAAAAGAAATTGCTCGCACGTGGCCGTTCCGCAGGCTCCGCAGTCTTTTCCGGCCGGCACCCAGGCCACGCTTAGTCACCCCGATAGATATTATCGGCCTCCTCGAGCGGCCGTATCACGCCAAAATGGTGCTGCCATCCGATTTCCTTCTTCCCGACGCAGATGGTACAGACTCCAAGCGGAGGTGACCCGCGGAGGACGATTTGTTCGGCGTCGCTAAGATCAGGATATGCGGTGAGCGCCTTCATTAGATACCGCATACCCGTACCCTGTATCGCATTGGTTTCAATAATGTCGATTGAGGGGGCGACCTCCTTAATGTATTCGCGAAAAACTTCCTTCTCGGCCTGGGAAACGAGGTCAGTCTTCGTGACAACGGCCATGTCAGCCTGAGCAATCATCGGCGCCATTTTCAAAGGTGAGTTGCTTCCCGAGACTGCCGAAAGAACAGCGATACCGAATGACTGGGTCGTGTAGGGGGTGCATCTCAGACAGAGGCCAGCGCTCTCGATGATGAGGAGGCCCGATCCTAAGTTCTGCGCCCACGAAATAGCGTCTTGCAGCACCATAATGCCCGCGTGATCTGGGCACAGGTCACCGGAGTACACCTTGCGCGTCGGAATCCCAAATTCTTCTCTGAGTTCCTCGTCTTCAAACGCGCGAACGACGTCGATTTTCACGTATGCCGGATTGCTGCTCTCGCGAAATTCACGGATGATCTGCCGAACGACCGCAGTCTTCCCGACGCTGGCAGGTCCCGCGATTATGACGAGTTTCACGCGGGTACCCCTATCTCCTCGTCTATTCCGTCTTCTTCACCGATTAAATCTCCAGATCTGATTCTCTCGCGGAGGTCCCAGAGCAGATCATCTATCTCAGAAACACGTGCAATCGTCGCCCTCTCTCGTTCGCGAGGTTCAAGCACCTTGACTACAGCTCCATTGCTCATTACAATCCGCCGGTCCGTGCTCAGGGCGAGATAGGGATCGTGCGTCACGAAGATAACCGTTTTCCTGCACTCCTTTATACACGAAATGACGCGTTCCTTGAAGATACCCGCGTTCTCCACTTCATCGAGGAGTAAGATCGGGGTCCTTCCGATGAGAATCGCATCTGCGATAAGAAGCGCACGCGTCTGCCCTCCTGACAGAGCGGTCATGCTCATGGCCCCGGTAATCTGCTCTCCTGTGAACTCATTTGCTAGCCCAATCGTGTTTTCAATGAGGTCTTTGATGTGCGTTTGCTTGCGCGCTTCGATGTGTAGCTCCAGAAAACGCGACACGTCCAGATCTGCAATCACACGCGTGCTCTGCGTAATGAGTGCAATCGGTTTTTTTGACGGGTCTCGAGCCATCTCATCAGAAGGAGGAACGCCATTTACGAGAATACGCCGGCCCGTAACCGTATCAGCCTGCGCCAGCACTTCGATATCATTTATGAATGCCGATTTCCCCGACCCCGTCGGCCCTACAATCGAAAGGGTGTCCCCAGGGCGGATGATTATTTGGTCAAACCCTTCTCTTTTGCCATTGCGGTTGGTTCCAGAGAGGACGGTAATTTCACTCATCTGATCACGGTGCATACAAAACTCTTGAGCTGATGCCTACAAATAAGTTTCGAAAGAGGCAAAAAGTTATCCTCTAAGTAACAAAAATAATTATGATTTAACCCATTAAGGAAAAAAAGTAATCAGAGCGGATATGCGAAACTAGCTTCGAAGACAGTTTTAAGACGTTAGAAGAAGGAATATGCTAGGCAGGGCTAAGAATCACAGGAATTCGAGTAGCCCCTCCAGATAATCGGCATGCGCGACCAGAACGCGGTCGGCGGAAGAAAATCTGTTTTGCTCTCACTCGCTAAGACGAGGTAGTTTCGTTCACTATCATTATGCATCAGGTGCCATTGATTCGCGCGGGTTCACCAACGTTTTCCACGGAAACTAGAGTGAGATCTGTTGTTTCTAAAATGCCGAAAGCGAACGATGCGCTATTCAAAGCACCAACGAGCCCTTTCTTCGTAAATCAGCTCGGGGTGACTTGGTCTCGTTGCTAATGCTGCGATTTGATATCTAATGCTCTTCTTATAGCTCGACGTCACAATTTCGTAATTGTTCCGCTGATTTCCAATTCTTTGTGACCAAAGGCGTAAATGTGAGCATGCACGTCTTAGAAAATGCGATGAAGCAAGCGGAGACGGATTTTGATAAAGGAAGCTAATCATCTCTTACTCAGAATCGGGCATCTTCCCACTTTGTACCATACTTCGTTCCTCCTTATGGGTACAGCCCTGCTGGAGAATAATGATGTTGAGGCCGAGTGGACACTTTTCCCATCGGGCCCCGATCTTGTGAATGCCATGTGCGATGGACACCTCGACATCGGCTACGTCGGGCTTCCGCCCGCTATCATTGGCGTTAACAAAGGTACTAGACTTATATGCATCGCTGGAGGGCATATTGAAGGAACTTTGATGGTCGCGGGAGAAGGTGTGAGAACGGTTGATCAGTGCAGGAGCGTGCCAGCGTTCCTCGGCCAGTTTTCGGGGACAGCCATAGGCTGTCCACCACGGGGCTCGATTCACGATGTTATTGTCAACGAATTGCTGAAAGAGTACCATATCGAGGATGTCCATGTGAACAATTATGCTTGGGCGGATTTTCTTCCTGATGCGCTCGTGGAAGCTGAAATAGCAGCGGCTGCAGGCACGCCTGCACTCGCCGTAGCAGCTCGTAGGTACTACGGGGCTCACACGATAATGCCCCCCGCACGATTATGGCCCTTTAACCCAAGCTATGGTATTATGGCTATGCGAGACGATTTGATCAGTCACGAGGATGTTCTCCGGAGGTTTCTCGTCGCTCACGAGATGGCGTGTGAGATGATCAGACATCACCCGGGCAAATGCGCGCGCATCGTCGCTCAAACGACAGGGGTGGTGGATGCAGACTTTGTCGCGGAAGCGTATCAGATCTCTCCAAAGTATTGCGCTTCTTTGCCTCCGGAATACGTTTCATCGACGATGAAGTTCGTGAACGCGCTTGAAGCGCTCGGATACATCTCGAGGCGAATGAGCGAGACGGACATATTCGATGCTTCGCTTATTAATGAGGTGCATACGGCGCCGCCACACTACGAGCGCGGGTTACAAGGGGCTCGCTAGTACGCCCGGAAAAATGCGAAATGCGCACAACGCAGTGGGGTCCCTCCGGCGCGTGAGGAATCGTCCTTACCTGGCAACGTATCGAGCGTAAATGCTCTTGGCAGCCTCTGGATCGCGCGTACCCTTGATTATTGCGCGGCCGTCACGAAATAGGGTCATCTCGAATTCGGTATGAGGGTCTTTGAACAGTAGAGTGTACTCGTTATGCTTAACCCGCCCGATCCGGTCGAGATTGCCGGCGAGCTCCGCTAACTTGATGGTGCCTTCTCGGGCTGGAGTAATCTGAACGGCATCGCGACCACAGAGTGTTGTGATTTTATCGCCCTTTTTGGCGTCCAAGAACTCAAATTGCGACTCGACACAGCATTGGCAGGACTGATCCTTTACAACGTTTATCTTTTGCAGGGTTTGCTCCCAGACGTCATATATGATAAGTTTTGTATCGGTCGCCTGTTTGCCCAACAAGATCCTAATAGCTTCCGTGGTGGCAATTGATGCGATGATGGGGGGTATAGTATTGAGCACCCCGGCCAGATCGCACGTTTGGAGAACTCCTTGGGGCGGAATGTTTGGGATGAAACATCGTAGGCAAGGGGTTGCGCGAGGGATAATCGGCATCACCATCCCGTGAGTTCCAACCGCCCCGCAGTATACCCACGGGATTTCGTGCTTGGTGCAGACATCATTCACCAAAAAGCGCGTTTCCATATTGTCGGTGCCATCGACGATCAGATCCGAATGTCCGAGGATGTCTTCCGCATTGTTGAGGTTGAGATCCTTAATGATGTCGTGGACGACAATGTCTGAGTTTGCGCGTCTCACCTTCTCAGAAGCCACGAGCGCTTTAGGCAAGTCGAGGTCTCCCTCGTCAAACAAGACCTGTCGCTGGAGGTTCGTCAGCTCTACGAAGTCCCTGTCGATGACGGTCAGCTCACCGACGCCTGTCCGCGCCAATAAGTTAAGGACTATCGAGCCGGTGGCTCCGCATCCCACTACCGAAACGCTGCTGTTTTGCAGTGCGGACTGGCCTTCAGTCCCAATCTCTGGGAGAATCAGTTGTCTTGAATAGCGCGCATACTCGTGCCTGGTACTCACTATGGAGAAGTTAGCGTTGACGAGCTTATGGCAATCGTTAGGTGCCATTTTTGTCCCAAACGCAAGGATTAAGTCCAATGCTTTGCTGCGCGAGCTAGGCCGAGGTTGGTTAGAAATGCCTTGCCTGGGCGGCGTGGTCTGGTAGCCACGCATCGAACCGTAATCATGGGCTTGCGAAGCTACGTTCTTTATTGCGAGAGGTTGAGACCTTTGCAAGCGTGGTGCAGAGTCTTCTGTTGAACCCGTCTGCGCTCTCATGCTCTGTGCGACTGAATGCGGTCTACTTGAAGGATATCGCTATGCTGAGCAGCATCAAAAACAAGACTAAGATGCTTAAGAAACTGTACAGTAAGCTCCTTTTCGTCGCGAAACTCACGAGTGCCACGCTGACCCAGACCAACGGAGAAACTATTGTTAGTAGGACTCCCAAAGCGGTGACGCTGGACGCACTAAGAGATTTGAGGCCCGTCAGCGCGTCTTTGAGAGGTAGCGTCGTGTCACCATTTGAACTCGGGTTAGCAGCGAAAAGAAAAATGCCAATCAGACACACAGAAATGCTGACGGCAGAACAGACCGCCAATGTTCTGCTTAAACCTGAATCTTCTCCTGCAATGATAGTATCACCTCTTTCACGTTATGACCTCAATAGCATTAGCGACGCCAAAATGACTAATACCACGGCAAAGCTCGCAGTTAGCGCTTCGTTTCGAATCTTGCCCTGCAGACGCGGCCCGATCAGGGCCCCCAAAAAGACCGCTTCAAGCACAATTGCGGCGAGCAGTGGCTGCACGAACCCGTTTGCATAGTAGATAATCGCACCGACCGCGGTCGTCAGCCCGATAATTAGTGCGCTTGTGCCGGTCGCTACCTTGATAGGAACTCGCATGCCGAGCGTCATAACTGGTACGTTTATGATTCCCCCTCCAATGTCTAACAGTCCTGATGCGTTGCCCGCTACGAATCCGCTTAGCAGCCCTAAGAGCGGGTTTCTTACCTGATAGGTTACTAGGCGCTCACCCATTGCGTTAGTATAGCTCCCGCCCAATTGGAATCGATCCTACTGCGCGTCACGTAGTCCGGTAGATTGCACAGCGTCGGCTTCCTTGCGTCGCAGAAACATAACGACAGCCGTCGCGACGAGGGCCGCAGCGAAGACCTCAGTTAGCAGTGTTCGGTTTATCTGCGCTGCTATTTGGGCTCCGATGATCGCGCCGGCGGTCGCGGTGATGGCAAACCACAGAGCAAGCCGCAGATTTAACCTGCAATCTTTGACGTACGTCATCGACGCGGCGCTGGAGTTGGCTATCGTGCTGACAAGGCTTGTGGCAATTGCAATCTGTATCGGGATGCCTGCCGCGAGTGTGAGAAATGGAACCAAGAGAACTCCCTCTCCAATGCCAAGCATCGAGGTGATCACTCCGACGAACACAGAAACGAAGAAAATCATGAGCAGGCTTAGTGGATCCATCTGATCGCTCTTGCATAAGCAGCAGAAACTTCGCCCAGCAACAAAGTATTACGTTGGACAGCGTAATGCGCCATAACGATCTGCACGATGCAATATCTAAAAACAAATCTCAGTACCGTGCTGCCCCTTTGTCCATCTACCGTCGACTATCCCCCGGAAGAGTAAATAAATACGCTAAGCCGACACCCGGAATCGAACCGGGATAAGCCGCTCTGCAGGCGGCTGCGTAGCCGTTCCGCCATGTCGGCACAAGCCGATGCACGTAGACACTCGCTTGTAGTGACACAATTGACTTAACGGCTGCGATCAGGACAATATGTGCCCACATTTTACGATCATTAGCCACGAGAATGCTGAAATGCATCGCCAAGCGACTCTTTTTTTGCTACGTCGAGGTGCGTCCAATAGGGCGAAGAGCCGGAAAAAAGACCGCAACGAGCCGAAATAACGGCAGGTCATTGTCCGAACGTGATAAGTAGCTTTGAGTTCATAAATCGGAGACAGAACGACTCGAAAACGCATCACCTAAGCTGCTATGCCAGAAGAAAAGTACAGCGCACGTTCGGTAAGGCCGTGCAAAGGAGGCGGCATCTTAGTCGAAGGCACGTTTGACAAGCCATTTTCAATGAAAATACTGTGTCGGATTCTGCGCGACGTGGGCAAGTGCGCTGAAAAACTCGGCGTGGCGCGCTTCTTCCACAGAGGACGTGGCATCACATTATACAGAAATGGCAGGGTTGACGTCCACCGCGTCCAATCGACTGAAGAAGCCATAGAGATTCTTGACGAGGTGAAAGTAATCGTCCGCGAGGCGTTCGTACAGGGCGATTAAAGCGAGAGCTCTCCAGCCTCGTGGCGAGCCGAGTGAGCTTACAAGATTATCGCGTGGGCTCCCAGGTCCACCACTGGTTTCCGCCATAGTTCCACACCATCGCGACGCATATGCCGATGAGTTGCGAGGTGAGATAATAGAGACCGAACGCACTCGTCAAGAGCCACAAGATCAGTAGGTTCAAGACAACCCCTACAACCCGCACGGCGTGATCTCTATACAGAGCTGTAAGTGCGTATCGAAACCCGCTTGTCCCTCTATCTCTGAACGTCCACGATCTGTTCAAGAAGAAGTTTGATAAAAGACCTGCTTCTATAGCGATAACTCCCGATACCAGATAGAAAACACCGAGTTCAGTAAGGGCATATAATACGGCTAAATTCAAGATAGCGCCCACTGCGCCCACGGCGACAAATTTCCAAAACCGATGAAACTCGCCCGATCGCAAAAAGAGACTCCACGTGTGATGAAGATAATCTACCGCGTTTTTCGCCCCGAATTTGCTCACGCCGTTCTCTCGTTTGTCAAACGTATAGCCGACCTCTGAGACGGTTGTGTAATCTCCTTGAATAAGGATCTCAAGCAGTATCTTATAGCCTACAGGGCTAAGGTTTGCGTGGGCAATGACGCTCTTTTTGAAGGCGAAAAACCCGGACTCGGGATCCTTGATGCTGCGTATCTCTCTGAAAAGCGTTCGGGCGAGGAGGTCGGCACCTTTGGACAGTAATTGTCTTAAGTGGCTGAACCCTTCCAAAGCGCCGTGCTCAGCAAACCGACTTCCTATCGCGATATCCGCTCCATTTTGCACGCGCGAGACTAATTCTGGTATCTTTTCGGGAGGATGTTGTAAGTCGGCGTCCATAACGACTACTATGTCATAATTCGCGGCTTGAATCCCCGTGAGCACGGCGGTCGCGAGCCCCTTCTCGTCCTGTCTTCGTATGACACGCACCCGATCACCGTCTGGCTGCTGTGACGCGACCTTCCACGTTTCGTCAGGACTGTCATCATCAACAATGACGATCTCAAAAGGATGGCCCAGTGGTCCCATCGAACGATGGATTCGTTCGAGAAGTTCGGGGATGTTTTCCCGCTCATTATAGGTAGGAATTACTATGGACGCGTTATTATTCGGCATTGATCCAGGGAAGCACGACGCGAGCGCGGTTACGTTTTTTCAGATGCAAGATTGTCATTCTCCCATATGAGCCTTTCATCCGGGCCGTCGAGAAACCGGAGGCCTTTTCCCAAAAGAGCTGAAACGATCCTGCTTAACAACGGCAGCTACTACATGTCCCGGCTCATTCACGCGTGGCCGATCGGTGCCAGCGTGCAACTGTCAGCCATGCGAGTTGTAGGCCGCTGAACAACGATGCAAGGTCGCCGGGGTCCCGTCAATAACTATTCGGGCTTTCCGTAGCCTTCATCCATGCACGGACAGAGAGGCGACATCTGTCGCAGCTGATCAACGATTTCTGGAAGGACTTCGTTCACGTATTGAACATCTGCTTCAGTCGTGTCTCTCCCTAGGGTGAGCCTCAGACTGCCGTGAGCATCAACGGGGTTCAGGCCGATCGCCAGCAGCACGTGTGATGGTTCAAGCTTCTTTGACGAGCAGGCGGAACCAGTCGATCCAGCAATCCCCTTTGCGCTCAAGCGGAGCACAAGCGACTCCCCCTCGATATAGCTGAAGCTGAAATTGGCGTTGTTCGGAAGACGGTACTCCTTTCCGCCGTTGAGCCGAGTGTAGGGGATGTCTCGCAGTACGGCATCGATGAGCTCATCCCTGAGCCTTTGTATGCGCACGTTGTCCGCGAAATTTTCGATCGCCTGTCGCATTGCCTCACTAAAGCCAATAATACCGGACACGTTCTCGGTGCCGCTTCTGAGGCCGCGCTCGTGGCCGCCACCGAAAATGAGCGGTTTTAATTTGGTGCCCTTCCGAACGTAAAGGCATCCGACCCCTTTCGGTCCGTATATCTTGTGTGATGAAATAGAGAGCATGTCCACATTGAGAGCGGCCACGTCCACTGGAATCTTCCCGACGCTCTGGACTGCGTCGGTGTGCATGTAGACTCCGTGTGAGGCTGCGATCGCTCCGACCTCAGCTATGGGCTGTATTGAGCCGATCTCGTTGTTAGCGTGCATGATTGATATGAGTCGCGTGTTGTCCCGAATCGCCTCTTCCACTTCGCCAGGATTTATCCGGCCATCAACATCGACAGAAACGTAAGTCACCTCGTGTCCAAGCTGCTCAATAAACTTGCACGTCTCGAGAACCGCGGGATGTTCGATCGCGGAGGTGATGATATGGTCGCTCTCGCCACTGCGATCGCGTAGCACTCCACGCAAAGCCATGTTGTCCGATTCAGTCCCCCCTGACGTAAAAACGATCTCTGGCGGAGCCGCCCCAATCGCGCGCGCTATCTGTTCTCGCGCGTCCTCGATCGCTTTGCGCGCCTCAAGTCCATAGGCGTGGAGGCTCGAGGGGTTTCCGAAGCGCTCTAAAAAGTATGGGCGCATCACGTCAAGGATCTCAGGGCGCATCGGAGTGGTCGCGGCGTGATCAAGATAAATCATGGTATCACATTGTGTCGGTTGTTGAACGTCGTACTTAACCTCTCTCTTCGAGACGTACGAATTTGGCACATTTGGGAGTAGTGAACGGCTCCAGCCCCTGCGCGAAAGCCGCTTGCGTTACGCCCTGACCACCTTGTAGTAGTATGTGTACCCGTTGGTGTAGATCTTGTCAACTCCTGCGGCGCTGTTGTCAATCGCTTCGATGCGCCCGCCCCATTGCGTGGCGTTTTGGGGGCTAAGCTTCCATTGTCCGTTCACAAGGTGGTCGTAGTAGTACTTTGGCGGCGTCGCCGTGAGGAACAGGTAGTTGATTCCGGTGTGACCGCTGCCGTTCCATTGCTGTAGGTATGCGGGATAGACGAAGTTGAGCACGGTGTAGTTCTGCAGCGGACTGTCCGGAGGATGCATCACCAAGGCGCCGGTGTAGTACCAGTAGATCATCTCGTCTCTATAGTCGGTCATCGTAGCGTTGTCAGGGTCTTTTCCAACGGTCCAGAGAGCGGCGGCGATGACTCGGGCGTCGAGCGGCGCAGTTATGGTGAAGCTTGTGTCGTAGTTCACCGCAAGAACGCTTGCGTTCACGGCCGCTAATATCAGGAGCATCGCAGCTACGGAAGGAGCCAGCCACCTTTTGTTGATCGGCACCCCGTGTGATACCAAGATCAAACCTACGGTGGCCGTGATGCCATAGATAAATGCAACCCAAGTGATAAGACGGTTGCCAAGATCTAGAGACGGAAACGCTTCGATTGAGCTGAGATAAGCGGGAAGCGTGCTTGTTGCGATGTAGAACTGCAAAAAAAATCCGAGCGCTGTCACCGCCGCGAGCAAGATAAGACTTAGAAAAAGGTACCGTAGATAGGCAACGTCCACCTCCTCCGCTTCGTGGCTGCGGGGGGACACTGAATGCGCACCCGCATACACAACGAGGGGAGCCAGAGGCAGAAAGAAAGGCAGGTAACCTGACTGTAGCCGCGTTGCGAGGGAGTACACGATCACTCCAGCTGCAAGCACAATCGTCAACGCCGCGGCAGATCGTCGGTAATCATCTAATCCCACGAGCCTGTTTCGCAGACGCGCTAGTGATTGCGTGGTGGCTGCACGCGACTCTTCCGTACGCCAAAAAGCAGCGCGGCACAGCACATAGACTGCATATAGCACTGCTAGACCTACCGCCGTGTAAAAAAAGATACCGACATATGTTCCGTTGTAGCCGTTAAGCACGTGGTAATAGCCCCACCACGGCACATACATAGCGGCGACGTAGACGGGAGCCGCGTACTTGAGCGAGGATACGAGGAACGGCATCGTGAGTATCGCGACGGCTAGAAAGCTCAGGTGGTGGGTGAAGACGGTTACGAGCAGTATCGCTGTGAGCATCGAAAAGGTATACGCGCGCGAGGTTCGTCCGATGTAATGCAGGTAGAGGAACAGCAGCGCGCCGCAAAAGAGGATGAAGCCTACGTTCTCTTCGATCATGCGCGACTGTTGGTGCGTGATGCCCTCGAACATGCCGATGAGAAGAATCATTACTGGGATGGTCCAGCTCGTGACTCGGCCTGAACGCGACGTTATCAAGTAGGCAACCACAACCATGACGATAGGCGTCGCTATTTGCAAGAAGTACTGCGCGAGCACGATGAGATTAATGCCGGTAAAAACGGTGAGCGACGCAAGCAGCGCTTCGAGGCCGATTGAATAGGCACCGTAGTACATCGACTGCGTCGCAGACGGGGAATAATGCGCGGTTACTACATACTTGTTGGTATCGCCGAGGAGCTTCCACGGATCGACGTCGACCGAACCGCCCCACGCGGCCTGCGAGTATCCGACCCTGAAAATGACGAGCACAACAGTGATCGCGAGCAATGCAGCAACGTACTTCCTGTTCAAGCGCTCACCCTCGTACTTCGGCGCGCGTTTTTAGGAGGCACCTCAACATCGCTAGCGTATCGCGCGTAAGGCTGACCTTGCTGTTCGCCGTATTGCTCCAGGTTATAGGCACTTCGACGATGTTGAACCCCTCTCGGTGCGCTTTTGCGATTAACTCTGCGTCAAACGCAAATCCGTCGCAGGTGATAGTGATGACGTCCCACACCTCGCGCCGAAACGCTTTGCAGCCGCACTGAAAATCGCGTATGGCAGTGTCGAGCAGTAGGTGGGCGAGCATGCGGTAAATGGATCCTGAGAGGCGTCTCAAGAGAGGTTGCGGGAAGGCGATGATCGACCCGCGCAGCCTTCGTGACCCGACGGCGAGATCGGCCCCCCGCTCGATCGTTGCTGCGACACGCATGAAGTCGCGGGGATGAATCGATGCGTCGCCGTCGACGAACCCGAGCACATCTCCCGTCGCCAAAGCGAGCCCGCGTCGCAGCGCTGCACCCTTACCGGCCAAGACTGGGCTGCTTGAGAGTACCACGTTGCTTTTGTGTGTCGCAAATTCCTGCACGATGTCGGGTGTGTGGTCAGTGGACGCGTCTTCGGCAATGATGAGCTCCAAGCCTTCAAAGGCACTGAATTCGTCGAGTAATCCGCCTATAGCGTCGGCCTCATTATGCGCTAGAATCACGACAGAAATCATTCTCTTTGCTTACACCGTGCTAGGGGGCATAAATATTGTTCTATTCCAAACCGTGAACGCACGCAGATCTAACCGCTCACTGAACCTTAAGCAGCAGCAGCGCACCGAAAAAAGCCGTATTTCAGAGTGCAACAAGAATAAATAATAGCTATCGTCATATCGTCACTGTTCACTCGGCGCAGTGATTATTTTGGAGGAGCGGTGCTAAAAAGCTTAGAAGAGATCAACGAGCGCATTCGTGATGGCAGCGTTTACGTCGTGACAGCTGACGAAATGACTGCCATCGTGGGCGAGCTGGGGTCTGAGGACGCGGCAAGAGAGGTCGACGTTGTGACCACGGGGACGTTTGGCGCGATGTGCTCGTCCGGCGTATGGATGAATTTCGGCCATTCAGATCCGCCGATCAAGATGAGTCAGGTGTGGCTCAACGATGTAGAGGCGTACGCCGGCGTCGCTGCGGTTGATGCGTTCATAGGAGCGACCCAGCTCTCGGAGACGCGGGGCCTCGAGTACGGCGGTGCACACGTTATCGAAGACCTGGTGGCGCGCAAAGAAGTCTATATGAAGGCTGTTGGCTATGCCACCGACTGCTATCCGCGCCGCAGCGTAGAAGCCCCTATTTCCATCGTTGACCTTAACGAAGCGACGATGTTGAATCCGCGTAACGCTTACCAGCGGTATAACGCGGCAACAAACTCCACTGACAGAGTGCTCTACACATATATGGGAACGCTGCTCCCCCGGTTCGGAAACGCAACGTTCTCTGGTTCGGGCACGCTCTCACCTATCTATAACGATCCGGACTATGAAACCATCGGCGTCGGGACGAGGATCTTTCTTTGCGGTGCGCAGGGGTACGTCGTCGGCAATGGGACGCAGCACGACCCGGCGAACAGCTTTGGCACGCTTATGGTGTGCGGTGACCTCAAAGCTATGAGCACCGATTATCTGAGGGCGGCGATTCTCCACAAGTACGGCACGTCGCTGTACGTAGGCATCGGCATCCCTATTCCCGTGCTAAACGAGGGGATCGCACGAAAAACTGCCATTAGCGATGCCGATATCAAGACGACGATCCTCGACTACGGCGTCGGTCGCCGGTCGCGGCCAGAACTAAAGACGATTAGCTATGAGGAGCTAAAATCCGGGATGATCGATCTAAATGGCAAGGAAGTGCGCACCTCATCCATGTCGAGCTTCTTCAAGGCAAAAGAAATCGCCACTGACCTCGCGGCGCGTATACAAAAAGGCACGTTTGAGCTCGCACTGCCGACAGCGCGGCTCCCGCGGCAGACCACACAGAAGCCCATGAAGCAACTCTCTGCCGTGCCCCTCGTGCGTGAAGTGATGCTGCCAAGCATCACCGTGCGTGAAGCGATCAGCGTGCACGAAGCTGCCAAGATCATTGTGGGACAGCAGGTCAATCACTTGCCGGTTATCTCAGCCAGCAACAAGCTTATCGGCATAGTCACGGCGTACGATATCTCCAAAGCGGTTGCGCTAAACAAAGGCGATAGCCTGAAAGGCATAATGACGAGGCGCGTCGTGACTGCGACGCCCGACGAGCCGATCGACCTCGCTGCACGACGTCTCGAGCGGCACAACATCTCCGCACTTCCTGTTATAGATCATACGAATACCGTCATCGGTATCATCACGAGTGAGGATCTGAGCAAGCTCCTCGCGTGTAGGTAAGTGGAGGACAGGGGAAGGATCCGTGAAGATCGTATTGAAGTTCTCCCAAAAGATTATGCAGGACCCGCTGCTTGCAGATGTCGTGCTCGAAACGGGCGTCCGCCTCAACATCGATCGGGCATTTGTTGACGCCTCTATCGGGGAAATCGTGATCGACGTGCCCGACGAAAGTGTCGAAGAGGTTGCTGCAGCCTTCCGGCGACGTGGGACTGAGGTGCGCGAAATGGACACGCCAATCGTATTCGATGAAGCCGAGTGCGTGCAGTGTGGCGCGTGCGTATCGGTCTGTCCTGTTGAGGTATTTGAGTACAAGAACGACAGGACGATTTCGATCAACCTAAAGCGGTGCGTGCTCTGCAAGACCTGTATTGCGATGTGTCCGCACGGCGCTCTAAAAACTGCCGAGGAATGAAGGAGAAGTTTCAGCTCAAGCAAACGGTCGTCACAATCGTCGCGGACGCACGTGTGCACATCGAAAACGCAAAAGAGGCGATAAGCACCCACCGACGCGAGCTGGAGCGTTTCATCGCCCTCAATCCTTTTTTCCGGTTCGCACTTGAACCTCTCGATGGATATATCGGAGTGCCGCCGGAAATCGCGCGCCGCATGCTGGTGGCCTCTTCTGCGGCGAATGTAGGCCCGATGGCTGCTGTTGCGGGCGTTATCGCGGATCTCGCGGTTGAGGCAATGGTTGACGCTGGTGCATCCTATGCCATCGTCGACAATGGGGGCGACATCGCGCTCTCAACTGACCGTGAGGTGACCGTTGGGATATATGCGGGCGATTCAGCCTTCAAAGACGTTGCATTCAAGATTAGGCCAACACCATTTCTCGGCGTGTGCACGTCCTCAGCGACGGTCGGTCCTTCGATAAGCTTCGGCACGGCAGATGTCGCGTGCGTCGTTGCCGAAAAAGCGTGTTTGGCTGATGCTGCTGCATCGGCGCTTGGCAATTTGAGCACCAATCCTGAAGCAGCCTTTGGCGCGATAAAGAACATTAACGGAATTCTTGGCGCCCTGTTAATCGTGCGAGACAATCTCGCTACGTGGGGCACGCTGCCCACGCTCGTCCACGCCTCGTTTGACGGAGCGTGCATAACGCACGCCTAGCACGCCAAACAACTGAAACGAAAAATATCGCTTGCTACATGCGCCGCTTTAGGGATCTCACAAAGTATGCTGAGACGAACTGCGATAATTGACTTGGGAAACTAAAGGTTGTTGCGCCACCACTCGATCGTTCTGGTCAACCCATCACTCAGACCAACGTGGGGTTGCCATCCGAGCGCAGTGATGCGCGAGATATCTGCCCACATCCTGTCTATTTCGATGGTCGCTGATCGGCGCCGTGCGCGCTGAGATGCTACGGTTACGCTTTTGCCAAGGATCTGCGCCACGTGTGTAACCAGTGCTTCAATGCTTACCTCGACTCCCGATGCGACGTTGTAGATCCCTTGGCCAGCGTCAGCGAGTCGCAGCAGAGCCTCGACAACATCATCCACGTAGGTAAAGTCCCGCGTCGGCGCCAGGTTACCCATCGTCAGCGAGTCGTGGGTAAGCGCCTGCCTGATAATCGATGGTACGACAAAGTCAGGATGTTGACGAGGGCCGTACGTGTTAAACAGGCGCGCGATCGCTGTCGGTATGCCGTACGCAGTGCTGTATGCGGATATGAACGCCTCTGCAGCTAGCTTGCTTGCCGCATAGGGCTCTTGAGCGTGAACGGGGTGCTCTTCGTCGATAGGAACGTACCTGGGAGTACCATACACGTGGGCAGTGCTCACGAATACGAAGCTCTCGACAGATGGTGATCGCCGCACGGCTTCAAGAACGGTTATGGTGCCGGCCGTGTTGGTCTCGAACGTTAGGCCCGGATCATCGAGAGCGTGCCCGACGTGGGATTGGGCGGCCAAGTGAAACACGGTCGAAGCGTCGCTGATCGAGAATGCGTGGCTGAGAACGCCACGCACGACGTTCAGGTGGGGGATTTCTTGGGAAAGCCGATCAGGCCGTCCCCGCGCCAGAATGCTGATGGCTGCGCCGCGATGCGCTAGACATTCGACCAAGTGCGAACCGAGGAAGCCCGTAGCGCCCGTTACAAAGACCGTTTCCAGTTTGGCCATCTAATACTCCTTTGATGCCCTAGCGGACGAGGAACAGCTGCGTACGCGTGGACGTGCTTCTTATCGGAGTCGGCATCCAATTCCGACGAGCAGCTCCGTCACGTCGCGGTGCAACTGTCCGACGTCACCATCTCTATAAGTGGAGACTCGGAAGGTGTAACTTGCGTGGGGCGCGTAGTGGTCGATGACGTTCACCGCGGTAACCCCTGGGACGGTGGAAAGCACGCGGGCCACAACATCGGGATCCGCCCCGGCAGGAAAAACTGCGGAAAAATCCCGGTACCGCTGGCCGCGCGCTAGGCGGTGCTGCTTGAGCTCTTCTTCCGTCATCAGTTGCACGTTTTCCGTCTTAAAGGTAACCTCCTTAGATCCCTCTTCGACGGCGATTTCGTCCGACGAAGCTCCTTTTATGATGCCGACGTGCACGGCTTCGGTGTAGACATTTCGAAGCCCGCGCGTACTTCCGATGGATCGCTTAAACTCTTCCAACTCTTTGATGTTGGCCATAATGAGCTTGTTGGAGCGTTTTAGGGCTGGTTCGGCGTCCCCGAAGTGCTTTGCCGCGCGCTTCATGATCGCAATGAACGCGTCGCGATCCCTCGCGTTGATGATGTCGACAAGCGTCGCGCATTGCATGAGAAAAGCCTCGTGGACGGATCGATCCGCACTCATCTGGATTGAGGCGTAGAGTGCGGGGTCCTGTCCCAGGATTCGTCCGACGAAATCTATCATAATCTCGTAAACGGGGCTCATGAAGCGGCGCGAGCGTTTGATATCAAAGCGGAGGGCTTCAAGTGTGGCGCCCGTGGCGATGTAGCCGAAGTGGGTTAGTCCTTGAATCACCGACATGAGGCGGTCGTGCTCGTCAGCTGAGAGCTCTTCGACACGAGCGCCCGCGCTCTCAAAGAGATCAACGAGAAACTGACGTCCGCGCTCTCCGCGCACCGGCGTGACAATGACGGTCTGCCCCTCCATGTCGGGCATGCTGGGACCAAAGAGGGGATGGACGCTTACGAGCTCGACGCCTTGTGGGGCGCTGGCCAGCATCTGTTTGACGGGGTCTCGCTTGATGGACGTTATGTCGAAGAGCACCGCGCCTGGTTTCAAGTATGGTGCCACTTGCGCAATCACGTTGCAGGTGACGTCGATGGGCACAGCGACCATAACCACGTCGTAGTCCGGGTAGCGGACGCGCGAAGATCGCCCAACGAGCGTGACATCCATCCCTCGTTGCACAAAAAATCGTTCGAACCAGCGCCCCATCTCTCCGTGGCCGCCTACGATTGCCGCTTTGAGCGACATTATTGCCTTCCCTCGTCGTCCGTCCCGTTCGCGCTTCGGAGTGCTTCGCGGACTGCCGCCTCCATAGTCTGCACGGGCGGGTCGAACGCGGTCCACAGGGCGAAGGAGGCCGCCCCTTGGTGCACTAACATCTTCACGCCGTCAATCGTTTGTAATCCTGCGGTGCGGGCCTCGCGTAACAAGGGAGTCTCGAGAGGGTGATAGACGATGTCGAAGACCACGAGACCGGGATGCATTTGAGCTGAGGCT
>JBEKIR010000016.1:0-24769 GCA_050011655.1 Halobacteriota archaeon | reverse complement strand
CAGCGGCCGGTTCCGGGCTCGGCTCAGCGGCCGGTTCCGGGCTCGGCTCAGCGGCCGGTTCCGGGCTCGGTTCAGGGGTCAGCGGCGCGTTCCGTTTCAGGATGTGCTCTTGTTCTATTTGTTGGGCGGCTTCAGCGGATTCGTATATCTTGACATATGCCCTAGCTTCTTTTTTGCCAAAAGCGGTTTGCATATTGTCGATGATCACTCGCTCAGGCTCAATTTTAAAGTCGGCCGCAACCTTATCCTTAACTTCTTTCCGTGCCGGAGTAGCCGCCTCGTATTGAATCTTGAGTTGCAGCTGCTTGCGGTTAAGTAATTTGTTATTCTCTTCTTTGATAACTTCTATCTGCATAGTAGCTCCGTCGTTTGTTTATCGCTAATGTTGTTGCAATATTTCGCGCAAGAGGCGTTTCGCTTTCTCTTTTTTTTCTCGCGTTGTAACAATAATAACCATGCCCTCGTTTGGCTGGCCGTATACGACCGCTGTTCCTAAAGGAGCCTCAATAACTGCTGGTATCACCGCCAGATCCTCTTCGCCGTTCACGACGATTCTCGTGCGTAGAGACCTCCCGATGTTCTTCATCGACCCGCTCACGGCATTTTGGAGCTGCTGAGAGATGGAGCCTGGGGGGTTATCTACTTCATAAACGGTGCGGGGTTCGGTGCTGATCACATGGTAGATCTCGTCCGGCACCGTCGCCCTCATCGTGATGCCGTCAATGATGCATACGTCTGGCATAATGCCGGCTTGTACTACATTATACGTCGTTATGTCTCCAACCGTGACAATTCTCTTAAAAGCTCTTAACATTTCTGCACAATCTGAGTGCGAACAAAGATCACCGAACGGTTGCTGGAGCTCAGCTTTGAGCTTGTCGTTCAGCATGAGCTTCTTATCGAACCTTGAGCGCGTACTTTCCGGGCAAGTCGATGTTCATCCGCTTGGCGACTTCAGAGCGTTTCGGATCGATAATAATCAAGTATCCGCTCCAGTCTTTTCCAAGTAAGCTCGATCCGCACACGGGGCAAACCAGTCCTTCGACAAATCGATGGCAAGTCTTACACACTTGTTCCGGCATTTTGCTCCTCCTCCTCTTTCTTGGCTTTTTCTCGCGCTTCAGCAAGCCATTCGACCTTGCCCAGAGCTGCTTGTCGCATCGTGAGGCCAATCTTGCTCTCTCGTGGCTCGCGTTCGTTCAAGCTTACGGCGACTACTCGAGCCCGCAGCATATCCCCTTCCGTAATGGCTCTTCCGGTCTCTTTTCCGACCAGTCTCGCGTTTTTTTCGTCGTACGAAATGTAGTCGTCAGCTATTTGGCTCACGTGCAGCAAACCATCGAGCGGTCCTAGTCCCACGAAGGCACCAAATTCCACAATTTCGACGACTTTGCCTTCCAGTATCTCCTGAAGCTGTGGTTTGAATGTGATCGCATTAAAAGTGACATCGTAATAGACTGCTCCGTCTCCCGCGAGTATGCGCCCCTCGCCGATATCCAAAACGTCGGTAATGGCGATTATGGATCCGAGCATCTTGTCTATGCGACCTTCAAGCTTATCTCGCAAGAGATCTTTCACGACTGCTATCGTCTCTTCTCCTAGCCGTTCAGGCGGCAGCCTTACCGTGTCGATCAACTTCGCTTTTTTATACATCGATCACTCTCTTGAACAGATCCATCGAGTACTTTATCCGCTCCTTGGCGGCGTCTGCTCCTTCCCAACCAATTACCGTTGTTTCCTTGCCTTCAAGCCGCTTGTACACTTCAAAAAAGTGTGCGACTTCCTTGAGGAAGTGACTTTGGACGTCGTTAATGTCAGTATATTCTGCGTACTTCGGATCGTTGAGCGGCACGCAAAGCACCTTGTCGTCTGCTTCCCCCGAATCGAGCATCTTAAGCAATGCTATTGGCCTAGCGTCAATGATGCAGCCGGGGTAGGTTGGTTCATCCATAATGACGATCGCATCGAACGGGTCGTCGTCATCATAATAGGTTCTCGGAATGAGGCCATATTCGCCCGGGTAATGTAACGGAGAATACAACACGCGGTCGAGATGAATTGCGTTCCACTCTTTGCTGTACTCGTACTTATTACGGCTCCCTTTTGGAATCTCTACCACCACGAATATTTCTTCCGGTGGCCGGGGTCCGGTTTCGATGTCTTTCCACAGGTTCATCACATATCCACCTCCAAATGCTTCTTGCTTCTCAGCTGCACGACGCGGATTCTGTGTTCACGAAGCTCTCGCTTCAGAAGCTTGTCGTTCGTTACAACCGCCGCTTTGTATTTAAGGGCGGTGTTAAGGATTTGGTCATCGACGGTCGATCCATCCGCGGTTTCGATGATTTGGCATCTCTCTGAAAGGCGCAATGCGACGCCTGCTCCCGCAGAGCCTTTTCTCATCAATACACTCAGTTCTCGACGCACAGGTTCGATCGTGGCAGGCACAAATCCGAGCCCGCGCAGTTCTTCAAGCACGTCGATCCTGAAATGCCAGGGAATAAGAAGCGCGTTGGTATCCAATATGGCGATCATTTGGCGAGCGTTCCCGCTCCAATAAGCCGCCATCGCGAGCCGATCCGTCTCGAAATAGCGATTCGAGATCCGATTTCCGCGCAGACGGGCCTCTTGAGGGCTACTTCGACGGCCGAATTCCGCGCGCTGGTGGCAACGCCAACGGTTGTGGCGGTGCCGACGCTTAACATGAGTGGCTCGCTCGTGTGTATCGAATCGACGTTAAGTTCATCGGAGCTCCCGACGACACGATCGAGAAGCTTGACATCCATCGTAAAGGCTTGCCACACGGGTGGCAGCGTTCCCGGCGTCCCCGCAATCTGCCCGACAAGGGAATCGCTCTTAACTAGGGCGGGGTCCAGTTTCGTTCCTACGCCGAGCAGCCCACCTGGCGTCGCAACCTTCAGTTTTTCTTTCTCAGAAACGATGCTCGACACAGTCGTGGTAATGGGCACCCATTCTGTCTTGCCCCCGACCTCGACGCTTCTTCCGGGTCGTATTTCCAGTTCGTCCTTAAGCTTGAGCTCCCCCTGATTCAGCGTGCCGCCGATGACACCGCCGAGCAGCTTGCTGATATCAGATCCGGGCTTATTGACGTCGAACGAGCGCGCGATAGACATTTGCGCGGGCTTAGTCGCGTCGTGCGCCGTGCACGGTATCTCCTTCTCGATAAGTTCGATAAGCAAGTCAATATTCACTGCTTGCTGGGCGGATATAGGCACAATTGGAGCGTGCTCTGCTACCGTCCCTTTCACAAACTCCTTTATCTGTTCATAATTCGCGAGCAAATCGTCGTGGGAGACCAGGTCAATCTTGTTTTGAACGATTATTACCTTTTTAATGCCAATTATGTCGAGCGCCATGAGGTGCTCTTTGGTCTGGGGTTGCGGGCACGGTTCATTCGCCGCGATGACAAGTATTGCGCCGTCCATGATCGCCGCACCCGACAACATGGTTGCCATCAAGGTCTCGTGTCCAGGCGCGTCCACGAACGACACCGTCCGCAGCGTTTCTGCCTTGGTGCCGCACACTCCGCACACTTCTGAGACTGTGTACGCATCGGGCTCGGGGCACTGCGGGCATTTTCTGAAGGTGACGTTGGCATATCCGAGTCTGATGGAAATGCCCCGCTTGATTTCTTCGCTGTGCTGATCGGTCCATACGCCTGAAAGGGCGGATACCAAGGTCGTTTTGCCGTGGTCGACGTGTCCTACCATTCCTATGTTTACGCAAGCTTCCAAGTTTGCTACCTCCGCCTGACGTGCTTTTGGGCTCTTAGTGACGCAGTCAGGTTGTTCGTGCTCTCGTCTTTGCCGCGACTCTGCCCAACTAGATGTTCTCGTATTCACCCATCTTGAGCTCAAATCGCTTGCTGAAGTTACTGACAGCCTCCTCAAGATCATTTTGTGAGAGGTCCGTCCGTTCTTGAAACAGCGCCTGGAGCACGGCTTCTCTTAATATCAGCCTCAGATCTGAGCCGGTGCATTGATCGGTCATTTCAGCCAGCTTCTGGGTGTCAAACGTGCCCTTGATGCGGGCCATGATCTTGTCGAATATCTCTTTTCTCATTGCGGTGTCTGGAAGTGGAAACATCACGATCTTGTCAAATCGCCTCCACGCGGCTGAATCGAGGAGGCTTGGATGATTAGTCGCACCGATCATCAGCACTCCGTCATCGACTAGGCTGATGTCGTCAATACTCTTGAGCAGCATGTTTACGGCCCTTTTTATCGCGCCGTGCTCATCAGAGAGCCGCGTTTTGGCTACATAATCAAACTCATCGATGAACAAGATGCAGGGGTTTAATCGCTTGGCGAGACTGAATACTTTTCCGATGTTCTTGGACGTCTCGCCAAGATATTGTGAGGTAATCATCGATAGTCGCACCTCCAGAAACGGAAGCCCCAACTCTTTTGAAAGGGCTCGAGCGACCGACGTCTTCCCGGTTCCGGGTGGGCCAACAAACAAGAGCTTCCCTATCTCGAAGAGTTCTATCTCCCTCAAATAGTCTCTGTACTGAATTGCCTTGACGATCTTCGCGACTTCCTCTATTTGTTCTTGCGTGAGGACGAGTTTATCGAGACTCTCGCGAACGTCTTCAGGCGCAGAGATTGCGACAAGCTTGAGCATGTCTTCTGCTTCTTCTCCCTCGCCGGCGATCTCGTCTATTAAGGAAAATATCCACTCCCTGTCCATTTCTTTAGGCTTGTTCAGCCGACGCACCCGTTCGTAATCGACGTCGAGCGAGTCGTTTTTTGAATAGTAGAAAGCCAGGGCAGGGTTTTGGTTGATGCGGGATAGCGAGTCTTGCGTGGCAAACCACTTGGCAGCCAGGTCGAGCACCGTAAGGTTGATCCGGGCGCCAAACTCCTCGAAGGCTACAAATGGCAGCGTTTTGATCATATGCCATCCGTGCGGTATCTCGTAGATTCTGTCAACGGCGTTTTCTGAGACGATGATAGGTCTGTCCACTCTTCGCTCTTTGGAGTTCCAATAGTTCTTTCTGATATGGGGGGGTAGGTCATTTTCATCGAGCTGATCATTGTCATTGTAGATATGCGCTGTGAGCAGCAGCTCGATGACGTCAAGGACCTGATTTTCGGGATCTTCCATCTAGCATCATCCTGATATATAAGCGAACTTTATGTGCGTGAAAAGCATATAAAGATTAGGTCGCAGGCAACGGCCAAAAGGGTCCTAAAGACCTATCAGATCCTAGTTATGACCTCGCTTCCGTCGTTCGTTACAATGAGGCTATCCTCAGCCTGCGAAACGAGTCCTCGGTCTTTAAGTATCGGATAAGCGCGGATTATTCCCGCCGTTTCAAGCTGTTTCAAGCCCAAATCAACGCGGCCTTTTAGCCATCTCTTGGCGAATGGTAGTGATTTGTAAGCGTCGATATCTTTCAAAATGGCTCGAGCTTCAGGCGATCGTACAGGCTTTGCCTTCACGAGGCTGAAGATCTCCGCTTTGCCTGTTTCGTACACGTGACCATTGCCCGCGGAAGAAAAAGGTTCAATGGCCACAACCTGACCTTCTTTGAGCTTCGTTCCGCTTTGAGTTCGTCGGTTGTGAATCGCTGGCGGGGCGTGTTGTGTGTAGCGCTCGAGGCCGTGGCCCGTAAGATTGGCGACCGGGAGGTACCCGTAATTGATGATCGTGTCTTCGATTACTTCACTGACTGCTGCCAGATCAACGCCCGCTCGCACGACTTCAATTGCTCGCTCGAGGGCACTGTTCGAGGCGTCGACTAGTTCCTTATTGTTGCCCAGGTCAATGGTGACGGCGGTGTCGGCAATATAGCCGTCAATGTGGACGCCAATATCAAGCTTGACGAGATCAGTCCCAAACGTTGACGCATCTCCCTTAGAAGGAGTGGCGTGCGCCGCCTCCTCGTTCACGGATATGTTCGTCGGGAAAGCGATAGCACCGCCTTTTTGCTCAATTGCGTTTTCAATGCTTTCGGCTACGTCAAGCAATTTTTTTCCGACTTTAATCTTTTTAACGGCCTCTGCGCGAACCTCTGCCAATATATGGCCGGCTTCGCGGTATTTTTCTAAAACATCGGCTTCTGGCACTTAAATCACAAACTCCTTTTTGACCTGCGTGATGTTTCTATTCCCGTTATGAGTAATAACTACTGCGTCTTCGAGGCGCACCCCCCCGACGCTCGGATAGTAGAGGCCAGGCTCGACGGTGACTACGTTGCCCTTTGCTAGGACCCCCCCTCGTTTGCTTAGAAACGGAAGTTCGTGAACCTCCAATCCCAGTCCGTGGCCTGTTGCGTGAATGAACCCGCTACCCTTTTTGAGGTCAGTGTGAAAGCCGCTCTCTTCGAAGTGATCTGCGACCGCCAAGTGGACTTCGGCTCCGCTGATCCCGGGTCGGATCCTCTGAATGGCGAGTTCTTGCGCTTCATGAACTGCGGTGAACATCTCAGCGAGTTCCTGAGGGGCGTCACCTCGCAACACTGTCCGCGACATATCGGCGTGGTATCGCGATTCTATCGATTGAGGGAAAATATCGAGGACTATCGCAGAATGCGCTTTGATGGGCCCTGAACCGGTAAGATGAGGCAACGCAGAGTCATAGCCGCTCGAAGCGATCACGTCGTTCGACGTGCACGCGTCGTTTATGAGAGAACAACCGATTGTGGCCTTTAGCCGCTCCGACGTAAGCACCTGCCCGTCGTACCGCAGCGTATCACCGATGATGTCGCTGTGCCGCAAGATGGCCAGTGCGGAAGCGAATGCCTTTTCGCTAGCCCGCTGTACGGTCGTCATGTGTCCGAGCTCGCGCGCTGTTTTGATGGAGCGCAAGCGTTCAATCGAACCAGATACGGGGTGTAATTCGTAACTGTCGCTTCGAAGCGCGTCAGCCAAAATGATCGGAAAAGCGGCGTCAACGCCTAAGTGCTTAATGTGGTACTCGTTTAGCACTGAGACAAACAGATCAACTGTCGCGCGGTCGCCTTCCACTTCGTGCGAATCTTTTTGGAACTCTTCGCGTGAGCGCACCCGATCGGCGGTCGAGGATCGAATTGCCCTCGCACTCTCCATACTCGATACGACGAGCAACGACTGCCCGTCGGCGCGCAAGAACAAGAAGGGGTCCTCTGCCAGGAAATTAGTCAAGTAGTACAGATTCGCATCCTGGGACGAGGCCGCATACAGCACATAGCCGTCAAGTTGCAGCTCGGTTATTTTTCGATCGAGCGTTCTGATGTTCATCGGGTTTCAGTTTTGTTTTAGCTGGAAAAAAAGCCTTTGCTACTTCCATCGGTTTTTTTCCGCTAGGTTGCGAACCCACTTTCGCTGGAAGCTCACATCGTCGTGTAGCGTGGCGACATTCTCGAGAGAAAGTGAGGATATAGGCTTGACCCGGAGTCTGTATCAGTATGGCCGCGCTAAAAAGGCTCTTACGTTCGTTGGCATTTTGCATACGGCGCACCGGCCCTCCATTAGCTCGGTCTCTCCCAGTACATCAGCCTCACTCAGCTCTTGAAGCCGCTGGCCACATGACTCGGACCCGCACCAAGAGATCTGAAAGAAGCCTTTCATGCCTTTTGCTTGCTCGGGAGTTTCTATGGCGACAATGTGTGAACGCAGAACCGCTTGCGCCCTTTCAGCGATGGTATTAAGTACTTCAGTCATCACTTCAGCGACTCGCGCTTGTAGTTTAGAACGCTCGACGAGCTCCTTCTTTCCCGTATCCCGTCGCACGAGCGTTACGGCGCGTTTTGAAATGTCTTTCGGGCCGACCTCTATGCGCACGGGAACCCCGTGTTTTTCCCACTTATAGAACTTAGCGCCCGGTCGGGCATCATCCGTGTCGAGAACGACGCGGTAGCGCGACAACTCGTGTTTGAGTTCGTTGCACGCTTTCAACACCGCTTCGGAGTTGGCTTGGGCAGTGAAAATGGGGATGATGACAATTTGAGTGGGCGCTACCTCGGGGGGTAGCACCAGACCTTTGTCGTCGCCGTGAACTGAAATGACGGCAGCAATGCAGCGCTCCGAAATTCCGTAGCACGTCTGATTGACGTACTGCTGGTTGCCGGAGCGATCTTCGTACGTGATATCGAACGTCTTTGCGAAGTTTGTGCTCAGATGATGAATCGTTCCGATTTGTAAGCTCTTCCCGTCGGGCATAAGCGTGTCGAACGCGATCGTGTAGTCGGCTCCAGGGAATCTGTCCCACTGCGGCCGACGCAAGACGACGTAGGGGATACCCAGCCTGTCGTAGAACTCCTTGTACAGCGCCACGGCAGCTTCGGTTTGCTTCTTAGCCTCCTCCCAAGAGGTGTGGGCGGTGTGGGCCTCTTTGAAGCTAGTTATCTCTCGCAGGCGGATCAGCGGTCGGGTGTGTTTCGTTTCGTACCTGAAAGTGTTGACGATCTGGTAGATCCTTATCGGAAGATCTGCGTGCGAGCGTATCCAAATGCTAAACATCGGATAAATTGCGGTCTCTGAAGTCGGCCGAAGAGCAAGTGGCACATCGAGCTCTGTAAAGCCGCCTCGGGTCACCCAAAAGACTTCTTCCTCAAATCCTTTGATATGTTCCGATTCTTTTAGCAGCTCGTTTTCGGGTATGAGGAGGGGAAAATATGTTTCCTCGTGCTCTCGATCGAGAAGCGATCTGAGCATATCGTACGTCAGTTTTCGCAAGGTGAAGCCAAAGGGAAACCATACATACAACCCTTTGATTGGGTATCGCACGTCCATGATTTCCGCGTCGACCAGCAACTCGTTGAACCACTCGCTGAAATTGTCTCTCTTCACTCTACCACTCCGATGCAGTTACGCGCGAATCTGAACGTGGCCTCGTCACAAAAGATGTCATACGCCGAGGGTCATCCGTAACGTGTCCCTGATGGCAGGCGCTAGGCCAACCGTGAGAATAGCAAGCTTCACAAGGCCAGTCAGATTTCTTGACTCGCCCTTTAAGTATTCATCTATTATGAACAGCACCGGAATCGTCACGATAAGCTTGAGCGGGTACATAACGAACGCCGTGCCGGTGGCTTCAATAAGGAAGTTCGGAAGCACGTGTTTCTCTGCATAAGGGAGGAACGTGAGGCCGAACGACGTGGCCGTGGCGTCGAGCAGCTGTCCGTCGAGCACGAACGCGTTGACGCGATCCTTTAGAAGCGCGAAGTTCAACAGGCGAGCAATGACGAAGACCAAGAAGCTCAGGGCTGCGCCGACTGACAATATGAGCACGAATATGGTCCAGTCAAACGACTTTGCTGTCGTGTAAAGGAGCCAGACGTTCAGAATGCTCCATGCCACGCCGCCGAGCGCGAAGGGCCAGTAGTACTTGATGCGCGAAACGCGCTCTAATCCTACGGATAGTATCAGGATCGCGACGCACACAAAAAAGATGAAGAAGTATATTAGGGGGGTGATCAAGAGATACTTCAGTGGCGCAGCGACGATGCCGGCATCTTCAACCACGCGTAAGGAACCCCCCACAAAGATATAAGGGGATACCGCGAATATGAAAACCTCATCAACGGTTATATTTAACTTGTCTAGAAGCTTAACGACTCCAAACAGGCTTAGCCCGAGAATGATAGCCCATGTTATCGTGTTGACTGGGTTATATCCAGTGTCGTAGATGATGGGGTGTATATAGTACTGGTTGACAAAATTGCCTAACTGGTTGATAAAATTCCCTAAATCGACCGCCAAGTGATCACCGATGAAACAATGGATGTTGCTCCCTAGAATTGTAGTGATGGAACAAGATGCTATACGCGATACTGCCAAGGTCCTTACAGAACTTAAACTTGATGGGAACGGGCTAATAGTCTGCGGACAGCACACGTGCTCATTCGGACGGCAAATAGCGGGCATCCTGGGGAACGAATATCCCTCCGAGGTGTTCATCGTCGGTTCGGCCTCGATGGAAGAAGTTGAGCGAGTCGCAAGTCGCGCTTCGGACAAGAACTTCGTGGTCGCAGTCGGCGGCGGCAGAACCATTGATATCGCCAAGATCGCGTCGGTCAGCGCGAATTTGCCGTTCATTAGTGTGCCTACAGCAGCAAGTCACGACGGAATCGCATCGATGCGCGCCTCTATACGTTTCAAAGAGGGAACCCAATCCATCGAAGCTCAAACCCCTCTTGCAATTATCGCAGACACGAGAATTATAGCTCAAGCGCCATATCGGCTGCTCGCCGCCGGTTGCGGCGACATAATATCGAACTATACGGCGGTGAAGGACTGGGAACTAGCGAGGAAGCTGCGAGGTGAGGAGTTTAGTGAATATGCCGCTGCGCTGTCGCTTATGTCGACTGAGATCATACTCAACTCGGCAACGCAAATTAAGCCGAATTTGGAGGACTCTGTCAGGCTGGTAGTGAAAGCCTTGGTCTCAAGCAGCGTGGCTATGAGTATTGCGGGGTCGTCCCGTCCCGCTTCAGGCAGCGAGCATAAGTTCAGTCACGCACTTGACGTCAAAGCCCCCAAACCGGCTTTGCACGGCGAGCAGTGCGGGGTTGGAACGATCATGATGGCGTATCTGCACGGTGGTGACTGGCAACGAATTCGACAATCGCTAAACAGCATTGGCGCGCCAGTTGATGCTCAAGGTTTGGGCATCGAGGATAAGTACATCGTTGAAGCGTTGCTTCACGCAAAGAACGTGCGACCTGAGCGTTACACCATTCTTGGGGAGGGACTCACGAGAAAAGCCGCTGAAGAGTTGGCGAGGTTCACCTTGGTGATCGAGTAGGCCGCATTGGTATCTTTATAATAAAACAGCCTAACCTATTTGCGTCAGACTGCAGCATCAGCAGGTTACAGGTACAGGATTGATAGCATGCCAAAAGGAAACGCTCGCATAACGCTGATCGGCTTGGGCTTGGCCAAGCTCGGCGTAGAGTTCGTATTTAACGGGCCGACAAACGAATGCGAGACGTGCAAACTTAAGAACACGTGTCTGAATTTAGACATTGGGCGCCGTTACAGAATAGTCGGCGTGCGCGGCAGTATGAAGCACGACTGCGCACTGCACGACATCGGGGTCAAAGCGGTCGAAGTGGTTGAAAGTCCCAGTGTAGCGGCAATCGACTCTAAGAGCGCGTTTGTGGGCTCGAGAATCTTGTACAAGCAGAACGACTGCGAGGTCCTTGATTGCAAGATCTACGAACTGTGCCATCCGAACGGGCTCAGGCGGGATGACAAGTACGTGATTTCTTCAGTTCTTGGCGACACACCAGAAGCGTGCCCCGAGGGAAAATCATTGAAACTGGTTGAGCTCAACCGCTAAAGATGGATGGCTTTTTGAGTGACATAATCCTGCTGAGACTCGCAGTGAGCTCCTCGACCCGCTCACTCGTCTGCTGCATACAACGTTTCACTGACTGCTCAACACTGATCAAAAAGCGTCGGTTCTTGTTACGAAGCTAAACTACGGGGCCGCCTCCGTTTTAGTCCGGCGGGTGCGCTTCTTTGGTTCCGGCGCTTTAGACTCTTGTTCGGCACCCGCAGCGGCTTCTTCCCTCACTGGGGCCGCCTCCGCTTTAGTCCGGCGGGTGCGCTTCTTTGGTTCCGGCGCTTTAGACTCTTGTTCGGCACCTGCAGCGATTTCTTCACTCGCTGGGACTCCCTCCGCTTTAGTCCGGCGGGTGCGCTTCCTTGGTTCCGGTGCCTTAGACTCCGGTTCGGCACCTGCAGCGATTTCTTCACTGACCGGTTCGGGTCGCTTATGAACTTCCACATAATCGACTTCTTCCGCGCCAGCAAATTGAATGATTTTTTCAGCCAGAAGCTTCTTGTAATACTGCACCTGTTGGTTGAATCCTAGTTCGTAGGGCATTTCGACAATCACTCGATGATCAGCGATCGATACCTCAAAGTCCCTATTCAAGTAGTACTTGAACAACCCTTTGGCTTCTTCTACAGTATCGATAATGGCGGCCTCAATCTTATATTCATAGTTGACGGTCTTGCCTGCGTACGGTGAATTAAAATCAACGCGCACGCGTCCTCCAATTACGCTCTCGACGGTTCCTGCTTTATTATCGAGTGTAACACGCATTCCAGGCGTCGGTCTCTTCTCGAATCTACGCGTTGGGACGACCTCAATTAGTTCAGGAATTCGCTGTCCAAAAGCATCTTGTGGTGCAATTTTGATCTGCCCTTCATAACCAGCCTTTTTTCCGATCAAATCTTCGTCAAGCCCCTTGACTACCATGTTCTCTCCGACCACGATAGTTATAGGTGCGTAACTAACGCCCTCTGCCAATAATCCATTTTCCTTAGCGACATCTTCGTCTGTGGTATCAAAAACATCGCCGTTGTCTAATCGCCCGGTATAGGACAAGCTGATGAAATCGCCCCGTTCAACGCTCATAAGGGATACTTGTGTCTCCTATTTAAAACCCTTATCTCTGGCAGGACAGAGTTCCTTGATGAAGCTGCTCTCCGCCGAAGTCTTTAAGGCCGTTTTCAAGCTGATTTTATTTGTGTTGGCGAGTCGATAGCAACTGTCTGTCACATCTGCGCACAGGCTCCCTATCAGCTCGCTATGCTTGGTCGATTCGATGCTACGGGAAAAATGTTCAAATTGGTACCAGGGCAGTTATAACGTGAGGAAAGCCTCGCGGCAGGCTAGGCGTCAAAATGCGCATCGCCTTCGGCTGCTGTCTGATAAGTGAAACCAACGACGTCCTCAATGTAAACAGCTTAAGACTGAATCAGCGTGACTTTTGCACTCTCTCCCGGACGAATTTCGATGACGGCACCAAAGCCTCGCGCAGCCATTCCAGGATTCACGATCGTGGTTTTGCCCGAGACAAGCGCGCCTCGCTGCTCGTGTATGTGTCCGCAGGCCAGTACGTCGACGATCCCCACGGCGTGGAGAATTGCCTCACTTCCGACGTGCCTTGAGTCAACCGCGTCCAAGAATCCCTTGGGGGGGGTGTGTGAAAGTAAAACCGTGGTAGCCCCGACGTCGTTCAAGAGTCTAGCAGTGTAAGTCTGCAATTCCGCTTCGCTGAGTTCAAAGGGAGTGTTAAATGGCGTTGGATTTGATCCGCCGATGCCGAGGAATCTGATATCATCATAGTCAAAACTCTTTAGATGTAGGTTTACTGCGGGAGATTCCTCAATCGTTTCAACGATCGTAGGCAGGTCGCAGTTCCCCGGTATCATGAGTGTTGGCACGTCTTCCCCGATGAGCGAAAGTAGCTCTTGGACGAGGGCATTGGGTCCGAAATCTGTAATATCTCCTATTACGCAAACGGCGTCGACGTCTCCCGCTTTAAATAGCAATTGGGCTATATGAGAATAGACGCCGTGTGCATCCGAAAGGGCTAAAAACTTCATAAGCTCTCACAAATCTTGCCAGTACGTATTACGGCCTCTGTTTTAAATCGTTTGTCTTTTTGTGTCGCAGACGTGGAGGCTCCCACCGTCCGGAAACCTTGCCGTCGCGCGCGAGCTGGCCAAGTCTTTTACCCACTTTACTCGACACTGGCGCGGGCTTCTCGTCTTCGTACGGCGTCCCTGGTAGAGGGGTGAAGTAGTGAGCACGTGCTCGTCCGCCGGTCGCGACGATCGTGTCGACGAGCTCGAGGCTGTCCAGCTGATCTACCGCGACCTCGGTCGGAAGTCCGAAGATAAAATCCACAATCGGAGTGACGCTATGGGCGCGGCATATTTCGAGCGCTGCTTCAACATCACGACGGGAGTGTCCTCGGTGTACTTCGCTTAATACGGCATCGCTGCCTGACTGCGCTCCGATGTGGACTGAAGTATTTGCACAGCGCTCTGTGAGGATCTCAAGAAGCTCATCTGTAACAAATTCTGGCCGCACTTCAGAGGGGAAGGTGCCAAAATACACCGGACCACGCAGCGACGTGAGGAGCTCAGTGACGCGGTCGAATGCGGCGTGACGCCCATCTGATCCGTACGCAAACGCGTTAGGCGAGATAAATCTGATGTCTGAAAGATACCTGCTGCAGAAAGCAATAGCAGGCGCGCTGCGATGCCGCATTTTTGTGCCGAATAAGCGCGGTGTTTGACAGTACTTGCAGTTGTATGGACAGCCACGGCTGATCTCGATAGGGGCCCGCAAGTTCTCGATGAACGGCGGATAAGCGTCGAGATTCACGTAAGGTCTTGGGTCGGTTTTGCGGATTCCGTCAGGGCTTCTGAACGCAATGCCCCGCACCTCGTCCACGTCGCTGTCGCTTCTCAGTGCAAAGATCAGCTCAGGGAGCGTTTCCTCGCCCTCACCGATCACTACGAAGTCAAAGTGCTCTAGTGCCTCGGTTGCTCTCGCTGAAGGATGGGGGCCGCCGGCGATGAATATGGACCGAGTGTGTGCGTTTGCTACCTCTCGATAGACGTCGGGTGCTTGCGGCGTTGCGAGGCTGTAAATCATTATGCCATCGCGCGGACTCAATGAAAAGTTTACCTCAATGCCCCGCGAGAGGAGTATTGCTTGGATGGCTGCCAAGCTAAACATATTCTTCTTGTCAAAGCGTATAGTCACGCTTGAAACGGGATTGGGGTGAAACAAGCTATGCATAAGCCGAAAGCTATGATTCCTAAGACCACGCGCTTAGGATCGAGCTTCTTCATATCGTTGATCGGCTGCGGATGTCCCCCGGCTGCGAACAACAACGTGAAGAGCCCCCAAAATAAGAGCATTTCTCCGTTTAAACCGTTCAAAGAGTAGTAAATGCCGCCGGTCATAAGGATGAGTGGAACCGCCGCCGAGATGTACGTCGTCTTCTCTCCGGACAGAGCCCTGGCGATGTGCCCGCCGTCGAGTTGTCCGACTGGGAGGAGGTTCAAACTGGTTATGAGCATGCCCACCCATCCCGCAAACGCGATTGGATGCAAGCCTGTTGACGCGGTGGGAACAACTTTTTCGATCAGCGCAAAGAGAATCGGGACGCCCAGGGCCACTGTAGGCATTAGCGCGGTACCGGGGGTGATGGGGGGAAGCAGCAATCCGACTATTGTGACGACGACGGCTGCCGTAAGCCCTACGAGTGGACCGGCCACTCCCACGTCAAAAAGTGACTTTCGATCTGGAATAGCCCCCTTGAGCTGTATGAGTGCGCCGAGAGTTCCGACCGGCGAAATAAACGGTAGCGGTATGAAGAATGGTAAGCTTGCTCTCATTCCGCGCCGCTTTGCTACCAAATAGTGAGCCAGCTCGTGCGAGCCTAGCACAAACATGACCGCAGCCGCGAAGGGCAAACCCTTGTAGATGAGCAAAGGCTGTGCAAAAGGGTTGACTCCGTAAAACAGGACAGCGCCGGTGAGCATTATGGCAAAAACGGTGGCGACGGCAAGAACAACGTTGACGTGCTTTTTTTCACCGGCGTCGTTCACAGGCGTAGCCAGGAGCACATATTCGCCGTGTTCGCGCCGCAGTTCGATATCGTAACCTCTCTGGGCGAAGTCGTTCCAAAGGTGCGTGAAAAGCGTCTTGCTGTCAACCTTAGGTTCGCCGTAATACTTGATGGCAGACCCACTGGTTCGTACTTCGTACACCTGGAACACAGCGTTGATTCGGTCTAAATCGCCTTGTTCGGTCACTTTTCCACCTCAACAAAACCTTCGACGCAGTTTACGAGAACGTGTGATCCGGGCTTGATTGCGGCGATCGGGTCTAGCTCAAGCTTGTCGATGAGGGGGATGTTTGATATGATCGCCCCGACAGCAACAATGGTTTCGCTTAATGCGTTAATAATTGCGGCCGGAGCCTTATCGTTTCTTTTAAGCTGGTAAAGTACATAAGATCCGACGGTCGACCCCTTGCCCTGCGGAAAAGCCAGAACCGTTCCTACAATTGACGTGCCGCGCAGCTCGTGAAGTGGATCTATTATGACTCCTTGTTTGGGATCGACGCCTCCTAAGAACGAGAGCGGTTGACGCGTAACCACCGCAGGCCCTTCGCCAATTCCTTTCGCTATTATTCGTCCTTTTATGCGCTTGAGCATGGCTAACCCCGTTGCGATGCAGGTTCACGCGGTACACGCGGCCGTAATGCAGTTCGCCGTCGTTCCGATGAATGTATGCGAATTGCACAAGCTTGGCCCGTATTCAAGAGCTTTTCCGGAATTAACCATCATGCGCCGTTTTTCAAACGCTGGAGAGACGATCATGCAAGTATCGCAGATCACGCGGGCCCCGCTCGCTTCAATGCGCGATATCACCGAGCCGGAGCGATCGGCCACGAACCGCGAGGTGCAAATCCAGAGAGGCCGCACGGCCGTGCGTCCTTCCAAAAGGCGTGCGATCTCTGCGAGTTCCGAGCGTGAGCAATGTGGGCACCCCAGCACAACGACCTCGGGTTCGCTCGATGAATAGATATCAACGTCTGAGCGGTCTACTTCGAGGATTTCACGTGGCTTCGCTTGCTCATTCGCAAAGAAAAGAGCCACAGAGCCTGAGGCGGCCATTGCTGCACCCAGGGCTTTCAGCTCATCAGCGTTCGGTGGAGCAACAAAGGAAAACTGTGGCACCTGTGATCTAACCATTTTGCCGACTACGTATCCAAGTGCGCCAAAATCACTTCCGGCCAAGGGAAAATCTATTCTCACTGAGATATCTGGAACTCTGTTCTCGTCACGGTGGTAGCCGTAGTCAGGTGTCTTCCCGACGAGGGCAGCAGCAAGTGCGCTAGGCCCTCCTTCTCGATTGGTGCGCGCCCCAAGAACGGAGTTCGCATAAGAAACCGCGGAGGACTCAGCCCAGCTCAAGTGGGCCCCAGCTCGTGGAGCATTAACATAATAAGGCGTGCAAGTGCACTGGGCATCGATTCCGAGCAGTTCATATCGCCTGATAATGGCCAGTTGCCTTTCTACGAAGGTTTCGTCGATTCCCATCTGTCTCCATTTATATCGGTCCATGCCCATGGGATTAAGCATTGTCGGAACGACGACTTTTCCACTCAGGTCTGTAAGATACTCTAGCCCAGCTTCGCCAATTGTTTTGTAGGAAACACCAGCGATTTGCGCACTCTCGATTGGGATGAGTCTTTCAGCGTTGTAAATATTGCCGAGTGCGACTAAGATCTCCATCGCTTTTTGTTTGACGGCGCCTGATTCGCCCGAAAGGACATCTTCTTCATCTCTAGCAAGGTGCATTGTAAGTATATATCTTCACATTACTATAAAAACTAGCTGCAAGTATTTGAGCCCAAATGTGGGGCATATACGGAAAATGCGATCGGCTGCGTGCTGGGACGCCGGCCAGCCAGCGCGTGCATGACGCACGAATTTTTTGAAGTCTAGCGTCAACGGTGCTTACCGTTTACTTCGCACTGTGGTAAGAGCGTTAGCACGAGCCGGCTCCAACAGTTCCCACAACCGTTATCTTGCAAAAGCTACCATTTACTCGTTGAGATCGAGAAAGAACGCCCGCCCTCAGTTGCCCACGCTGAAGACTCTAGCGACGCGTGGTAACCCAGCACTGCATGGTGATTGAACAAAGCCTTTTTCGCATGGCGAAACTTATTGACGATCCACGAGCGCTTCCAAAATGGAGGTTTGTATTCGTCTGCAAATCACAGCGCTGCTTGGACCGACGACTCATCGAGCTGAAGGAACTCGAAAACAAGTTCCCGCAGTACAAATACAATTACAAGTGGGAGCAAATTGGCAACAACTACGTCGTTCGCTTAGTTAACATAACGCAACGTTGACCCTCGGCAAGGCGCTTGGATCAAAGATGAGCAGCGTTCCTGCGCGAGCGAAGAATGCGCTTTTCAGCAGTTGTGGAGGTTTTGTTACCTTGCCGGAACCTTGCCAAAAGCATCACAACTTTTTTTTGTTCGATTGCGGAAAATGAGGACGCAGTCAATTACGTTCTTTGCAGTATCTTGCGGCAACCGAACCTTTTGCGCTTTGTCATGTTATATGCCTCCGACAAGACCACGTAAAGGCGAGAGCCGAACTTCGTCTAGCGAACGGGCCACTAGTCTGGAATCTAGGCTATCAATGATTCCACTCTGCGCGGGCGCGCTTTTGATAGGGCGCGCTTTTGATGGTGGCGGCATTTGCTCATTTGCTGGGATACCTCTGAGCGTGTGCTAGCAATAGTTAGTGAAAAGCTCCAGACGCGCTTACAGCGTGCCAAGATCAGACGTTTTATCCCCTCTAGACACTTCTTTTAGCCTATTCACGCCGTCGATTTGTTCAATAACCTCGACCGCAGCTTGGGGGACGAGATGCTGCCAGGATTCGTTATGCAGCATCCTTTTTCGAATCTCTGAGCCCGAGTAGACTTCACGTTGATAAAGCGGAGACGACTTGACCTCAAATCGCGCCTCGTTGAAGAGTCGGATAACGTACGGATTGTTAGTGTAAACGACGTTAAAGAGAGGCGTCATGGTCATCACGTGCGATACCCATACCGCATTTCTACGGATATCTTCGATTGGTATCACGTACAGTAAGGCGTCAAGATCTGTTAGCGAACGCGTGATCATTAGTATTCGTTCGCCGGCCGTAAACGGATCCGAAAACGTATGACTCAGCTGAGCACTGCCGACACCGATGATGATCTCCTCACATTCGCGGGCTATTTCTTCGAGGACTTCTTGATGTCCGAAGTGATACGGCTGAAAACGGCCTATGTAAAACGCGCGCATAACGTTGAGGACTCTCGCTTAGGAATAGCCCTTGTAGCATTATAACGCTTTTGTTCCTCTCATTCGATATCTGAGCTGGCAAAATGCAATCCAGCAGTGTTTAAGCGCAGTTTTACGGTTTTTAAGAGGATAGATTTGAACGCGCGAGGTCCAAAATTGCCCAACTCAGTGGGCAACCGATTGAAATATGTTTAGTATAGGTAATGCAATGCTGTCATGATGACAGACGATCGTGGGGGCTTGGCTAACGCGTTGGAGGATACACTTGGTGCCGGTAGAGAGATCGCCAGTGTGAGACGTTTGTTGCACCAGAGCAGCGAACTTATTGATAATATTGCCGCGCTAACCGACAAGCGCGCTGCGCTGAATCCGCTTCCAGGCTCACTACGAAAGAGGCACATGCGATGTGGCAAGCGGGGTTGCCGCTGCAAGACGGGCGCACTGCACGGCCCCTACTACTATTTTGAGCCCTCGCGGCAGCACGGAAAGTGGCGCTACGTACCCAAGGAACGGCTCAGCGAGGTGCGGCAGGGCATCGCGGATTGGAAAAAGCAACGCGAAATCGATGAAATGCTCCAAGCGTGTGCAGCACAGCTTGACGCAGCTCTCAAAGCGCTACGGCAGGAAGTCGAATTGCTTGCACAACCAGCGGAGTGAGTTCCTCGCAAAGACCGCGCGGTGGTACCATTTTTTTGCGCAGGAGAATTCCTACTCTAGTCAGCAGCAACATATTTATCCGTATAGAGTAGGAGAGTAGGATAACACACATAGTGGGGTCGCGCTGTGCATTGCGCAGCGACGCACCGCGCAGGAATTGTCGATGGCACATATTCATTTGCCAGACGGGGTCTTTTCGATTCAATGGATACTCGTTTGGTGGCTGCTCGCGGCCGCCCTCATTACGATAACCCTCATCATCGCGCGCCGGCAGACCATCACGGCGCAGCGGCTCACTACTGCGGCGATGGTGGCAGCAGCATCGTTCGCGATTTTTCAGATAAACCTGCCGTTCGCCGGTGGAGTGCACATGAACCTTACTCCGCTCATCGGTATTCTAGCCGGCCCCGTCATCGGGCCGATGGTTGTGCTTATCGTCAACCTACTCAGTGCCTTTATAGGCCACGGCGGGTGGGGGCTGATCGGCGCAAACACCATCGTCAACTCGAGCGAAGTCATCAGTGGGTTTTATCTCTTTTACTTTGCTACCCGGCGATATGAGCTCTTCACCCGCGGCGCAGTCGCCGCGTTCGGTGGGTTGATGGTCGGTAACGTGCTTGCGGTGTTCATTATAGTGATCTCGGGGATACAGGGGAGCACGCTTTCGGGTGCCACGTTGGCCATTTACACGTTGCAGGTTCCCATACTGAACATGTTCGTGGCCGTGATCGAGGCGATCTTGACCGGGTTTGTGGTGCAGTACTTAGGTAAGGTGCGGCACGACTTGGTCGCGCCAAAGACGTTACTCGGTGAGGTAGCACACGACCTGCTCGTGCCTCAGGTGCCTGGTGAGTGATATGAAGTGGCAGTACCTCATCCTTGCTCTGATCTTCCTCGGTGCTGCAGTGATCGCCCTCTGGACGGCCACCCACGTCAACATGGTCGACATTGAAGAGACCTTATCTTCGCCAGCAAACTCCTCGGGAGCCAACTCCTCGCCGGAGCCTATCTTCTTCTTGAACGAGAGTATTATCGAGGGGGGCCACACCCTGCTATATCTCGGGATTGTACTGACCTTGTTTGTTATCGCAATCGGTAGCGCCGTTTACGTGTCGAGGCGCCGATGATCGCACGCTTGCAATCTTGCACGCCATTACGGCCTCGTCGAAGTTGGCTGGTCAATATGGCCGCGGCAGTTAGTTTGGCGATTTATCGCGTAATTTTATGCGTTTTGCGAACGATATTACCGTGCCTTACGGTGGTGAGATCATCTTGCAGGCTTTGAAAGACAATAATGACCAGACTTGGCTTTAGCAAGCACATACCTGATTTAGGCTTGATCACGCACTATTCAGAATTCGGGGACAGTCCCGTCCATCGTATCAACCCGTGGATCAAGTTCGCTCTGCTCCCACTGATAATATTTGATCTTACGGTCGTCTCTAGCGGAACTCTCCTCCTCTTCATGTACCTGGCCGTATTCATTTTTTGGGTGGCATCGGAGTCGCCGGTTGTGTTGCTCATATACTGGTACACTACGCCTCTCTTCTTCGTCGTAAGCATTGCATTCTTTCTTATGTTCGCGGTTCCAGGCGCACCTTTGATCAGTTATGGTCCGTTACAGCTGACGGTCCAAGGGCTGGAGTTCCTCGCAATACTTGTTCTAAGGTCACTGATAGGGGTGACGTACGGTTTGACGTTGCTCATGACCACAAAATACAACTACCTCACACATATAATCTCCAAAGTTATGCCAAGCCCACTGGACCAAATTGCCTTGCTCACGTATCGGTTCCTTTTTCTGATGCTAGACGGGTTGGAGTCGACGATCGTGGCAATGAAAAGTCGAGGCGGTCTGAACTTCTCTGGTTTCAAGGAAGGCGCCACGTTCTATGGTTCTGTGCTTGCCCTCGCGTTCATCAGATCATTCGACCGAGCCGAACGCGTCGCAAAGGCGATGGAATCGAGAGCGTACGATGGGAGGCTTATCTCCTCTTATAGCCCGCCGAGAGTCTCGTACGGCGGATATGCTTTCATACTTTCAGCTGCTTTCATTTCGGTACTCCTTTATTCATACGGGAGGTTCTCGCTTATCTAGCGACTGTTGAAGATGTCCCGCAATTCACAGGCTAGCGCGTGCGATTACCGCGAAGTTGAACAAGACGAGTTGATTCACGTCGACTGCATTGAACACACTTACCCTGACGGCACCAGTTCTTTGCACAATGTTTGTTTCTCATTGTTCAAGGGTGAAATTGTGGCAATCTGCGGCTCAAACGGAGCGGGGAAAAGCACACTGATAGAACACCTAAACGGGCTTTTGAAGCCTAGCGTAGGTCGGCTTGTTGTACTGCAGCGTGAGGTCACTCAGAAAACGGGCATCATTAGTGAGGTTGGAGTGGTGTTTCAAGACGCGGATAGCCAAGTCTTCGCACCGACCGTAATTGATGATGTGATGTTCGGGCCGCTCAACAAAGGGCTCTCCGAGGATGAAGCACGCAAGGCTGCACTTGATGCGCTGGAAAGTATTCAAGCCGCCCACCTAATAAATAGGATACCGTACTTTTTGAGCAAGGGAGAAAAACGACTTGTCGCGATTGCTGGGGTTCTGGCGATGGATCCTAAGGTGATTGTAGCAGATGAGCCTACAAGCGACTTAGACCCAGTCCATTCGCGTCGGATTGAATCAGTTCTGATTGACCTGAAAACCAACTACGGCATGAGCGTTGTCATTACGACCCACGATATGGATCTGGCAGCAAGGTTGGCCGATCGCATTTATGTGCTAGCTGAAGGCCACGTTATCTCGGAAGGAAAGCCAAGCGACATCTTCTACGACAAAGCTATCTTGATTAGGGCCGGTCTGGAACAGCCCGCAGCAGTGCGGATTTATGAAAGCATTAACCAAGATCACTCATTGGTCGGCGCGAAACCAGTCAAAGAGCACGATCTGATCGAGATACTCTCGCGCACGCTCGAAGGCGCCCGATTGTAAGAAAAGAATTTGATCGCCACAACGGCAAGCGGAGGTCACATGGAATGGAAAGAACTGTGGGGTGTTGAGATTGAGAGCTCAAAAAGCGTCGCACTGAGGATTAGCGTATCCCAGAGGGAAGACACTGCGACCAAGGTACTCAGCATTCGCAAATGGATCCGGCGCGGCACTGAAAGTTATCCGACAAAAGACGGTTTCGCAATACAGGTCACGCCTGCCGCACTCGATCAGCTCATAAGAGCTTTAGAAGCCGCCAAAGACTACGTGAGCGAAAGTGAGTGACTACCGGCAACAGCAACTTTCTGTCGCAAGGCGGAGTTCAAAGCGCTGGCCGTCGCTTAAGACGATTTTTGACACCGTAATGCTTCTATACTCATACGGCGTAATGGGTATGAATGTCGGACGCTGAGCTTGAAAAATTCATCCGAGAGAAAATTCGGCAGCTGGGGGTGGACGGATTATATGATAATCCGAAATTGACACTCGTAGCTGAGCTCATTTATGGGACCCTTGAAAGAGCTCTCGAAGCAGCCCTGAACTACGACATCGTTGAGGACATTATTGCGCTGTACCGAAATCGGTCCGATATGACGGCAATCAGTGCCGAAGCAGAACACCCGGACGTGTACAACAAAGCGGTTAAAGACTACGGCTCGTGGCGCGGCGCTTTAAAGGCTGCAAAAGCAAAGTGCGAACAAATGCGCGCAATCGAAAAGGACGAATGGATGTTTCCCAACTACAAAACGCCAGAGTCGTCTGAAGAACAGACCGCGGGCGCTCACGCAGACAATCCAACCAATTCGAGCCAAGACTCACGTTAGGTGCCTTTTTTTGCTTGAAATGTGCGACAATACGACTGCGTCGGGGGGCGACGGTTTTCAATATCGCGTCCTAGGCTGTTAGGAAGGCCTGTGAGCGTGTCCCGCGCATAGTTTAGGTAAATATTTATATTTTGCTCCCGTACATATTAAGATAAGAGACGAATCGCTGGTGATAGAGATGGGTGAATATGACTTTGATCGGCTGACCCGTTACAAGAGAGTTGACGTGCTTTCAAAGGCACTAGATGATGAAAATGAGCACCAGCGATTTAAAGCCGTCGATGCACTCGAAGCGGTTGCGCTCGCCTCTGGCAACGCGGATTCGGCGGCACGCGACATTTTGACTCAAGCGGCAACGCAGAGCGCGCACGAAGACGTTAAGCTGCACGCGAGAATCGCTCTAAAAACTCTTGACACCTCTCAAGAAGATCGAATCGGGAAGACCGAAGAACCGCGAAAAACCGGCCCGCAGGATCTAAAAAGAAACTTGGTGCACACGCCGCTGCGGGAACACCACCCAGAGAGCAGGCTTCTGTGCGAACTTGATGAAGACTGCACAACCTTGATTGTCCGCGGAAGCACTCTAAGCGCACGCAATAAGCCAAGCGCTATAAAAGGGGGGTCCTGGGACAAAGAGGAAAGGGTATGGCGATTTCCGATCAATCGAGCATCGATCGAGGGCCTGAAGAACGGAGGCGTCGTATTGCACCCGACCGTGCACTGCTTGTGCACGTCTTCGCAAAATACGTGGGCCGTGGGAACGCGCAACAAGAAGTGGGTCAAGGTGCTAGGGGATACGCACGAGATCGAGGACACGCTAAAGCAAGTGCCTGGGTCTCGATGGGACAGCGCGGAACGTGCCTGGATAATCCCGTTTAAAGCTGATTCTTTAAAACGTCTGATACGGATAGACGGACTCTACATGAGCCCGTTCATACTCGACTAGCGCACTTGCTACGAACGCCTGCGGTCAAACTAAATCGCTAACAAAGAGAAGTAGCCTCTCATACGCGGTCAAAAAAAGGAAAAGTGAGTAATAGAGAGGGCTATTACTCAGGCTTTGATATCAGCTTGGTCTTGCTAAGAATAGCACCGTCTTTCGAGTGAGGTGCTCTCTTTACGGTATCATCAGCCTTTTCCATTTCACGAGCTTCGTCTACGAGCTTAGCGGCAGTGCGCATCATGTCGTGAGATGCAGCCGTGAGCGGGACGTACTTCTCCCACTCTTTCGTCATGAAGCAGGCTTTAACGTTCACATCGGCAACTTTTGCGGCCATTTCGTACGCCGCTATCGCCTTTGCGCGGGCGTACGGGTTACTGAACTCATTGATCGTCGCTTTTTCCGCCGTCATCACAATCTTGGGTAGCTCGCATTCTTTGCCTTCTTTGATAGCCGTAAGGCACGTGTCGAGGGCAGTTTGGAGCACCCTAAAAGTACCGGTCGCGGCCAGAACTTTCATCAGGTCGGCATTGTAAATGGCCATTTCTATGGGGTCAAGCCACTCTCTGCGAGCACCAATCATTGCGTCGGCGTTTATGAGGATGTATCCGAACCCTCCCTCTTCTTCAAGCTTGTCCTTAAGCTTGCCTGAGTCTGTGATGACGACAACTTTCTTCCCGGCATTTTTCAGCAATGTTCGTGCCTTTGTCGGGCCTGGCT
>JBEKIR010000015.1:0-25213 GCA_050011655.1 Halobacteriota archaeon | reverse complement strand
CGTTATCTATCGCGGACAGAGAGCGACACAATCCGGTCGTATTGCAGGATACGACCCGAACGTAACTCTTGCCAAGGGCTTCCTGATAGTTGCAGTAGGCGTTAAATGAGGCTCCAATCGCGTTATGTTTCTCCCCGCCTTCAAATATAGCCTTGATGCCTAGCTTCTTATAGATCGCTTCCAGGTTCTGCGCACCCATTCCTTCCGGGGTAGCATCCACAACAACGTCAGCTTCGCCTAGCATGTCCATCGTCGTGCCAGCGACCTCCAAGCCTGCGGCATTAAAAGCGGTTATCTTGTCCTCTTCAGATGCATAGAGGGTGTACCCCTTCTGATCTGCGACAAAGGCTTCAAAATTTGGCCGCGTTTTTGCCACTCCGACTAGCTTCATGTCATCCTGCTTCGCTACTGCGTCTGCAACCCGCTTACCGATGTTTCCATAACCATTTATTGCAACTTTTACGGCCATGTGCACTCCTCATTCCAGTTTGCTTCGCTCAGACCGGATCAGTGCCGATCTTAACGTGTGGCATTAACTCCAGAAGTAATAAGTTTTGGGATTCATTTTAACGCTGCTGCTGCTATGCGCTAGCATACGCTGTCCCCGAACTTTTCATTTAATCAAATTGCGCGAGATTTGTCTGCGACAATTGTTTTTTCAAAAAAAGAGTGTTGGCGGGAACTTTGACACGGGCCCGGACGCTTCGCAGGGCATCAGCGATACTTTCAAATGTCATAGGTCGGAGGAAGAAAGCCTGCTTAACGAGCTCTCGAATAACCCAGCTTCCTAGAGGAATATCATAAGTGGGTTTGACTTCACGCATCACATATATCGCCGCCTGCCTCCTTCGCTGATCAAGAAACTCGAGCGCAGAGAATCGGGCTGCGTAATAGCCCCCATCCATATATCCGGGCTTGTTTATCGTATCTTCATACAAGTCGCCAATCTCGACCTTTCCGGCCTCCGAAAGCCACATTTCCGTCCATCCGAAAGCATACACGCGAGGAATTAGCAGGATCTCGAAGTGGTTTCCAAAAGCTTCTGAAATAAAGAGCTGAATCTCCGCGTACTCTGGGTAACTGCGCACCCGTTTCAACAAACTGTTGCCCAGAATGGAATCGGTTGCCGTGATAGACCAACGTGTTGGGACGATCAAACGTTTTTTCCCCAACGTGCCGACCGACAGAAGCCGACTTATTTGATAGGGAGATATAGAGTCCTCGTACAAAATGGTTGCCGCCTCTGCGGCCTTAATGTCCCGATCATCGGCAAGCATATCCACTTTCCTTGGGACGTGCAGATTCTCAACTATCTCTATGTCGGTCACGGTGCCCGACGGGCCCATAGGCGTGAGTATGCTGTCAAAACGAAGCGTGCGCTTCGGCGGCTTCAAAAACTTTACCTCTACGTCGACCGGAAGCGCGGCCATTGCAAGCTCCTGGGTCTCCTTGAGCAGTCGATCAGGATCTTGCGCATCTCGTACGTTCAACTTGAAATTGGATCGGACCAGATTAGACCTCAGCCCGATTATTTGCTCTCTGCTGAAGTGAAGCCACTTGTCCGGCGTATCCGCAAGTGCCTCCCCTACTACAGGGGAAACCAACGGTCCCGCAAGAACTTCAGGATAACCAAATCTTCCGACAAACGTGGAGGGCGGCGTGGCACCAAATAGGTCCTTCTCTAATCTACCCAGCTTAAAGGAGTTCAGCAGGAGCTCTTTTCGAGTTAGGTTTCCTGACGGATTCCTCACAACAGCATGTCTGTCACTGAAGGCTTATATACAAGGGGTTGCGAAGGCGCTATATCAGACGAAATGACGCCCGCATAAAGCGACTATGGTCTCTGAAGAACATCCCCGTTACGCATCACTGGTGTTACGCAATAAACTAGTGGATGGTTATGAACGAGGCATCGCGAGTACTCACGGCCTTATTGCACACGGAAGGGGCGAAGCGTTTGATTATCTGCTGGGGGAGCAAACGAGCGACAGTGCGCGCAACGCCACCAAAGTTGCGTGTGCCCATTTGCTCACCGCAAACTACCCCGTTCTCTCAGTTAATGGGAACACCGCCACACTTGTGCCAGGCGAAATCGCCGAGTTGCACGCAATAACAGGCATCCCCGTAGAGATTAATCTGTTTCATCCATCAGCACAGCGGACAAAAAGAATTGCAGATCACTTGCGCGCGTGCGGCGTAGCAAACGTTTTGACCGGGTTCGATTTCATCAAACTCGCGCACATAGCAAGTGACAGGGCAAACGTCCACAAGAACGGGATATTCCAAGCCGACGTGGTATTCGTTCCGCTAGAAGACGGCGATAGAGCTCAAGCTCTAACTAAACTCGGAAAAACCGTTTTGACTGTCGATCTAAATCCGCTTTCTCGAACTGCAATAGCGAGCACCGTCACAATCGTCGACGAAGTGACACGAGCGCTGAAGAATCTCGTCAGTTTTGCGAAGCACTTTAAAAATGAAAACCACAAAGACGAGCTGGACTTGCTTAAAGCAACGTTTGATAACGTAGAGAACTTGAAGGCGTCGTACGCTCTAATGCAAAAGCGGCTGAGGTCTCTCGCGCAATGAGCGTGGGACTCAGTCGCCGTTCACAACGTCCACGTCGTACTCAAGATTGCTTGGGACCTTGACGGTGAAAAGGTAGAGTTTGTAATCGTGCCTCCTCGCGATCGCCGCGGCCTCTTTTGAGACCTCAGATCGTTGAGTTTCGACTTTGGCCAAAGCGAGCTTGTTGTCCGCGCGGACTACAAAGTTGTAGAGGGTTGTGTCGTTCAAGCCATTCAAAAAATCTACGAGCTTTTTCAGTTCCTTCCACGTTTTTGCGATGTAAGCATCTCTCTCGACAGAGTTGGAGACGTACCAGTCACGACTCATGTGAGGATACGCCTTGTACTGCTCGTCCACATCGTTGTACGCCTTAAAAATTCTCCGCGGGTCTCTCAAACTGATATACTTGAGGCCGCCTTTTTTGAAATAGCGACTCACTACTATTTCGCCTATCGCATTAAGATCGTCTTGTTCAAGTCGCATAGGAAAACTCCTTTAAACCACCGCTCTCTAATAGCATTTGCTGTATGATATTCCTTTTCCATTCTATTATAAACATAGAACAGGCAGAAATAAATATTATGATTTCTCGATGAATGATCCATGGCTCTTCCTGAAAAGATCAAATGTACAGTGACGAATTGGAACTATATCTATGACTTGTGTCGCGATTTGTCATCGAGTGTCGTGGAGTCAGGATATGAGCCAGATGTTATCGTAGCGCTCGCGCGCGGGGGCTGGTTTGCTGGCCGCATGGTCTGTGATTTTCTCGGCATTTCGGATTTAATCAGCCTGAAGGTTGAACATTACATAGGGACTGCTCGCTTGGCAGACGAGTGTAGAGTTCGATACCCGATCGCAGCAGAGATGGTTAAGGACAAACGGGTGCTTATCGTAGACGACATTGCAGACACGGGAAAAAGCCTTCAACACGCTTCAGACTACGTGAAAGAGTTCAAACCGACTGACTGCAGGACGGGGGTACTACAGCTGCTCTTCACTTCAGAAACTACGCCTGACTACTTTGCTGAGTTTCTCGAAGATTGGATGTGGGTGGTGTATCCGTGGAATTTTATCGAAGATATGATTGACTTGATAACGAAGCTTATGGCCAAGGAGAAGAAAGAGGTGTGGAACGAAAAGTCAATCAAAGCGGGGCTGAACCATTGGTTCTCGATCGATCCCATCCATTTGGACATAGCTCAGCCCGGACGCCTGCCGGAGATCTTGAGAGAGATGCAGAGGAGAGGGGTTCTAGCACTTGGTGAAGGCGGCTGGAAGCTAAAATGAACGCTGAAATTGCTTTTGTAGGCGGCACCGGTTTTTACAACCCTGACCTCCTCGAAGACGCGACGACGCTGGCAATCAGTACCCCATTTGGTCCTCCATCAAGCGACATAACCGTCGGACTGGTGGAAGGAAGAGCTTGCGCTTTTTTGGCCAGACACGGAGCAGGACACCGTTTTTCGCCGAGTCGCATAGATTATCGCGCGAACATCTACGCCCTGAAAAGCTTAGGCATCACCACTGTAATCGCAATTTCCGCGGTAGGCAGCCTCAAAGAGAAGATACGGCCACTTGAAATGGTCATCCCCGACCAACTTTTTGACAGGACCAAGCTGCGACCGAATACATTTTTTGAGGATATTTGCGTGCACATAAGCTTCGCCGACCCATTTTGTGACGACTTGTCACGCGAGTTGTATCGCGCGGCGCAACGCGTCGGATGCAGCGTCACAAAAGGTGGTACGTACATCTGCATTGAGGGCCCGCAATTTTCGACACGCGCAGAATCGCACGCATATCGGCATATGGGGTTTGACATCATAGGCATGACGGCAATGCCGGAGGCAAAACTCGCGAGAGAGGCAGAGATGTGCTTCAGCATGTTGGCCACTGTTACTGATTACGACGTCTGGCGCGAGGAAGAGGTGACTATCGAAACGGTCATAAACAACGTCAAGAGAAATGCCGCCAGCACGCAAAAAATTATCCAGGAAGTGGTGCCCCACCTCCCAATAACAAACAGCGCGTGCCAGTGCAGAAACGCACTGAAGGACGCTATAGTGACGAGCACAGAGGCCATTTCAGACGAGGTGTTCGAAAAGCTCCGTCCGATTGTGGGAAAGTACCTCAAGTGACGTCATCGTCTGAGACGGAGTTCTATTCTGCTCAGTACGCCTCTCAGCGTTCTCACCTCTGAAGTGCTCAGTTCTGATCTGCCCCAGATGCGCTTAAGGTTGAGAAGCACACGACGCCGTTTGTGCGCCGGAAAATCGATTTCTTCGAGAACATCGCTTGTATGCTGAAGCAATCTGTCCAGGTCAGCGTGGCTTGCGACCGTTCGTCTTGCGGCGGGAGTCGATGCGCTAGCTATACTGTACAATATGACTGCAGCGGCGTGCGACATGTTCATTACTGGATATTTCGTGCTTGTTTCGACGTTGACGACAACGTCGCATTCTTGTAATACTTCGTTCGAAAGTCCTTGATCTTCAGGGCCAAACAATATTGAGGCGATGCCGCGCATTTCGGAGAGCTTAACGCCGAGCCTCGCAAGCTGGTACGGCGCCCTGAGATTGGCTTTTGACCCGGCAATTCCAGTCGTTCCTATCACCAAATTGGAAGCAACCAGAACATCTTCAAGCGTCTTACGCCGCGCTCCGTCGAGAACATCCTGTGCATGCGACGCCATCGCTCGTGCGAAAGCCCCCAGCTCGCACGGGTTGATCAGTGTCAGCTCCGAATAACCAAAGTTTTTCATAACGCGAGCCACAGCGCCCACGTTGCCTTCGTAAACAGAATTCACCAGTACGACTTCGATATCCATTTGCAAAATTTGAGTCGACCTTGCATACCGAATGAGGTTTCAGTGTTGTATCCGATTGGTTCGCGTGGCCGACGATGTCCGGCTGTGTTTCTGGGACGTTTTTGCGTAAGCGATCCGTAGGCGTTATCTCTAGCAACTAGTCGTATTCTCGCCACGTCTTGCCGCACTTCGTACATCGAAAGAACCGTACTTCGCTCTCATCGGCGGAACGCAATTGTCTAAGCCACCAATAGGCTTTGTCGTTGCCGCATTCAGAGCAATGCGCCTTGATCGTGGGCTTGCCGTTTTCTGACTCGCCTTCGATCACCAACATGGTTCGTATGTTGCGAGAGATTTCATGAAGGTGCTTCTTCTTATCTAATTGACCTTTTTTTTTGGTGAAACCACACGTCCGGCACTTCATGAAGCCTTCTTCAGGAACCATGATACTCTTGCACTTTGGACAGAATTCCATTTCGATCACAGATACCGATTACGCATCGCTTCTTGCGAATGACTTCTTTATCTCTTGTACGATAAATATATAGGCCGTTACTGCCACGCTGGGGCGGACAACACTCATAACGCGGACAAAACTCCGACCGCAGACCAAAAGACAACGTCAAAAAGCGGAGTCAAAATGGTTATATGCCAGTTTTATTATAAGGCGTTGTGTACTGATGTAGTCATACGGCGCGTTGGTGGACTTAATGCAAACTTTGTTGTGGATTGCGCTCATTCTTTTCATAATAGCAATCGCTGCGCCGCGTAAAGTCACATATCAGCTCGGGGCTGCCGGCTGGGTTTTTTTCGCGCTGAACTGGGCATACCAGCCCGTCTATTATCTCGCAATTAGCGACTATTTCAACGTATTAGTATGTCTTCTAGTCGCCGTTTTTTGCGGCTACGTCGGTTATATGATGTGGACGAAAGCTGACGACGTAACATTGCTAATAACCAAAGCCGCAGCAGTAGGGGGCGTTTTTTACTTCTCCTTCGCACAGTTTTCGTCTCTCAGCCACGTTTTGATAGGCGCAGTGGCATCGCAGACTGCCTTATTACTAAACTCGTTCGGCGTGCCGGCATTACAGGCCAATTGGAACGTGTTGACGCTTAACGGCGTCCCGGTTCAATTCATTCTCGCCTGCACTGGCATTGAAAGCATCGCACTGTTCCTTGGAGTAATATCGTGCGTTGCTGCCCCTCCACGCAGAAAATTGGCAGCATTCATGGTCTCTATCCCCACAATCTACGTTCTAAACATCCTTCGTGATGCGTTTGTGCTAACAGCTACCGGTAACCAATGGTTTGGATTGCCGGCAGACAGTTTCTACGTGTCGCACGACGTCCTTTCAAAAATTGGATCCCTAGGTGCGTTGCTACTCATCTCGTACTTGGTATTCCTGATACTCCCAGAATTGCTTGATACGGTAGTCGGCGTATTTGATTTGCTAAAAGGAGGCGTGACGCGTGCTAGCTAAGGGGTCTGAATACTGGATTCTGGGGTCTTCCGCCTTAACGGCGTTCAGTGGATTCTTCACTCATTACGCGTTGCTTGGGATAGTCCTTACGCTGTCCCTTTTTCTCTTTTTCAGAGATCCTGAACGGTTATCGGAAAGCCATAACGCGACCGACGTAGTCAGTCCAGCAGATGGCAGGGTGCTCAAGATACAAGAAAACCAGCTCAGCATTTTTATGAACATCCATAACGTACACGTCAATAGATCTCCTGTCGATGGTGAAGTCATCGACATACGTTACCACAAAGGAGGCAGGCTCCCCGCTTTTCATAAGGAATCGGACAAAAATGAGCGGAACAGCATTACTATACGAACTCGGCTCGGGAATGTTGTCGTCACCCAAATCTCAGGCACGGTTATCAGACGGATCGTATGCTACGTCAAGCAAAATGAGATTCTCGGGAGAGGCCAGAGAATTGGCATGATTCGATTTGGCTCACGGGTCGACGTTGCACTCCCTAGCGGTTATTCATTTGTCGTATCGCGAGGGCAAAGAGTCAAAGCGGGAAAGACAACAATCGCTAAGTTGCTTACATAGGGGCAGGTGTTATGAGATTACCTTTTGATTTGGAAATTAGAGAGCAGGATGTGGCCACAATAGTGAACTTGTTGTTTGGCACGCTAGCCATCCTCTTTCTCACGGCGGCAAACGACATTGCTATTGCCGCAGTGTTTGTTCTTGTGTGCGTCCTCGCAGACGGAGCTGATGGTTATCTAGCCCGAACACGAGGACAAGGAAGCCTCGGGTTTCAGCTCGACTCACTGGCAGATTTTGTTTCTTTCGGGGTGGCGCCGTCATTCCTGGTGTATTACGCGGTCAGAGCCGCCGTAGGCTTTCGCTTTCTCTTCTTTTTGATCTTCGTCGTGTCGTTCTTATACTTAGTCGGTGGGATGTTGCGGCTTGCGCGGTACAACGTCGCCCCTCAGGAAGCCGCCTTTTCCGGGCTGCCCGTCACTGCGGCTGGCATGATAGTCGCGCTATATATTCTTGCTGGACTTCCAGCCGTCGGCTTGTTAGCCGTCGCTCTCGTCCTCGCAGGACTGATGGTGAGCGATATCAAGTACCCGAAAGTCAGAAACACAATTACCCTCGCTGTCGTGGGCGCATTGCTCCTGCTCATCCTCCTTCTTTACACGATCGGAACGAGTTATTGGATTATCTCCGCCATTCTCCTGCTACTCTCTATTGTGTATGTTCTGAACCCACTGTACCGGGGGCATGTCAGATAAACGAGAGAGACCAAGCGCTTTTTGAAGCAGGCATAAAACTTGGTGCATTATATCACCAATACGTCGGCGCACCACTCGATTTGGACACAATTGCGACCCTTGAAAAAGCAATCGAAGAAAGTATACGGGTGCAGCCCTACGTCGAGAGTATTATCGTCAGCATCGACAGAGACCGCGTGGCGTCGAAAATCAACAAATTTGGCTATGCAGAACTCGAAGGCAAGATGCTCGACGTCCAGCTTGTTGTCACCTATGGGACGGCGAAAGTGCTCGTGAAGATGCAATACGACGAAGACGCTGACTATCCGCTGATGTTCATCGAGAGGTAGTGCCAACAGGTCCTCCTGCGGTTTAGCGCTGAAGCAAAGCCGCCAATTCGCTGAATTACCGGAAAGCTTATTTTAAGCTTTAATTAAGTGCGTAACAGCTTCGCTTACATTTAAGTGGAATGATTTGTATAGTTTAGTTTGCATGAGTGCTGATTTTAAGGACCGGTGGGCCACATTTTTCGCCCGATACTATGAAAAGCAGATACTCAAACTCGCGAGCGAGTACCCAGAGGTAAACTGCATCGATGTGGACTATCAGGCCCTGCAAAACTTCGACATTGCTCTGGCAGATGCATTAATTGATGGCCCAATTTCTGTCCTAAGGTCAGCACACGATGCGCTCCTTGAATATGATCTGCCTATCGAATGCAAACTGGATGTGGAAGTCCGTGTCGTCAACGTTTCTGATAAGACAAAGATTAGAGACCTGAGAAGTGACCACGTCGGCAAGCTTGTATCAATCGAAGGGCTTGTGCGCAAAGCCACTGAGGTTCGTCCGAAGCTCACTGAAGCGGGCTTTGAATGTTTGAGCTGCGGCAACATTACAAGCGTCGAACAAGATGACGCCAAGCTCAAAGAGCCAGCTGAGTGCTCTCACCGGGTCTGCAGGAAGAAAGGTCCTTTCAAGTTGAATTTCGCACATTCCAAGTTCGTCGATGCGCAAAAAATTCGGCTACAAGAGTCCCCTGAAGGCTTGAAAGGCGGAGAACAACCCCAGACGCTCGATGCTAACGTAGAAGCCGCGCTGGCCGGAATTGTATTTCCCGGCGATCGAGTTGTAATGACTGGCTTGCTGCGAGTTGCACAACGGCAGTATCAAAACGTGAAAAGCACGACCTTTGATTTGTTTCTGGAGGCAAATTCGATCGAAATTGAAGATAAAGAGTTTCAGGACATCGAAATATCTGGCGAGGATGAGAGCAAAATAGTCGAACTTGCAAAGACCGCAGGAATTAACCGCGCAATCGTGCGATCAATAGCTCCATCAATTTTCGGCTATGAGAGCGTCAAGGAGGCAATAGCGCTCCAACTTTTTTCGGGCGTGCCGAAGAAGCTTCCTGACGGCTCACATGTACGAGGAGATATTCACATTCTCCTTGTGGGCGATCCTGGCATAGGCAAGTCACAACTACTGCGGTACGTCGTCCAGCTCGCGCCTAGGGGTATATACGCCAGTGGCAAGAGTTCGACATCGGCGGGGTTAACGGCAACTGCAATAAAAGATGAATTTGGCGACGGCAGATGGACTTTAGAGGCGGGCGCACTTGTGCTCGCAGATCAAGGAATAGCGGCCGTTGATGAAATGGACAAGATGCGGTCTGAGGATAGATCTTCTCTCCACGAAGCGATGGAGCAACAAACCGTCAGCGTGGCAAAAGCGGGAATTATGGCAAACCTTAAGAGCCGTTGTGCCCTGCTGGGAGCCGCGAACCCCCGATACGGGCGATTCGACCCGTATGAATCAATCGCAGAGCAAATCAATATGCAGCCCACCCTTCTTTCTCGCTTTGACCTGATCTTCGTTCTGACCGATGTCCCAAACGAGAGCACTGATACCGGCATCGCAAAGCACATACTCCAGTCACATTTTGCAGGAGAGCTTGCCTCCTCAGGAATGCCCAATCAGGAGGTAGAGGCCGCAATGAGCATCATAAGTCCTGAAATTGAAGCAGAGCTGCTGCGGAAGTTCATCGGATACGCAAAAAGGGTCAATCCAATCCTCACCGAAGAGGCCAAACAGCAATTCATAGACTACTACGTAGGTTTAAGGAGAGAAGGCGGCGAGGGTTCACCGATCCCTATAACCGCTCGCCAGCTCGAAGCTCTCGTGCGGCTAGCCGAAGCGAGCGCGCGCATGAGGCTAAGCAGGTGGGTGACGCTCGAGGACGCGAAACGCGTCATTCAAATCGTCGAAGCGTGTCTAAAAGAGGTCGGCGTGGACCCTGAAACCGGAAAGCGAGATTTCGACGTAATAGCAGTCGGAAAAAGCAAAAGTCAGCAGGAACGCATCAAAAGCATTAGGGATATCATCAGGGAACTCGAGCGAGAGGCAGGATCCGCCCACATTGACACAATTGTAGAGAGAGCATCGAAACTAGGATTTGAAAAAGACAAAGTCGAAGCCGAAATTGCCCGACTGGTGCAGGAAGCGGCAATATTTGAGCCAGTTAGGTACAGCCGCAACTATAGACTTACACAGCAATAGAATGCTTGAAAACGATACTGTCGCTACTCTTACGACTATGTACTTGAAGTCATACAGTGTTAACAAAGAGATCCTCGTCGCTGTATGTGATTCAGAACTAATAGGGCGCACATTTCGTGAAGGAGAGCTTCACCTCTCTGTTAACGAAGACTTTTTCAAGGGTCGTCCTGCGGATGAACACGAGGTCAAAAAGGCACTCGAAGAAGCCACGATCGCGAATCTCGTCGGCGAACAATCTGTTGCGTGCGGCATCGACAGCGGCGTCGTGGATGAGCACTGCGTGATCACAATTGATGGTATTCCGCACGCCCAAATGGTTCTTTTCTGAATCAGAGGAGATCGTTTGACTTTGAAAAGCATTTGTCCCAGCTGTGGTGAACCCTCGGACGGTATATGCGAGCGGTGTCTCGCACAAGACCGTAATATCGCGGCAGTTCCTGGAGTCCTCACCATAAAAATATGTCCGATGTGCTCCGATCACTTTTTCAGAGGACACTGGCGGGATGAGGACCTCGATCATGCAATAACCCGTGTGGTCGAAGAGGCTCTGACGATCGACGCAGACGAAGCCACAGTCAAGGTTATCTTGAATGAAGTTACGCCGACGATGGTACGTGCGCGCGTCGAAGTCGACGTTCCCCATCTCGGGGAGACGCAACACAAGAGTTATGATGTAGATGTTCGCGTAGACCGAGCGACATGCGACAGATGCTGTAGAGTCTCAGGCGGTTACTACGAAAGCAAAGTTCAAATACGCGCAGACCGCAGGATGCCGGACGAGTCCGAGTTACACCGCGCCGTCGAAATCGTGACAAGAACCATTGAAAGCGCACAGAAGGCGGATAGGCTAGCGTTTATTGCTAAGACCATCCAGCTAAGAGAAGGCCTTGACCTGTACGTCGGCACAGTCAAAGCTGCAAAGCGAATTGTCCGCGCCTTGGTTCGGGAGATGGGGGGCAGCTTCAGCGATTCGGCCAAGCTTGTGGGACGACGCGACGGAAAGGACATTTACCGTGTAACCTTTGTCGTAAGACTACCTGAATTTCCGACTGGCGCGATCATTTCGGCTAAGCAGCACATTTATGAGATATGCTCGATAACAAGCGCGACAAACGCCGTCGACCTTGAAACAGGCCAAAGCGCTGCTCTAAAAGTGGAAGATTTGCGCAATGCCCAACTCTTGGGCGCTCGAAGTGACGCGAAACGAACTGTCTTAGTCTCGATCGATGCCGATGAGGCCCACCTGCTCGATCCGGAGACGTACGTCACTCTGGCTATTAAAAGGCCTGCGTATGTTTGTAAAGACGACGAAGGTAGAGAGATACAGGTCGTGAAGACGCGAGAAGGAGTATTCATCCTTCCATGAGGGGGCATCGGCTGCTGGAACCATTGCTGCCGGCGCCACTCGCAGAGGACGTAAAACAGCTGCTTCCCCGCCGGTGGCAGATCCTTGGCGACTTGGTGCTGGTGAATATCCCGGCGAAAATTGAGCACCTTAAACACGACATAGGCGAGGCGTTGCTGGACTTGTACCCGCGCTGCAAGAGCGCATTATGGGACAAAGGAGTACGCGGTAACCTACGTACACCTAACATTGAAGTCATAGCGGGCTCGGAAACGAGCACCATCCACAAGGAAAACTATTGCAAATTCGCACTCGACGCAAGCCGAGTCATGTTCTCTGCAGGCAACTTTGCGGAGCGAGTCCGAATGAGCAAAGTCGGCGGCAACGAAAAAGTCCTTGACATGTTCGGTGGCATAGGCCAGCTTTGTATACCAATGGCAGTGCACGCGCACCCTCAGTCAATATGCGCGATTGAACTCAATTCAATTGCATATGATTACCTGAAGAAGAATATCACGCTTAACAACGTGGACGGCATAGTCCGACCTATCTTGGGCAACTGTGCTGACGTCACGCCGAAGGAGCAATTTGACCGCGTCCTGATGGGACACTTTGATGCGTGCGACTATCTTTGCAAAGCGCTTCAAGCTCTTGTTCCCGGGGGCGTCGTACACTACCACGAACTCGTCCCGTTAGAATTGATAGGCGAGCGCCCTCGTGCTCACGTGGCGCAGGCTGCCCGAGCACTCGCTCGATCACCCAAGTTGCTCAGCGTGCGCAAAGTGAAGGACTACGCCCCGGGAGTTGCACACGTAGTGGTGGATGCTACGATAAATTGAGCTCGCGTTTGACGCTCGTGACGGCATCAACCATCACTTTAAGCTTCTGAAATGCTACTTCCCTTTTCTGAAGGCGTAGCCCACAATCGGGATTGATCCACAGGTCTTCACCAAAGACGTCGATGCCGCGCTCGATTCGCTTCTTTACCGTTTCTACCGATTCGACCTCTTGGCGATCAGTGTCGACCACGCCAAGCGCGACTTTTTTTCCGTGACCTTCAAACGCATCTCCGGTCAATTTATCCAGCAAAACAGGGAATTTCGCTGCTTCGACGCCGATAATTTGCACGTTTTCCAGCTTCAGTAGCTGCTCATAATCCTTGAAGGATGCGACGTGGGGATGAAGCTTCACAGGAATCTTTATACCTTCGACCGCTGCGTCAACAAATCTCAGTACTTTCTCGACCTCCACATTAAAAAAAACGGGTTCATCGATCTGCAAAGCATCTGCTCCAGCACGAACGAGCTGCTCTGCTTCAAAGCGGAGCGCTTTTGCCAAGTCATCAAGCAAGCGCGGATCGAGACTCGACCTGTACGGCGCTCCAGCACTCAAAGACGAGGATGCGGCGAGCGTAGCAGGACCGGTCACGATCCCTTTGATTTTAGCGTCCGTTCCTGCACACTGTCGTGCCAGCATGAAGTCGTTTACGGTAACAGGTCTCAGTGGTCGAGTAATTTTTCCCTTTATGTACGAGCGACCCCTGTCACTTTTCATGCCCGGAATCCCCGCTGCAAATAAGCTGACCATATCCGCCCTGACCTGGCCATCAGAGACCAGATCAATGCCGGCTCTGAGTTGATCGGCGACTGCAGCCTCAATCGACGTGACGAAAGGATCCTTTCCCGCCATAAGATCGTGAAGGCTCATTTTTGCCTTCAGCGCTTCTCCGATATCGTGCGTTGGGTAGCTCCCGACTGTATTGGTGCATAGTCCCATTCAGGCCATCCTCCGTTGCGCGCGACCTCGGTTCGCAGCTTTAAATAAGTTACGTGTGGGGACTGCTCCCGCTTCATTTGCACAGCTAGCGCAACCTTTCGACGCTGGCTGACAGACGGCTTGTCTCATGACATTGATTGTTAAGGAGCTTTTGTATCGCGTTTTCAAGGTCATGAAGGTGCCGTGCGTAGAAAAGGTGCGTGGAGCACCTGCAATCTGACGAGCCAAAACCCGTGATACCGGTCAGCACCGGGTTTAGCGCTAAATTGCGCGCCATTTCACATTCGATTCGGTCGCCGGTTACGATCTTACTTATCCCGATTATCTCTGCAACGGCTGAGAGATGATCGATGTGCCACTTGCGCGTCTTGTTGCGCCCTGTAGACACATCCAAGTGGCGAGCAACGCGTTTGAACCCGCCCGGCCCCATCGCCGACCCTACGTAAGCGTAGAAACCTGGCGCAAATTGGATCGTCCGGAGCTGCCCCACCGTCACACGCTTGGCACGGACCAACGAAAGAACTAGGACGTAAACACCGCTGGCCACTTTATTCCGGGCCTGCCGCTGCTTTGGCGAGCTTGAGAGACTGTTTAATCTGTTCATTTACGTTGTTTGCAGTTACTTCCCCGTGGCCAGGATATAGCACGCTGACGTCCAGCGTTTCTAACCGCGAGATCGAGCGTATCAGGTCACGCGAGCTTCCGCCAGGCAGATCAGTACGACCAACGCTACCGTACGGAAAAACTGTGTCTCCGGAAAAAAGGCTTTTCGACTCGGCTTCGTAAAGGCAGATGCTTCCAGGAGTGTGTCCCGGAGTGTGGATCACGCGCAGCGTCGAATCACCAAGATCAATTTTATCGCCGTCTGTAAGCACAGTGTCGACGCGAAACTTAGGCGCGTGTGCGCCAAAAAAGTGTGCCGCGGAAGCGCTCGTCCCGATTGATTTCGCGTCGGCCTCGTGCATCATTACGACTGTCTTGGCACCAAGTTTCAACTGATCTAAGGCCGCCGTGTGATCGTAGTGCAAGTGAGTCAAAATGATGCAACACGCTTCATCCAGCGGCAGCTGTTTGGCTGTCATTACGGACCCTAGATCAACGACAGCGTTTTGTCTTGCACTTAACCAGAAGGTGTTGCTCTCATAAGGCCGCGAAAAGGTATCCACACGCACTTCGATACATTGCGGCGCGCAGTGAGATAAAGCTTAGGCCCGATCTGCACGAGGGAGCACTGCTCACATTTTTAAGCAACAAAAGCGTAATCACTGTACGAGGTGTGAGCGGACCTGCGATCAAACTAGCACCATGACACTACTAACAGAAGCCAAAAAAGGGTTAAACGACGACATAAAAAACGCTGCCAGATCAGAGGGCATATCAAGCGATAAACTCAGGCGCCTTATCGCTAGTGGACGCAGCGTAATAACTAAGAACGCCACTCACGATATCGCGGCGATCGGCATAGGCGAAGCGCTGCGCACAAAAGTGAACGCCAATATTGGTACATCGATGGACCACATCGACAAAAGCGAAGAGCTCGCAAAGGCACGAATAGCGCTGAGCTACGGTGCAGATACTGTTATGGATCTGTCGACAGGCGGGGACCTAGATAGTATTCGGCGGCAAATTTTGCGAGAGATCAAAGCTCCGATTGGCACGGTGCCAATATATCAGGCAGCAATGCGGCGAGACGCTGTTGTATCAATGACGACAGATGACATGTTCGACACGGTTCGCAAGCACGCCCAAGACGGCATTGATTTCATGACCATCCACGCGGGGGTCAATTTGAAATCCCTCGAAGTATTGAAGAAGAGCAAGAGAATTATGGGGGTCGTCAGCAGAGGCGGCGCTTTCACCATTGCGTGGATGGTTCACAACGGCGAAGACAACCCCTTCTACGTCGAGTATGATTATCTCCTTGAGCTCGCACGTGAGTATGACTTTGTGATCAGCCTTGGTGACGGCATGAGGTCGGGATGCTTGCACGACGCAAGCGACCGTCCTAAATTCATGGAATATATACAGCTCGGAGAGCTCACACAGCGGGCGCGCGAAAGCGGTGTCCAGACCTTGGTTGAAGGACCGGGTCACGTGCCACTTAACGAAATCGAGGCCAACGTCAAAGCGATGAAATCGTTGACAGACGGCGCCCCACTCTACCTGCTAGGACCACTCGTCACGGACATAGCGCCGGGATATGACCACATAACAGGAGCAATCGGAGGCTCTCTTGCTGGAATGTTTGGAGCCGATTTCTTGTGTATGACAACACCGTCAGAACACCTCGGGTTGCCGACACCAGACGACATCAAGCAAGGTGCGATCGTCACAAAGATAGCCGCTCACGTTGCCGACCTGGCGAGGGGAATGCCCCGCGCGCACAAGCTGGACGAAGAGATGGCCAAATCACGGGCCAGCCTGGACTGGGAAAAACAATTCCGCCTTTCAGTCGATCCAGATCTAGCTAGAGCGAAATTTAGCTGCCACAACCGACAGACCGATGCTTGCTCCATGTGCGGAGAATTTTGTGCGATAAAAATAGCAAAAGCGGCGCTAAGCAACTCAAAGAGCTAGTTCGGTGTCGTTGCGAAGTGCAGCTTATTCTTTCGCGCTACTATTTGCATGCAGAATTCTCAGGGCGAATAACGCAGCGTTTTTCCCGCCATCTATTCCGACGGACGCCACTGGAACTCCCGCAGGCATTTGCACTATAGAGAGCAGCGCGTCCAGACCGCTGAGCTTAGTGCTTACAGGGACGCCGATCACTGGGGCGGTCGTCTTTGACGCGATAATGCCTGGAAGAGCTGCAGAGAGGCCTGCGATAGCTATATAAACCTTAACATGAGCTTTTCTAAGATATTCATCGAGGCGCGTTGGCTCTCGATGCGCGGAGATAACCTCCAGATCATACGCAACGCCCGCGTCCTCGAGTATCTCTATCGCTTTTTCGGCGACGTACATATCAGAGGTGGAGCCCACCAGTATTGCCACATCGGGGTTATTCATCGCGGTGTAGTTGTCCCAGGACTGTAAAACTCTTTCTGAATGAGGTAGAGCGTTACGCGAAAGGCGCGCGTTTCTTATGGTGAGCGTATGTGCAACACACTGCAGCGTTTAATTCTCGCGTGATGTAAGAGGAGAGACGAAATGGACCACAATCTCGCCATAGCTCTTGCTGTCTTCGTAATGAGCTATGCCTTATTCTTCTGTGCGAATAAATCGGCCGTCTGACGCTTAGCGCCGATCTACTCAAGATTCCAAAGGAGCTGGGAGAGTTTGTCATTGTCCACGAGCTAGTGCATCTCCTCATTCCAAATCACGGCAAGGTGTTCAAGAGTTTCATGCTTGCCTATTTGCCAGATTGGGAAGCGAAAGAGAGACTGTTGCAGGCGTATCGATAGCCTCTAACGTTGACCGCATAAGGTAAAACAAGCCACTTTGCACGAAAACTACAGCGACAAAGAAAATCCGAAACGTTTTTCATAGCGTTCTACTTAGCTTAGCTCGTATGACCTCTTTGATTTTTTATGGAGGGGTCAACGAAATCGGAGGCAACAAAATCCTCCTCGAAGATCAAGGAACAAGATTGTTTCTCGACTTCGGCATGAGCTTCAGCTTAGCCAGCCAATAGTTTGACGAATTCATGCAGCCGCGAAAGTGCAACGGCATACTGGATCTCCTCGAGTTTGGTTTGCTTCCTGATTTAAATGGGCTATATCGCTGCGATTATCTGTCTCACTGCAATTTGTCACCTGATCCAGAGCCGAGCTTCGACGGCGTCCTTCTGAGTCACGCTCATATGGATCACTGCTCCTACATTCACTACCTCAGAGAGGATATTCCGCTGTACTGCACGCAGGGTGCCAAAGATATAATGCAAGCTCTTGATGAGACTGGTTCAACCGGGACGTGCGAGCTAATCTCACTGAAGGAATCGTTTAAGACCTACGTCAATAGCAAAGGCGGAGAATCCAAGCTGTACGGCGATAAGGCGAAGAAGCCGCGGTCTTATAATGTCGTCGAGGACAGGTTTACCGTCGGAGGGCTAGAAGCAGAGGCTCTGACTGTTAGCCATTCGCTGGAGGGCGCTACTGCCTACATCCTACACACAAGTGCTGGGGCCGTCGTCTATACGGGAGATTTCCGGTTCCACGGTTACAAAGGAGCTGAGACGAGACGGTTCGTCGAAAGAGCCGCTGAAGTTGAGCCGACTGCAATGATCTGCGAAGGGACGCGCGTTAACTCGACGCAAGCAGATAGCGAAGAGCGAGTCAAGGAAGTCGCGAAAGAGCGCGTTGACAAGACTAAGGGTCTGGCCGTCGTAAATTTCCCTGTGAGAGATACTGACCGCATGCCGAGTTTCTTTCAGGTCGCACAACAAACCGACCGAGCTCTAGTCGTCAATCTGAAGCAGGCTTACCTCCTCGAACTCTTCAGGGCGTCCGGCATTGCAACACCGAGAATTGATGATGATCAGCTCCGAGTTTACATCCCACGAAAAACATGGGGCGTATATAAGGATGACCGGTTCTCAGAAAAGATTCAGCGCGAGGATTATGATTACTGGGAGCGTGAGTACCTCGATCACGCCAATGCGGTGACAGCGAGAGATATCAGAGAGAATCAGGATGATTACATATTCCGCTGCGACTTCTTCGAGCTGAAAGAGCTGATCGACATAAAGCCCGAGGCAGGCAGTAGTTACATTCGGAGTGTGTGCGAGCCATTTGACATCGAGATGGAACTCGATTTAAAGAAGGCTGAGAACTGGCTGCAGCATTTTGGGCTGTATCCCTATACGCAAATCCACGCGTCAGGACACCTGAACTATGACGAGATTCGAGAAGTAGTCGAGACCGTACAGCCGAAAGTGCTGATTCCTGTGCATACTCAGCACCCTGAAGTGTTTCAAACCCTACACGACAACGTGATTTTTCCCAAGCTCGGGGTCGAAATCGGCCTGTCATAGGCATAAGAAATGCAAATAAAAACGCTCCACGTAAAGAACTTCCGGTCTATTGTCGATCAAGAGCTTTCGTTACTTAGATTGACAGCACTTATCGGCAGAAATAACGTTGGAAAATCGTCATTCCTGCAAGCTCTAAGAATGTTTTATGAGCCTCTAGCGTGCAAGAGCGAGCATTTCTATGACAGGAATACTTCTGACCCAATTCAGATTATCGTGACCTATGACGGGCTCAGTGACTTAGAATCGCAGCAGCTTGGAGAGTATGTTGTAGATGGTGAAGTCAAAGTAAAGAAAGAGTTTCAAACGCCCGATAATAAAGGAGAGTACTACGGCTGCTGCCTTAGAAATCCCGCCTTTGCAGCATTTCGAAACGCAAAAAAAGACCAAGAGCGAAGAGCAGCGTATGACGAGCTCAGGAGTGATTATCCAACCCTCGCTAGGTACGCGAATAAAGACAGCGCTTTAGAACAATTGAGCGCGTGGGAAGCACAAAATCCCGGACAATGCTCGCGCGTTTGGGATGACGGAATAGATCTCTCTTCTCCTGTCAAAGACGCTACTAAAATCAACCTGACGAAGTTTACAAGATTGATACTCGTGCCAGCTGTGCTTGATGCATCTACTGAAGTGACAAGCTCAAAAGGCACCTTAGCGGAGATTATCGCATTGGCGGCTGAGGCTGTTATGCCACAACCAGAACGAATAGCTGACTTGAAACGCGAAACTCAGACAAGATACAATGAGGTCTTAGCGTCTGCGTCACCCGAATTAAGCAAGATGGAAAGTGAGCTAAACACTGTTTTGAGCCGTTATGGGAGAAACTCGAAGATCAAGCTAGAATGGGATACACAAGATGTGATTAAAGTAAAAGATCCAAGACCGGAGGTTCAGATACTCGCAGATAAATATGCAACGTCAGTTGACCAAGCAGGGCACGGATCACAAAGAGCGTTAATAATGGCGTTGTTGCAATATCGTGTCCAAGCACAACTTAAGCAAGAACGCCAAAAATCAGCAGGCGAGCGTCAAAGCATTCTAATAGCCATCGAAGAACCTGAGCTGTATCAACATCCGCTGGCACTTCATTCTCTCGGTCAAACGTTCAAGCAATTAACTGCGGACAGCGGCTCCGGCGACCAATTACAGGTAATTTATACAACACATTCGCCGCTTTTGGTTGACCCTATAGACTTGGAAAACTTACGAATACTCCGCAAAATCCCAGCCGAACTGAATAAGCCGCCACAGACTGAAATTACGATGGTGGACATGACGCAAGTTATGGACCATCTGTTTCCGGAAGTCGAGCGAACAACAGAACGCAAATGCTCGCGACGTTACATACCATCATGACCACTGATGTAAAGGCCGGCTTCTTCGCGGATACAGTCGTTCTAGTTGAAGGAACGAAAGATAAAGCAGCAATCGCAGGGGTCGCGAGCACCATCGATGTTGACTTTCAGCAATGCGGTACAGCTGTCATCGCTTGCGACGGCAAAGATAATATGCCTAAAATTATTGCAATTTTCCAAGCTTTGCGCGTTCCAGTTTACGCAATATGGGATAATGACTGCGGCGAATCTAACGTGCCAAAGAACGTGAAGTTGAATGAAACTCTTCTAAAGTTGTGCCAAAAAGAGGGCGATTCGCCGAATCTTTGCCAAGAGAGAGTAGAAGGCACATTCGCGTGCTTCAACAACGAACTGCACGACACCTTATCTGCTGATCTTGGTGCAGATGTATATAAGACTTGTTTCAATAATGCACGCAAGAACTTTGGGCTCGGGCAAGAAAAAGGTAAAACCCATCCTCAAGTGATAAAGAAACTTTGCACCCTCGCTGAGCAACAAGATAAACGCGCAAGCACTCTCATCAGTATTATCGAAAGAATAACGGCTTTGCAAGATGAACTCGTTAAATCTTAATCATTTTTTATAACTGTCAGCGACTTTTGAGCTGCAAGCACGACACGATGCATAGTGATTTCATGTGCGAAGGTCAATTGCGAAGCTCGCGCGCATGTCTGGGGCAGCAGAGAAGCCGACCCAATACAAGTAAGTGCAATTATTCCTAGATGCGGACATCGCGCAGCAGATTTCGCATAAAATGCTCTGTGAAGCACTTTTCGATACGTTACTCTTACCTTTTTGTGGTGACAGTTGAACGGAGTACTTACTAAGCTTAAAGTGCCGAAATGACGCTTTTCATGCCAGATAGGAAACCGTTGTGGCGTTCTTCGTCGATGAAATGGCGTACCGCTAAGGTGACGCATCTCTCGAAGGCTGAGAAGTGCCAGACTTGAGATAAGAATGAAGGCGTGTAGCTGATAACGGGGTCCGCGATAGGTTGTTCTATATGGTCAAAGCTATACTTTCGAAAGTCTCTCTTTTTCTAGTCGAGCTCATCTAAGACCGCAGCGCAAAAAAAGAAACCTTCATAGGCGCTCGTGACCATTTCTACTGTCAAAACAATCTCGTCTTGTTAGGAAGGAGTGATGGATGAACGCAATTTTGCGTGCTTGTAGCCGCGTTGATTCTGTGTATTTCGGAAGTTTCTGCATCCCTGCCGCGCCACATATCCCAGCGACATGCAGCCGTTACGTACGAGACCAAGAAATGTTTGCCGATGCCTATCAGGGGGAGCTCTTTGATGAAACGTGACTGCTCGGGAAAGAGAACGCATGATCCTCAGTCACGCGCCGGAGCATTAAATGACTCGACGACGACTAGCCTATTTTTAAACGAACCGAGTGAGCTGAGATATGGTTGAGACCTCAAGCTTTCGAAAATCGAAAGGCGACCCACGCTGCGTAGCAATCAGTGCACGCGTGCCAAAGGATTATAACGGCAGGAGCTGCAAGAAGCTGGCTCCGCCTTATTGGATGGTAAAAAAATCCAAATCAGGTGAGATGACCGACGAGGAATTTGAACTCCAATTCAAAAACTACGTTCTTGAAAAACTGGACGCGCATAAAATTCTTGAGGAAATTGGAGAGAATGCGATTCTTTTATGTTGGGAGAAGCCCGGAGAGTTTTGGCGTATGTCCGGTATGTGGTGACAAGGTTTACGTGAAGCATTGCATGGAGTGCCACCGCCGCGAACATAACGCGTGCATTGAGTGCGGTAAATGCGTGCCAAAGGTACCGTACTATGACAAATGGGAGCGGCGCACTACTTGGTAGAAGCGCGGACTAGCAATCTTTATTGTTCAAACGCGTGCCGCCAGAAGGCGTACCGCAGGCGTAAGAAATGAATCATGAAAGAAGAACGACTTAAGCAAGGTTCCTTGCTCACATGCGGACCAGACAGTTAACGCTTGAGCTGTGGGTGCCCTAGCGATTTATAAGAAAATGAAAGCTAAATCTAAATCTAAAAAGAACATCAAGAAGCGACGCGAGGACGTGCCAGGCCGACCTATTAAAGGCAATAAATGGACTCGTTTCGCTGAGACTGAGACGAAAAGATGACTATGGAAATACAAGAAGAAATCGCCGCCGATATGAAGCACATACGCGCCTTCAGTTAGCCATCGAGGGCGGCAAATTCTAACGAGAGCGGCCTATCGGGCGAGCGTGCGTGATAGGTTACGGTGGTTGTTGCGGCCGGTTGTCTTTGCGAAGGCTCGTGCCTCAGCAATACCTTTCTTTCTATAGCGAAGACCGATATAGCAGTGCAAACAGGTCACTAGTGAGGATGTGATAAAAATGGGAGACTCAGAGAAACACGAAGTGAATCCACCTGACCAATGCAATGGCTGTGGTACTGGAAAGATAGCCGCTGTTAGGGCGAAGCGTGACCGCCATGAGTGTGAACCGTGCTCAACGGTGCAGATTAGCAATCCACGGTTTAATTACTGCCACGATCGGTGGTGCGAAAAAAAACCCCTATAAAGCGGCTTTCGTAAAAGCGGATATTGCTGGCTATTGGCGATCACGGAGTAAGTAAAGACAATCGCTAGTAAGTGTCGCTGATCTGCGCACTTTCTCTCTACTTTTGATGCAGGAGCACTGCACGGGCCCCAATTGCGGAAACTGGGGATCCAAAATGCCGCTAGAATCTTCATCCGTTGACTAGGAGCGCACATACTTAACACCCTTACTCTCAAGCTCGCGCAGATATAATCGGTGCCTTGCGCGCTCTGATTCAGGGATTATCATTCAGCGTAGAAGGCTTACGCTTTTAAGCTCCTTAACGATTCGATCGACCGCATTAGCCGCATCTTCGGGCTTTCGGCCGCCGGTTATAACCAGTTTGCCGGAACCAAACAAAAGAACCACTACTTTAGGATCTGACAACCGGTACACTAGGCCCGGAAACTGTTCCGGTTCGTACTCTATGTTCTCTAGCCCGAGACCGTTGGCAATCGCGTTCAAATTCAAAACTGAGTGAAGATCTGCTGACGCGACGATGTTTTGCACCTTAATCTCCGGCGTTCCCTTCACGTCGATTCCGATATTTCGTAGACTTTGAAATACGTTTTCAAGGGCTTTATGAACCTCATCTATGCTTTTTGCACCAGTGCAAACGATTTTTCCCGATCGAAAGAGTAATGCAGCCGTCTTCGGATCCTTGGTGCGGTAGACGAGGCCCGGAAATCGTTTAGGATCATAATCTGCGCCTTGTAAAGCAAGCGTTGCTTGCTTCAGATCTATTTCTTGGCCAATGCCGGTGGATGCAACCACATTTACAATTTCAATAGTGTCCCGCGGTTCAACCATACGCTTCCCCTCCCCCCGTTGGTTTATAAAGGCTTAAGCTAGAGAGTATGATGGCTCGAAAAATAAGGGAGTTATCAAAACTACCTTGGCTTGCGCGGTGCACGCTCACACATTGAGATAAACGCCGTTTGAACGGTCGCGTATACATCCTTCTTTTGTGCCGAAAAATAGCCTATAACGTCGTGATATTGGGCAGAATCGTTAATACTTTAACCGTGTCCGACCACTGACTACGGCCTCGAAAATCGCGGTGCGCGTGACGGCCGTAATCACTTCTCAAAATATGTAAAAAAGTCCACAAAAACGTCGTCTAGTATATAGTCGGTCCTATAAACTTGACTGCTCACAATATCGCGTATATCAGGCGGAGGAAAAAAGAAGCGTTGCAGCCTCAATAGGGCTGCGACGCTAAACATGATGACGTCGTTGATTTTAGCAGTAAGTGCTTCTAAAAGATATCTGCCGTGATAGCTTGCGTCGGCCCGCGCAGTTTGACGTCGTTTTCGCGTAGATCACATGCCAAGGTGCCCTGTGTCGACTCTTTCTGCCGTGCGCCTTTTGTGTGTGCGCCAAGTTCGTTGGCAATTGGCCCAAGCGCCTTTGCCTTTGAGACGACCTTATGCATCGTTTCGGTAAACTTGATTCCCTCTGATGCGGAAATCTGATCCCAGTAGAGCCGTTCGGGATTGATGCCGATTGCTTGTAAATAGGCTTTGAGATAGGTCATGCGCATATCACACGTGTAGTTCCCTTTCAGGTAATGGCAGTCGCCGAAGTGACAGCCGAGCACCATGACCATATCGGCGCCGGAAAGAAACGCTTTGACAATGAACAGCGGGTTTATTCGTCCCGTGCACATTACGCGAATAACGCGTGCGTTCGGCGGGTACTGCATGCGCGCGGTGCCCGCCCCATCCGCGCCCGCGTAGGAGCACCAGTTGCAGCAGAAGGTCAAGATACTAGGTTCCCATTGCCTCTCATCCATTTCCGTAGCGTCTTCAGCTTGGCTCACGCTTTCACCTCGGCAATTTTGGACAGCGGTATCGCGTCAGCGATTGACTGTCCCGGCACATACCCGAGCGTCCCTTGAACCGACGATTGTACCATATGCGTGATCGCGGCAAGCGGGATCCCCACCGGACACACGTCTTGGCACTGACCACAGTTCACACACGACGGACTCACGTGCATCAATCGCGTAAGGTGGAACATCGGGTCAGGCGGCACTGTGTCTTTCGGCACCACGAACTCTTGGTTCGTAAAGCACTCAACACACGAGCATATCGGGCACACATCGATACAGTCCCGACAGCCATTGCACTTATCAAACTGGGCAAAGAGTGTCTCAAACTTGTGTTCTCCGCCAAATTGGGCAAATTGCGTCGCCATGGCTTTGCGTGCCATCTTCACCATGATGCTGTCAAGCTTCTCGCGTAGGGCTATACCTTGCGGCGGTGCGTCCTTCAGCGTGATCGCGCCCGCTGCAATCGCTGTATCGAGGAGCTTTTGCCCCTTTTCCGTGCGCACTTCGACAAACGTGGCTTTTCCTGCGTCGTCACCGATGACGCCCCAGTTGCCGCACGCCAGATCGGCCATGCGCGGGATGTTGTATTCGCATCGTTGGCAGTTCGTGCGTCGGCCGTAGCCCTCGGCTTCCAAGTCATCGATGGAGAGCTCTTTGTGTTGGCCGTCCTTGGTTATGATGATGAGCTTTCCCTTATCGATCTCCTCTTTTACCACGTC
>JBEKIR010000014.1:0-25420 GCA_050011655.1 Halobacteriota archaeon | reverse complement strand
TTGCTCGACACCGGAGTGACGCAGGTTATAATTGGCAGCCCAACAGGTCCGGACGTTGAAGAAGCCATAAAGATTTGCGGAACGGACATTATCCCGTCGTTCGCGGGACGCTGCTAGAAGACAACAGACGTTTGACGTAAACCAACCCCAACCTGCCCGATAGATGGTTGGGGTGCTGCTTTTTTTGCCTTTTTTTGCCTCAGATGGCGAACGACGGCGCAGAAGAGAAGTGACTGCCACTTTGGCGGGGTTGCGATCCGTCCATGAGACACTTATTTCATTTTTGCATCCCAGATCTTCGAGAATAACGACCTCGCTTCTTTCGCGGCTGCGATTGACACGCTGCCCGTTCCGCAGCCAATATCGGCAAATGTTTCGCTGCTTCTTATCTGGAGCTTTTCTAATGCTATCGAGATGAGCTCCATTTCAGTCAGGCGGCCGCTCATCATTTCTTAGAGCTCCTTCCGTCGCCATAATCTATCTCCCTACACTCGCATAGATGCATTGAGGGCGCCGCTTACGCGGAGAGGCAATGCGCCTCCTAAATCGGAATTGCTTACGCAAATATCTTTAAGTCCGTTCAAGACAATTACTGATCAAGCACGAAAAGCAAAATTTTTGTCGTTTTTTTGTGACGGGCTATTTTAAGCAGTATTCGCATTATTAAGCGTGTCCTTATGTTTGCCAGCAGCAGTCCCGAAGAGCCTACGGAAAGCCTGTTGCACCCCCTCGTGAAGGGTGCATTTTTGAGTCGATTTGGCCCCTTCACGGAAGCGCAACGATTGGCAATTCCGAGCGTGCTGGAGGGCAAAAACCTACTTCTTGTCGCTCCCACAGGAACCGGGAAGACGGAAGCAGCGATGCTGCCAGTATTTAGTAAGCTTCTAGACTTTGAGGACCGCCACGGAATAAGTGTCCTCTACATCACGCCGCTTCGAGCGTTAAACAGGGACATGCTGGCGAGGCTAAAGTGGTGGGGCAGTCAGCTACAAATCTCGATCGGCGTTCGGCACGGCGACACGACGAAATCAGAAAGACGGCGACAGACTCTCGAACCTCCTGACGTCTTGATCACGACTCCCGAGAGTCTTCAAGCCATTCTGATGGGACGCCGTTTGCGCGAAAACTTGCGGTCCGTAAGATTTGTCATTATCGATGAAATTCACGATCTTGCGAGCTCAAAGCGAGGCGCCCAACTGGCAATCGGCCTTGAGCGTTTGACAGACTTAGTGGGCGAATTCCAAAGGATAGGCCTTTCCGCGACTGTCGGCAGGCCGCAGGAGATCGGCCACTTCCTCGCCGGGACCGGAAGAGCGTTCTCGGTCTTCGAGGTCTCTCGCGCAAAAATGCTGGATTTTGCGGTTACGCAGCCGCAGGTAACTGGTGAGGATAACACGGCCGCGAAAACAAGAATGATTGCGCCAGAACTCGCGAGTCACGCTCGCTTTGTGCGTGACATAGTCGACAGGCATAAGTCCACACTGATCTTTGTAAATACGCGACAAGCAGCTGAGGTGCTTGGATCTCTTTTTCGCGGCAGTGACGTTGGCGTACATCATGGATCACTATCGAGAGAGGCACGCATCGAGGCAGAAAACGAATTCAAAGCCGGCAAGAAAAGAGGTTTGATCTGTACCTCGTCTATGGAACTGGGGATCGACATAGGGGACGTCGAGCACGTCATACAATATAATTCTCCCCGCGAAGTGACGAGACTGCTTCAACGCGTGGGACGGGCAGGACACAGAGTCGGCGAGAGATCTGAGGGCACCATCATCGCAACCTACCCAGACGACATTATGGAGTCTTGGGTGATAACGCGTCGAGCGAAAAACAACGCGATTGAACATTTGAACGCTGATTACCAAGCGTTGGACGTTCTTGCAAACCAGCTCTGTTTCATGACCTTGAACGGGGCTAAGCCCGCTAAACTCGCGCTGCGAATCATCAAAAAGGCATTTCCATATCGAGACCTAACGCTCGAGAAGTTCGTTGAGGTGGTTAAGCTGCTGCAACAGCAACGGCTGCTGAAAGTTGAACGCGAAGACACAGAACCGCTCATTAAGATGATGGGAAAGACGCGCCGGTACTGCTACGAAAATCTTTCTATGATTCCCGATGAAAAAACCTACAGTATCTATGACACGATAAACGGGAAGTGGATAGGAACTCTTGACGAAACGTTCGTGATTGCTTTTGCTGAGCCTGGTGCCGTGTTCGTTACAAGGGGGGAGATGTGGCGGATTTTGGAGATTGACGAGCAGCGCGTGAAGGTCGAGCCCATGGACAGCTCTACCGGCGAAATCCCTAGCTGGGCGGGCGAGCAAATACCAGTGCCTTACGAAGTTGCTTCGGACGTTGGGAAACTTCGTGGGCAGATAGCGAATTCAAGTGAGGACGTGACTCATAGCCTTCTTAAGGAGTACTGCACGGATCCTCACACGGTACAACGCGTGGTGAACCTGATGCGGCGACAGAAGAAATTCGTCGTTCCCACGCATAACGTGCTTGTGGTGGAAGTCGACGGCAAGACCGCACTTATACACGCATGCTTTGGCCATAGGATTAACGAGACATTAGGCCGCGTCATCAGTTCGCTGCTCGCGGCCCGCTTGGGAAGCAGCGTTGCTTTGGAGGTCAATCCATATTGGATACAGCTTCAACTCCCGAACGCGCTGAGCGCGGAACTCATCGCTGACCTAGTCCGACAGATAAAGCCAGAGTTTCTTAAGCCGTTAATTGAAATGACTTTGAAAAACAGCATGCTGCTTAAGTGGAAGCTAGTGCACGTAGCGCGCAAGTTCGGCGTGATCGACAGGGACGCGGAATCTAAGTATTTCAATATCAACAAGCTGATGGATCTTCTGAAAGACACTCCCGTTTATGAGGAGGCGATACGCGATATCGTGCACGACAAGCTTGATCTGGAGCGCACTAGCCATCTTCTCAGGGAAATTCAAGACGGCGACACGCAAGTAGTCACGTCGAAACTGAGCCCCCTGAGCAGACAACGGCATTATGGCGCACGAGATCTGCTTGTAACCGACAACGCAGACAGGTCAATTCTCATGGCGCTCAAAAACAGAATCATGAATGATCGCGTAATCCTTTTTTGTCTCACGTGCAAGAAATGGAGATCGAAACGATACGTGGCAAGCGTGCCTGAGCAGCCACAATGTCCACTATGCAGCTCCAAGTTGATTGCAGCACTGAAGCCGTGGGAAGACGAGGACGTGGTGATTGTCACCAAGTCCGAAAGAGCGAAAACTCCGGACGAGAAGGCGCGGACAAGGCGCGTCTATAGAAATGCTAACTTGGTTCTTTCTCACGGGAAGAAAGGAGTTATCGCATTAGCATCGCGCGGCTTGGGCCCTGAAGCCGCGTCAAGAGTTATCCGAAAAGCGCGCCGAGATGAGGAAGGCTTTTACCGCGATATCTTGAGGCACGAGCGGCAGTACACACTGACGCGCAGGTTCTGGCACAACTGAAGCGAGGCGCTCTAGTTCTCGGAGCGCCGCTTCTGCAAGAGGCGTAGGGCGCGATAGTCGTTTGTCGCGCACGAAACAGCTCGAAACGGGATGACATGTATATATACGAAAGTCCCGATAGGGTGAAATATGAGCTATCTCACGGACGCTTCGGAGCTAACCAAGCAACGACTCGACATCATTAAGGAACTGCAAGACTTGCGGGGCACCGAGATGATCTGCTACGTTACTGGTGACCGCCCGACGAACGCTAATATCCCTGGGATGATTAGCCAAGTGTCGCAAGAGCACTTGCGTTTCGTTTATGACCATCTAGATCGCTTAGGCGAGGTCGATCATTTGGACTTGTTCATCTATACTCGCGGAGGAGACGCTGACGTCCCGTGGCCAATGGTCAACTTCATTCGAGAGTTCGCGACCAAGTTCACTGCACTCGTGCCGTATCACTGTCATAGCGCGGGAACACTGATTTGTCTTGGTGCCGACGAAATATTGATGGGGACAGGCGGAACACTTAGCTCGGTCGATCCGACTACAGCAAACCAATTCAATCCTCGCGATCCGCTAAATCCGGCTATCCCTCTGGGCATCAGTGTCGAGGACGTCACCGCATACCTCACCCTTGCTCGCGAAGCTGCCAAGATTAGCGAGCAGGACCACATAATTGAGGTCTTCAATGAACTTTCAAAGCAAGTCCATCCGCTTGCGCTGGGAAATGTTTACCGGCAACACACGCGTATCCGAATGTTGGCTACAAATTTGCTCAAGATTCATATGCGCGGTGAAAAAAACGAGGCCAACGTCACTCAGATAGTAGAAATAATGACTGAGAAACTGTACACGCACACGCACTTTATCAACAGACGTGAAGCGAGGAAGGTTATTGGTTTGAACGTGCGCGACCCGGAACGAAAGGTTGAGAAACTCATGTGGGACCTATTCCAGAATTACGCCGCTGATATGCAACTTTACGAACCGTTTGATTTGAACATGTTCGTTGGGGACGAGACGTACAAGGAAGGAGTTGCTAAAGGCGCATTTATCGAAAGCTTAGAAATGATAGACGTATGGGGCTCCGTATTTGCTGTATCCAAGAATAAAGTAGTTCCGCCCAATCTGCCTGTACCGATCTCGCCGGAACGAATTCAAGCGTTGCAAGGTCTGCCGTTCAAGATTGACGTCAACATATTGAAAATGGGGTGGGAACGGGCCCTCCGTGAGAAGCAGACTTAACGACTGCAGCTATATCTGAGGGCTGACCACTTCACCGCCGCCAAAAGATCTGGAACGTCAGTAGGGGTTTTAAATCCCCCTATATGAGTTTCAAGGCTATGTAGCCGACGACTACAATTACAACCCCAATTATGATCAAGCCTACGATCGTTTTAATGATGATATCGATGATGTGCAGCCAGCCGCCAAATACAAGCATGGGCAGCAATAAACTCCCAATCCACCAACCGAGGAGCAAAAAGAGGATCAGTATGATGATAACTGCGACAACCAGCAACGCTGATATAACCGAATCCTTAAATGCCATCGTGCACCTCCCAGTTCAGAAGACAAGCCACCCTGTCGATTAGCGCTTCTACTCTAAAAACGTTTCCATCTAACATCATTGGTTTCTCCATTGCCATGCTCGCCAAATCGACGCACGTGCCGCGGGCTTCTGCACGAGGAGCGCGTAGAGCGCATTAGTCCCGGGCTCTGGCGCATCCACCGCAAGCTCCGGGCGCGGTTACGCCGAAAACACGGAAACTGAGTTCGTTGGTCCTTCTGCCCACAGAATGCGAAGGGGGGCGCAAAGGGCATCAAAAAACCTGTAGAATTAGATCAGCTGCAGCCTTGTTGATTAGCCGCTGTTTTTGTCGCCCACTCTCAGCGCGCAGCTTTTTTTTGAAGCGCGTCTCGTTTTTGACTGACCGCCCTCAAACGATCGCGCGGTTGAACTGCAAGATTAAGCCCCGGCCGTCAAGCTTCGATAACCCGAAGGGCTATCCATTGCAGCCGCATTGCGCAACGCACCAGAGGATTTATCTATGAGCATCCATCTATAATCAACAGTAGTTTCTGACGTGATACAATGCCAATCTTATCCCTTGCCCTGCCCAGCAGCCTGCAAATCTCTCAAAGTACTGGGATCATAATTGTGATTGGGTTGGCTATTTTGATAATCATTATTGCCGTAGCCCTAGTACTGAGAGCCCGTCGGCGGAGCTCAACGGCACAAGAAGCTGGAAGCTCCATCAACCGGGGCGCAAGCGACGAGGAAACATTTGAAGATGTGACTGTACCGGGAGCATACCGAGAAATGACGACCACGATACCTCTTTCTGAGGAGTCTCACCAAGGCCCCGCTTATACGCCGACGTCGGAAGAGCAACGTGGACTGGAAGAATCGGCGGACTTTTCGGTTCCAAAACTACCTCCAAAAACTACCACGATAATCAAAGGCACAAGACTACCTCCAAAAACTACCACGATAGTCAAAGGCAACGTCAACATAACAGCAGTCAGTGCAAGTGCCAGTCAAGCGGCCGAGATTCACACTGAACTCACCGCCCTAAGTTATAATGAAGCAATTACGCCAAACGAGGCCGTCATTGACGAACTGAGTTTGGCGGCGAAGATCAATGAAGTGAAAGCTGATCTCGATTCTAACGAAACCCTGAGCGTCATATTGCTGAACTGCATCGATATCGCAAAGTCATTGAATCGAAGAACTGATCTCACGTGGATACATCGTGAACTTTTTGGCTCACCGGAATGGGACGATGCCGTTTATCTTGACGTAAGCAGCGAGGACGCGTTCCCGGCGTATCGGCTAATCGATGCAGCGATGTACTTGAATTACACCCGCGAAGGTGAAGCGTTCCCGACGATCGAAGAATATGCGATCCCCGTGTTTGAGAACCGCTCAGTTTACGCTCTCGAAAAGGTCCTAGAATCTGCTAACATTGAAAACCAGGACTACGTTGTGCTATACACACCTGCCCCCGCCCAATGGCCTAGCACGGCATCTCTGGGGGAACTCATACCACTCACCGTTTCGGTGAAAGACTACTTGAATATCTTAGCTGCCGTGAAAAAGCAAGTTGAGGAATTCGTGAATTCGCTTTAGCGAATGCTCGTGCTGTCCGAAAAACTCGGCTACCGGCGGGAGTTTTTCTTCTGGTTGCGACTTCAACCATTCTTATAAGCCATTTATAATTGCGCCAAATCAAAGTAAGCACACAGAAGCTATTTGATGCTCCTCTTAGTCTTGGACTACGCGTTTGAGGAGATGTGTCCACGGCGCACAATAGCAATATCGATAGCGTTCGTCTCAATATTCCTGGCTTCACTGTTATCTCCGATATGCGTTGCTTCAGAGTCTTCACTTGTTCTGAACCCGGGCACGCACGATACAACCCCCGTCGGTCGAAGCGGTACTTTTTCATGCGAAGTCGTGTGACCCCCGAGCGTAAAACAGTTGGTCGGAGGCTCCAAAACGAGAATGCGTTGAACACTGCATAAAAAGTACTTTTCTCCTAAACGCAGAGGTTCCTTTGAGTAGTAACCGCTTGACGCCTCGATTGCCACTATGGGTTAGCTTGAGAGAAACGTGCTGCCTTCCCAATGCTGTACGCAACTTCCTGCACGTGCTTTGGCGGCTTATTCCAATAGTGCACCCAAACAAAAACTCCAAAACGTACCAGCTTGCGGCTTCGAAGAAGCTCGATTAGAAACCGATCAATCAAGTCCCAACTCTTCGGCGAGCGGCTCAACCCGCAAGTACGACTCTTGAGTATTAGACGACGTGCGGAAGAATGTCCTCAAATACTTTGACGCCCGAATCTCCATCCATGCTCATGTTACCGAATATGAGATGGTCAAACCCAACCTCTCTTAGTTCTTCGATTCTCCTTATGAAATCTTCCGCGCTATGCCCAATCAAGATTTCCGATATGACGTCCATTTTGAGACTTGATAAGACATCCTTTTTAAGATCCTCGGGCACCATCTCAAACATCTTGGGATCAATGAGATGATCCGGGTCGTACAAATACATCAACAGCACAGCGCGTTCCATTTTTTTCGGATCTTTACCTGCTTCTCTCGCACCCGCCTCAAAATTTGGAAATATGATGTTGTGAACCAGCTTTGGATCCGTAGCCATTGTGATAAGATGATCTCCGTAAAAACCGGCCATTTTGGATGCTTTTGGTCCCATCCCGCTGAAATACACGGGTATCCTATCCTTCGGTTTGGTCACTAATTCTGCGTTGCTAAGCCGATAGTACTTGCCACTGGAGCTTATGGGCTCATTGCTTGTCCAAAGATCATTCATTACCGCGAGCGCTTCCACAAGCATGTCAAGCCGCTCTCCAGGCGACGGCCACTCGCAGCCTACGACGCAGACTTCGTTCAGCTCTTCTCCAGCACCGACGCCGATTCCCACTCGTCCCGGGTACATCACCCCCATTGTCGCAAATGCCTGGGCGACAATTGCCGGGTTGTAACGCATGATAGGAGCGGTGACGGCGGTCGAAAAAAATACCCTCTCTGTCGCTTGCAGAGCAGAAGCCATCCACGACCACGCGAAAGCGCTTTCTGTAAGCATAGCCGAAGGGGAAAAATGGTCATCTACCCATATTGAGTCGAACCCAATTCTTTCGGCTTCTACCGCATGTTTTAATGCTTCCATCGGCTCAAACCGCTCTATACAAGGTAAAAACCCGAATTTCGTTTCCATAGTCTTGTCTTCTCAAATCATGCCACAAAAAACTTCCAACATTTCTGTTATCCGTGATACGATGCACGATATGGATTATTCATTTGAGTGCATTTCTGAGCCACGGATTTGCGTTTGCTTGCTCGTAACCGTGAAGGTGTAAGTCGGTCCGCGCGTAGCTACAGACTGGAGTGCACCAACTTCTGCTTGAGGGAAACATAACGAGGCAGGAAATTAGACACCGTCGACCTCGCCTTTGGTCGTGCCGTATGTTCAGGCCCTTTGAAATAAGCTAGGAGCTTCCCGGCTTGCTCCATCCCTAAATCGGTGCCAGAGGCTACTCCCAACGATAAAGTAGTTCAGTCCGCCTTACTGACTATTTCCACCGATTTTATAGCCGTTTCCACGCTATCGGTCACTCTTGAACCGAAGTGTCTCACCAACCACGCGTCTGTAGGATCTCTTCTCTTGGTATCTGATTTACGGACAATCCTTTCATAGGCAGTCCAAGACCTTTGGAGATCTCAGCGAGTGCTTTTGGATCGTCAAAGTTGTTAACTGCTTCAACAATAGCCTTAGCCATCACTTCAGGCTGTTCTGATTTGAAGATTCCTGAACCGACGAAAACCCCATCTGCGCCCATGCGCATCATAAGTGCCGCGTCGGCTGGGGTAGCGATACCGCCGGCAGCGAAGTTGACTACGGGCAATCTCTGCATTTCAGCTGTCTCGGCTGTTAGGTCAGCGGGCGCCTCAATTTCGCGCGCAACGCGGCCAATTTCTTGCTCAGATTTGCCTTTGAGTTCTCTAATCTTACTCATAATTGCGTGCATATGACGCACTGCTTCCGATACATCGCCAGTTCCCGCTTCGCCTTTCGTGCGGATCATAGCTGCGCCTTCATTGATCCTCCTTAGAGCTTCTCCAAGGTCCCGTGCGCCGCATACAAACGGCGTGGTAAAGCGTAGCTTCTCAATGTGAAATTGCTCATCAGCAGGGGTCAAGACTTCGGACTCATCAATCATATCAACTCCGAGCGCTTCCAAAATCTCGGCTTCGACGAAATGTCCAATCCTTGTCTTGGCCATGACCGGTATCGAGACTGCATCGATAATCTGAGAGACTATTAAGGGGTCTGCCATTCGTGCTACGCCGCCAGCTTTGCGAATATCTGCGGGAACCGCGTGGAGCGCCATTACCGCAACAGCTCCGGCCTTCTCAGCGATGATCGCTTGCTCTGCCGTGGTCACATCCATTATGACCCCGCCTTTTTGCATTTTGGCGAAACCTCTTTTTAGCAATTCGGTTCCGCGATGCAGCTTTTCAATGTCCATCAAATCAACTCTCTTGCTTGAGCTATGCACACTTGACCAGATAAAACTTATGCAGCAGACTACCGTAACTGTGATTTAATCCTGTTTTTAATCTCTTCAGCTGCAAAACTCCGCCCGTACTCCTTTCTGTAAGCGTTGTACAAATCAGCAAGGTCCCTGAGCGTCATCTTGGAAATGAAGATAGGCCCACACTGCACCTCAACTAGCTTCTTTAGCCTCTTTACGACGTCTTGAGCGCTTTCGGCGCCTTCCTCCTCACTCATGCGGTCTTACTACGCTGCGCAACTTTTTAATACTTTCCAACCCAGTTACTTAAAAAAGGTCAATTTGGTCTTTTTATACTGAGATTGTCGCGTGACGTGTGTTAAATGCCGAATGAGCAGTTAAGCCTTGGTGCTCTTGAGTATCTGAGCAACAATTTCGAATCACGATACTGTAGCAGCTGCGGCAGTCGTTTTTGGGCGCGAGCCGAGCAAAATACGTGTGGTGACGCTCCGTGTGCACCTTATACGTTTATCGGCGCTCCGGTTTTAAAAAAGCGCGGGCTCTATGATATGCGGGAATTCTATCTGTCCTTCTTTGAGCGTCGCGACCACACGCGCGTCTCTCCGTATCCGGTAATCGCGCGATGGAGGGAAGACGTGCTGTTGGTCAACGCCTCGATATACGATTTTCAGCCGCTCGTAACGTCAGGAAAGGTGCCCCCACCGGCTAATCCACTCACAATATCGCAACCCTGCATTCGACTAAACGACATCGACGCAGTCGGAAAAAGTGGCAGGCACTTAACGAATTTCGAAATGATGGCGCATCACGCATTCAATTATCCGGGCTGCCAAATCTACTGGAGCAATGAAACGGTGCAGTATTGTGACAGTTTGCTGCAGGAGCTTGGGGCAGACCCTGCGGCCATTACTTACAAGGAGCGCCCCTGGGCAGGTGGCGGCAACGCGGGCGTCTCTCTGGAAGTGCTCGTTGGCGGCTTGGAGCTTGCAACACTCGTTTTTATGGACATGCAGCGGTCAAAAACGGGAATGATGATCAAAGGTGAACGCTACGAGCGGATGGAAAATTCGATCGTCGACACAGGCTATGGCTTGGAGCGCATGGTGTGGGCCGCAAACGGAATGCCAACCATATACGACGCAGTAATGCCAGAAATAGTCAATTACCTAATAGAAGGCAGTGGACTTGAGCATTCGCTTGAAGATCCTCATTATGCGAATATTCTCGCGCAAAATGCCCGACTCGCTGGTTTAGTTAACCTTAACGCTTCCAATCTCCGCGGCCTGCGGAAAAGAGTCGCTGCTAGCATCGGCATTGCTGTAGAGGAACTAATGAGGATCGTGGAGCCAATTGAAACCGTATACACGATTGCAGATCATTCAAGATGTCTAGTGTTTATGCTCGGTGACGGTATCGTTCCTTCAAATGTCAAAGCTGGATATCTCGCTCGACTCGTGATACGAAAGGCGCTCCGCTCGTTACATGGGTTGAACTGCGAGATTGGGTTGGAAGATATTATCAAGAAACAAATAGAGAATTTGAGCGCTTTCACATTGTACGGAGCTCGAGAGGAAACCATCGTTGATATGATACGGCATGAGACTGCAAAATATGACAGCACTATAGGTAAAGGCAAGAGACTTGTTGCCAGCCTGGCACAGCGCTATCGGGGACAAAGTTTCCCTATGGAAGAGCTTGTGACGCTGTATGACTCTCACGGAGTGCCCCCCGAGATCGTTGCAGAGGTGGGTCACGAGATCGGAACGAACGTCGAGTTGCCTGATGATTTTTACTCCCTAGTTGCCAACACGCACGAGCGCGTCGAAGTTCGGGTAGAACCGACCATGGAAGGTATCCTCAACCTGCCTGCCACTTATCGCTTGTTTTATGATGAACCAGAACAAGTGACTTTTCAAGCGCAAGTCATAGGTCTGTTCAAGGAGGGGGTAATCCTTGATAGAACGCTTTTCTATCCGGGCGGTGGGGGACAGCCAGAAGACACAGGCTATATCACCACAGACTTGGGAACGAAAGTTCGAGTGCTAGCCGCGCGCCTCGTAGACCGCGTTGTGATTCATGAAGTCGAGGACGTTACGCCTTTTGTTGTAGGCGAGAACGTGCGAGGTGAAATCGACATAGACAGAAGACAATCGCTTGCTCGACATCATACTGCGACGCATATTCTACTGGCGTCTATACGTGGGGTTCTTGGCAATCATATTTGGCAGGAAGGGGCGCAGAAAGGAGTAGAAAGTTCGCGCCTTGACGTTTCGCACTACAAAAAAGTGACCGATGACGAACGGAAAGAAATTGAGCAAGAGGCTAACCGCGTGATCATGGATGACCTTCTGGTGGAACAGAAATGGATGGATCGAAACGAAGCGGAACAGACGTACGGGTTCGCACTCTACCAAGGCGGAGTGCCACCGGGAGCGGTCATTCGAATAGTGCACGTGGGCGCCGACGTTCAGGCGTGCGCGGGAACCCACATGACGAGCACAGGCAAAGTTGGACCGTTGAGAATCGTGAAGACTGAGCGAATACAAGATGGGGTGGAGCGATTTGAATTTGCTGCCGGCATAGCCGCGATACTATACGATCAGGAGCGCGATGCCATCATCAATAAATCCTCAAAGACTCTGCGAGTCCCTCCCCAACAACTCCCATCCGCCGTAGCCCGTTTCTTTGAAGAATGGAAGCAGAGGGGCAAGGCACAGGCATCGGCGGCAGCGCTCGCACCAACTGTGAGAGTCGACGAGACTGTCGGCTCCATTCAAGTTTCAAGCATGAAAATTGACGGAGATGTGAAAGAGCTTCTGCATATCTCACGCGGGCTGTTAAAGGACAACGCCGTTGTGATTCTCGGAGGGGTGCGCGCCGGCCAGGCACATATGGTTATCACAGTGGGCACCGCAGCAGCGAAAAAAGGGATAAACGCCGCTGTGGTCGTAAAAGAGGCGTGTAATCTCCTAGGCGGTAGTGGTGGGGGGCGGCCTGAGCGAGCGCAGGGAGGCGGGCCGCGCGCAGACAAGATAGTTGAAGCCATAGAGAAGGCTAAGCAACTCGTACGCGAGAAACTCGAAGCAATCGGGCAAGCAGGTTGACTATGCATCTAGAATGTATCAAGTGCGGCAAGAAGCACGACCTCTCAACCGTCGCGAATACGTGCAGTTGCGACGGTCTTCTTGAAATCAGGTACGACTTCTCGAACGTGCAATTCAGTTTGGAAGATCTCTCGGCTATTCCGCCGCACGTGTGGAAATATCGCCAACTCCTTCCGATTTCCGGAGTTCCGATCTCGCTAATGGAGGGGGGGACGCCTCTTTACAGATGCAAAAGGCTTGAAGAACTGTGTGGCGTCAAGGAGCTGTACGTTAAACACGAGGGGATGAATCCTACAGGCTCGTTCAAGGACAGGGGCATGACCGTAGGCGTTTCACGAGCGGCGGAACTTGGAATCAAGACCGTAGCGTGCGCCTCGACAGGGAATACCTCAGCATCTATGGCGATTTACGCTGCAAAAGCAGGCATGGCAGCAGTCGTTCTTTTGCCTCAAGGTTACGTAGCGTTGGGAAAGGTTGCCCAGGCACTCATGCACGGTGCAAAAGTACTAACGGTCAGGGGCAACTTCGATGATGCTCTGCTGCTTATTCAGCGACTCTGTTCGGAAAAAGGCTTCTACCTCCTAAATTCAGTGAACCCATACCGGCTAGAAGGGCAAAAAACGATCGCATTTGAAACGGTTGATCAGCTTGTTGCGTACGGCAGCGACAAAGCGCCTGACCGAGTAATCGTGCCCGTGGGCAACGCAGGCAATATTAGCGCGATCTATAAAGGTTATAAGGAATTCCGAGAACTCGACGTCATTCAGGAAGTGCCGATGATGACAGGGATACAAGCCAGTCGGTCTGCTCCGATCGTAGATGCTTTTCGACGCAGTCGGGCTGAGATAGAGCCGGTTATCGAACCCGAAACTGTCGCGACTGCAATCAGAATTGGCAACCCTATAAATGCCCCCAAAGCCCTGCAAGCGATAAGACAATCTAACGGCGTCGCAGAATCAGTAACCGATCAAGAGATACTCAAAGCTCAAAAAGACTTAGCACGGTTGGAAGGCATCGGAGTCGAGCCGGCAAGTGCAGCTTCTATCGCAGGACTGAGGAAGTTGACTAGGCAAGGCACGATCGATCATGATGAGATTGTTGTCTGCATTGCGACCGGCCATCTTTTGAAAGATCCAGAAGCCGTTTTTAAGGCCTTGCCCCCACCCATTGAAGTAGAAGCGGATTTCGAAGCGCTGTATGCCCTCCTCTCCCAGCTTGAACCACCCTCATCGACACGCGCTCGCCTCAAGCGAGCTGGAAATCGCCAAATCGTAGCTTAAGATCATTACGACGCTATGTCGCAGCGTATTACTAGGACTACGTTCTGAATTAGCCGGTTTCCTCCCGGGCAGCCGCTTTATGGCTTTCGAAGTTGTGATTTGCAATGTCTTGAATTAGTTTGATTTGAGCTTGCCCGCCGGGCATCTTGAAAAGGTGAGCAAATCGTCTCTGCTGCTTGAGATACTCTTCAACGGGCTGTTGGCGAGGTACCTTCATCACGTTGACGAGCTCCCCGTCAATGATTTCGTACATCATCCAAAGTCCAGTTTCCACTGCAAGTCGCGCGATTTCTATCGTCTTGGCGCTGTCGAAGCCCCATCCAACGTTGCACGGAGCATGAATCTGTAAATATGCCGGACCGCTGACTGAAACAGCCTTTTGCACTTTCTTTGTCAAGTCCCTCGGATAACCGACAGAGCTTGTGGCTACATAGGCAATGCCGTGGGCTGCCACGATGGCAGGCATGTTCTTTTTCGGCCGATCATTTCCGAACGATCTCTTGCCGTATGGACTCGTTGTGGTGGACGCGTCGAACGGCGTGGCGCCACTACGCTGGTTTCCCGTGTTCATGTACGCTTCGTTGTCGTAGCAGATATAGCAGACGTCGTGACCCCTTTCGAGCATTCCAGAAATAGCCTGCATGCCTATGTCGACGGTCCCCCCGTCACCAGCGATCACGACCACTTTGCCTTCTTCGCTTCTGCCGAGTGCTTTGAGTGCGACTTCAATCCCTGAGGCGACAGCCGCTGCGTTTTCAAAAAGCGAGTGGATCCACGGCACTTTCCATGCGGATTGCGGATATTGCGAGGAAATGATTTCCATGCAGCCGGTTGAGTTTGCAACGAAAACGTTTGCTCCTGTTGCTCTCAGAATCGCTTGTATCGTGAGTGCCGCGCCGCATCCTGCGCAGGCCCTGTGACCCGAGGCTAACAAGTCTATCGGTCGCTCTTCTTCTTTTGCTTGCATGTCTAAACCTCTTGGAAATCTAAAATCTGCGTTCTGAGATCGAAAAATTCGCTCTTTGAGATCTTCTTACCCTCGCGAATGTAGTCAAACATCTTCACAAACATTCGTTTTGGGATATCCCTGCCGCCGAGGCCAGCGATGAAGCCAAACGCCTTAGGAGCTTCCTTGTCGCGATAAAGGCTCGCTTTGACATCGGTGAAAAGTGCCCCCTCGAAACCAAGTGAGATATTTTTGTCCAAAATGCCGACGGCTGTCACGCCCGCTAAAGCGCGTCGTAGCTCGTCGCTCGGAAATGGGCGGTACGAACGCAGTTTAATAGCGCCAGCTCGAACGCCGTCGTCGCGCAGATCGTCGACCGTATCCTTTAACGTGCCGACCACAGATCCCATCGCCATCAGCACATACTCGGCATCATCACACCTGTACTCTTCTATAAGGCCGCCGTAATCCCTATCGAACACCTCACCGAATTCGGTCGATATTTCTGGTATCACAGCCTTAGCCACTTCTAGCGCTCTGTGATTCTGATACCGGAACTCGGTGTAGTAATTAGGATCGGCAAACATGCCGAAAGACTTTGGATCGTTAACGTTCAGGAAGTCCGTAGGCCGGTACGTTGGCAGAAAATCATCGACAAGGTCCTGCTCGAGGAGCTCAACAGGTTCATAGGTGTGAGTGAGCGTGTAGCCGTCCATACAGACCATCACCGGAACTTGGATTCGGGTGTCTTCCGCAATTCTATAGGCTTGAATCGTCAGGTCGCTCGCTTCAGTGTTGTCTTCTGCATAGATTTGAATCCAGCCCGAATCGCGCTCTGAAATGGAATCTTGATGGTCATTCCATATGCTGAGGGGTGCTGAGAGGGCTCGGTTTGCTACTGTCATAACAATCGGCAATCGCATGCCTGCCGCGTTAAAGAGCACTTCGTGCATCAGAGCTAGGCCTTGCGAGGTTGTTGCAGTATATGTTCGCGCGCCAGTAGCGCTCGCGCCGATGCATACTGACATTGCGGAATGTTCGGACTCTACTTTCACGTACTGCGCATCGAGGTCCCCATCTGCTATCAACTGAGAGATATCTTCGACGATGTGCGTCTGTGGGGTTATAGGATAAGCTGACACGACGTTTGGTCTCGCCGCTTTTACTGCAAGTGCGATCGCGTGAGAGCCTTCCATTATCTCTCTCATGCTACTTCTCCTCCAGTTTCATCTTGATACCTTGGATCGGGCATTCGTTAGCGCATATCCCGCACCCTTTACAATACGTCGGATTTAGTTCATATCGGATGTGGGCCTTTTTGACGGCGGCCTTCTTAATCTTGCCCGCCTTTTCGAGCTCTTCTGCTCTCTTTCGTGCCTCGTCGGCTCCTTTTCCGCTTAACGTTCGCTCGATGATGGCAGCGTCAGGACAGTTCTCGAAGCATTTGCCACAGCGGGTGCATTGCTCCATGTCGAACTCGGGATAAAAAATCCTCCAGTCGCCAGTTTCTGTGACTTCTGAGGTGCCAGGCTTGCCAATTGCTGCCGTGGGGATCTTTTCGTATCCTTCACGTGCCGCTTCCTTCTTTCGAGCTCGTGCCTTTTTGTGGGGCTTTCGCTCGCTTGCAGCCATAAGCTGGTAGGCCTTTTCTGCCGCTTCCACATTCACTTCGCCGATTTTCCCAGGGAATCGGGCTAGAACCGATTCTTTGATCGACTCGATACTGATCTCGCCTGTCGCTCCTGCAAATGCACCCAGCAGAGTTGTGTTAACGATGGGCCGACCGATAATCTCTAAGGCTATTCCGGTAGCGTCTATCGTCCTAACATCTATTCCTGCGTCGAGTCCTATGTCGTCAGCCGATTTTTCGGAGTTTACAATTACCATGCCATCAGGCTTCAGCCCGGCGGTAACGTCAACCGCGGAAACTAGCGTCGCGTCTTGTACGATAACGTAATCAGGCTCATAGATCTGGCTTCTTAGACGAATTTTCTTATCACTCAGGCGTGTAAAAGCGGTAACTGGTGCACCGCGCCTCTCAACGCCAAAAAAAGGGAATGCTTGGCTATATTTTCCGTCTTCGAATGCTGCAACAGCGAGTAGTTCGGCAGCGGTGACAGAGCCCTGCCCGCCTCTGCCGTGTATGCGTATCTCTTTCACTTAAGCCTCCGCTGTTCATCATTAATCGTTCAATCTATTTTAATCCTTTCGAACCATTATTTGGTCCTAAACGCACGTTTGGAGATTCTGCGCCCAAGGCGGCAATCTGGCGCGTCGAAGTTGGGTCGGGTCACTATGGTGGGTTGGCAGTGCGGCAGCTCCGTCGGGGCGTATGCAACCTCTATATTGTCAGAAATCGACCGGAATACCCATAATGTCGATAGCGCCTTCCCACACATCTTTAGCGATAGCCGCGCATCCTGTCGCTGCACTCCACGGTTCAAGAACGATAGAAGAGGCATTCAAGTGCGCTTCCAATAGTTCTTTCACTTTAGCGGCTGCAGACCCAGCCAAAAATATTGATCCCTGAGCTGAATAGTCTCGTAGTAGGACTTGTAGCGCGTTGATCTCCATGGCCGCGTATAGCGCCAGCGTTGCTATCATATCGTGATCGCCAAAGTCGCGTTTCAAGAGGCCGCCGCGAGAAAAAGCCTCGTTGGCAGTCATCAGTCCGCTATCTACGTCCCGTATTGCTTGGAGATCTAAGGGGCCCTGCGTGACCCCAGGTGCAAATATCGCGGCATCAATTGCCCCCAGGATGCGTGATTCTGCGACCGCGAGAGATACGGTGTTGGAGCTTACGTCGCATAAGATGAAGTCTTGCTTTTTGTGATACTTAGACGCATAGTAGGCTAGCCCGACCTTTTCTGGCGAAGCTCCGTGGGAAAAGAACTTCATTCGAAAATCTACGTTTGATTCGTCGTGGATTCCCGGTAACACGATCGCTGGCGTATTTGACTTGCAAATTGCATCATAGACAGCTGTGCCTCCTCCGATGTAACGTCCGGCTCCGCCAACCGCCTTGAGGCCTCTATTGCGTACTTTTCTGGCGTCGGTGATCTTCGTAATACCATCGCCCATGGAGTATGTGAGCCCAATCAGCTTGACGAATTCAAGTTTGAGGTTCAGCCCCTCCTCGATATCGTGAACAACAGAAGACTCAGCGATATTTTCTCGGGGAAGCTCAAGCTTTCGTTTATCTAAAGTAGCGAAGCGAACAGCTTGTGTCCCGTGGTCAACGCCTATGAACATGTTCTTGGGCAGAGTCAGATAGGAAAAAGCCTCAGGCGGAATTTGAATCCGCGACCTCGTCCTCTTTGTGTTCGATTCGCGAGACTTACCAAGGACGCGCTATACCAGGCTTAGCCACTGAGGCATAAGAATTCATCTTTATATACCAGGTTACTCTATAAATATTTTAAGCCGTAGTATATCGTCGCTGAGCAGAGCTAAAGGCGAAAAAACAAACTTTTGGGCTCGGTCGTCGGTAACAGGAATTGGTGTGTGATTGCAGATTTGCATTAAAGTGTTGGGGGCTTTGGGTGAGGAACGACAATACGCTCATCGATAAGGTGTCAAGGAAAGAGCTAGGGCTCCATCAAATAGATCTTCCTGCGTCAGAGGCTGTTGAAATCAGACGTAAAGCCGTCGAGAAGTTGACAGGAGCTACATTAGGTGCACTCGGCGCGTATGTTATAGACGCCGATGCCTCCTCGAAACGTAACATCGAAAACATGATCGGAGCTGTGCAAGTGCCAGTCGGCATTGCTGGCCCCCTGGCAGTGCGGGGAGAATATGCGAACGGAGAGTTCTATATTCCCTTAGCTACGACCGAGGGAGCTCTAGTCGCCTCTGTAAATAGGGGGTGCAAGGCAATTACTGCTGCCGGGGGTGCCATTGTTCGGATTTTCAACGACGAAATGACCCGCGCTCCAGTTTTTGCGGTGGCCGATGTTGTCGAAGCGCAGCGCGTTGTTGAATGGGTCAAGGAGCCAGAGAACTTTACTAAGCTTAAGGAAGCAGCGAAGGAGACCACGAAACACGGGGAACTGGTGCGAATAGACCCTTATGTAGTTGCAGATAACGTTTTCTTACGGTGTGCGTTTGACACTAAAGACGCTCTTGGGATGAACATGGTCACCATTGCTACTGACAGACTTGCCGACATCATCATTGATGAGCTCGACGTACGGCTGATCGCCCTTTCTGGCAACATGGATGTAGACAAGAAACCCGCTGCGATCAACTTGATCGAAGGCAGAGGCAAAAACGTAGTTGCCGAAACCTCTATCCCTCGAAGCATTATCCAAGATGGACTGAAGACGACGCCGGAACGCATGGCAGATGTTCATTATCGAAAAAATATGCTTGGATCTGCCAAAGCGGGATCCCTAGGCTTCAACGCACACGCAGCAAACGTCATAGCGGCCATGTTTATTGCAACTGGTCAGGATCCAGCACATGTTGTCGACGCGTCGACGGCAATTACTAGCTTCTCTGTGCGGGGAGACGAATTGTATGCATCAGTAAGCATGCCTTCTCTGCCAGTTGGCACGGTGGGCGGGGGGACTTCGATCAAAACGCAGCACGAGTGTTTGTCAATAATGGACGTGGCAGGCGGAGGGAACCCTCCAGGAGCTCATGCTAAGAAATTTGCTGAAATTGTCTGCTGTGCCGTGCTTGCGGGTGAGCTCTCTCTTATAGCAGCACTCGCTGCAAGACATCTTGCGAGGGCGCACGCGACGCTTGGGCGGTGACTATTCAGCCTTCCGCTGCGTGCGCGATGGCACCAGATTACGCACGCCAAGTTATCTTCATTACATAGACCACGAGCTCGCGAATCGCGGCGCGTTTGTTTGCGGGCTATCCTCTGCGCATCCTAGCGCTTTTCAAAAAAAACATTAAAGCAAGCAACTGCCGATCGTTGAACACATCATGCCGGAATAAATTTCGTCCCATAGTAGATCACGCCGTCTGGTCCTTCCTCTCCGAGCTTTCTAAAAACCGACTTAACGCGCATTCCGATCTTGACTTCAGACGGATCGCAAACGATCTGCGCCGTAAACTTTGGCCCCTCGTCGAGTTCTACAATTGCAAGAACGTATGGCGTCATCTTGCTGAAACCTTCGGGAGCTGAATATATAGTGGTGTGGGTTACAATTTTTCCGCTTCCTTCAAACTGATATTCTCGAATCACGCCCTTGCGTCTGCAAGGGGGGCACACGGGCCGCGGCGGGAAGTAGTAGGTATTACAGTTCTCACATTTTGTGCCGATGAGGTTATACCGGTTTGGTATTTTTCTCCAAAAACGCGGGACGTTCATCGAGTCACCTCGCTAAGATATGCACAACGACGGTGCCACCCGTTCCGCCGACATTGTGCGTCAAGCCGACTTCAGCGCCTTCAACCTGCCTTTTTCCAGCGTCGCCTCTCAACTGCTCGGCGATCTCCACAGCTTGTTTTATTCCGGTCGCCCCCACTGGATGCCCGCAGGCCTTCAGCCCCCCGCTTGTGTTTATCGGGATTTTGCCACCGATTGCGGTCTCGCCTGCAAGCGTCGCGGGACCTCCTCGGCCTTTTTCGAAGAAAGCAAGATCTTCAATCGCCATTATCTCAGCGATTGTAAAGCAGTCATGCACCTCGGCTACATCGATGTCTGACCGTTGTAGCCTCGCGGTCTTGAAGGCTCGATCTGCGGCCACTGTGGTCGCGTCGATGCCCGTTAGGCTTCGTCGATCATGCAAAGAGATCGTGTCGCTAGCTTGGGTAGCGGCTTTGACGTAGATCGGAGTATCTGTGAATTCTCGCGCCCTGTCGGCGGGAACCAAAACAACTGCAGCCGCCCCATCCGTTATTGGGCTGCAGTCAAAAAGTCGAAGAGGATCTGCGACGAGGGGTGAGCTGATAACCGCGTCAATTGTGATCCTATTCCGGAACTGTGCTTTGGGATTCATTGAACCGTGGTAGTGATTCTTAACGGCAACTTGGGCGAGCTGCTCACGCGTGGTACCAAATTCGTGCATGTGTGCTCGGGCCATCATGGCGTAGAGTCCCGGAAATGTGGCGCCAACTGCAGCCTCCCATTCCCGGTCAGCGGCAGCAGCGAGCGCGTCCATCGCCTTCTCCGCGCCAACGTCTGTCATCTTTTCGATGCCTGCTGAGATGACAATGTCGTGGTAATCAGAAGCTACCGCAATGATGCCACTTCGCAGCGCGAGGCCACCTGAGGCGCACGCGGCTTCCACTCGGGTGCTTGGCACGCTGTTGGAAGTGAGGCCGGAGTAATCAGCGATAAGCGCTCCGACGTGCTCTTGAGAGATGAATACTCCTGAGCTCATGTTCCCCCCGTAAAGTGCCTCCACTTGTGCGCCGCTCATCCTAGCATCCTCAAGGGCCATCAAGCCAGCCTCGATGAAAAGGTCGCGGAAGCTTTTTTGCCACATCTCGCCGAATTTTGTGCATCCTATACCAACGATAGCTACTTCTCTCATTGTGAATCGCCGTCTTGCGGTGTTTGGCCCCTCTTAAAGTACGATCTTGTTTTTATGTTTGGCGTAAATTGCATAATCTAGATAAATCGGCGCCGCAAGCAGTTCAGCTACAGTTGGGGCTTGATCTTGTATCTTGCCGATCTCTTCGGTCACGCGAAACGTGAACGAATCGCTGCCTGCGCCTGACCCAAAGGAGGTCATAAAGATGCGGCTACCTGGTTCCGCAACATCTAGCACCGATGCTAGTCCTATAAGTGATGACCCGGAGTACGTATTCCCCAGTTTTTCAACCACAAGACCTTGTTTCACCTGTTGCTGTGAAAACCCAAGGGCGGAAGCAACTTTGCGAGGAAATTTGCCATTCGGTTGATGAAATACGGCGAAGTCGAAGTCTTCAGGCTTGCTGTGCGTCTTATGGAGCAATCCTCGCGCCGCCGCTAAGACGTGTTTGAAATATCCTGGTTCTCCTGTGAATCTCCCGCCGTGCTTCGGGTATTGCTCGCCTTGCCGCCTCCAAAAGTCGAAGGTATCAGTCGTGAATGAATATGTGTCCTCAATTTCAGCAATGACGTGGTTCTTTCCCACGACGTAAGCCGCGCCGCCGGCTGCTGCAGTGTATTCAAGAGCGTCTGCGGGAGCTCCCTGTGCGGTGTCGGCACCTATCGCCATGCCATATCTAATGTAGTCAGCAGCGACCAGTCCTAGACACGTCTGCAAAGCGGCAGTGCCGGCTTTGCAGGCAAACTCATAGTCAGCAGCCATAAGCTCCGGCGTTGCCCGGACTGCTTCAGCAACAATCGTCGCCGTTGGCTTGACCGCATAAGGATGAGATTCGCTGCCGACGTATATAGCTCCAATATCAGCTCCTGCTAAACCAGATCGCTCAAGGGCGGAGCGAGCCGCTTCGACTGCGATCGTGGCCGTGTCTTCATCTCGGTCTGGGACTGATTTTTCAAAAACGCTTAGTCCTTTTTTGATATCGTTGGGGTCATCTCCCCACACTCGTGCAATTTCTTCTACCTTGATCCTATATCGGGGTATATATACGCCGTACGTTGTAATCCCAATGGACACGTGATTTGCTCCTAAACAGACAGTCTATGATTCATTGAATTAGTAAAATATTTTGACTCCGCTCAATCTAAATCGGGAGCCTTTAAATGCACACAAAAAGCTACTGGCATTCTCTAAATTGCACTATATATCTATTGTTGCGCGCGCTATTTATTAACTTTTGTACTCGCCTCTCTAAGTTGCGCAGTGTTTAGCTAGTGGGGCCACCGAGATTTGAACTCGGGTCTGAGGACCCCCAGTCCCCAAGGATATCCAGGCTACCCTATGGCCCCTTCATATTGAGTATGCTCTAACCCTATATTACTTCTATTCAATGCGACTTGTTATCGCTTAGCTTTCTGTAACGGCGACGGCTCTGCTTTTCACAAAGCTCTCCGGATTGTCAAGCTCTGTCGATCTTGGCTTGGCGTCAATAGACATTCGAGGTGCAAAAAAGCAAACTCGCAGAATCCATATGCTACAGTAGCTTGATACCTTGCACTGGCGTGCTGAGCAAAAATTCACCTTGCTCGATCTTCTTTTTGAGCTCTCGCGTCAGTTTGTTTGCGTTTGGTCGATCTGATTGCCTGAGCGTGACTGGAATTTGTAGCCCATTTAGATCAATAGAGCCCAGATCACCTTTTAGAGCGCCATACGGACAAGATGATAAGCAAGTGCCGCACCCGAAGCATTCTTTGCGATCAATTCCTTTGTTCGGTGTGAATGCCGCGGTTGGGCAATTCTCAGCGACTTCACATTCTTTACAACTCACGCACTGGTTGTTTGAGAAACTTATCCGGCCATATTTGTGCTGCCAGACGTCACTGTATCGTGCATAACCAAGTGACGTGCGCCCATTTACATCAACAATTGGCAGGGGGATCTGATCATCTGTCCGGCTTACGTTCTCAAGTATAGACGTATTAAGAATCGGAATAGGGATCGCCCACGAACAGAACACGTCAGGCCCTGCGGACGTGTTAAAGCCACCCACATATCTAGGGTTCATGCCCTTCAGAGGTGCATATCCTGAAAGGTTCGGCATCTGGGGGGTACTTCGTGTTCCCGTCCCTGTCACGAAACCAACGGCACCGTTGAACAAGGCTTTTGTGCCAACTCCGATAGTTTCGAGCTGAGGGTCTTTCTCCAAAGGATTTAGCTCTCCACATCCAGAGAAGCTAGCTTCCTTATACGGTCCTTCGAGACACGTAACAGAAAAAATGGACTTGACGCAAGTGTCGTTGGGGTTAACAAACGCATTATAGTTCTTAAATACGTTGCGAGTAGCTGAGAGCCTCGCAAATTGCATGTCTTCGAGGCTTGTTTGCCCTTCTATAAGGAGCCCGGTACTTGTTACTACGTCAAAGTCGATATCGTTCCCTCTTACAATATCGCGAAAAAGATGGCCGCCCCCATATTTAGTGTCGTTCCGGCTAACCGCCGTACCATAAACCATCAAATCAAGCAATCCAAGCCGTTCGTTAGGACACGGACCAACGAACGCTGGGACATCATTGAGCCACGCCATTTTGGCCGTTTCGAAGACATTTGGAGCCGTGGCGCGGAAAGACAAGGTTGCGTAAGTTCCGCTCATGATGCCCTTCGTGCCACAGGTAACGACGTCTACTTCAGTGACGTCTTCGTGAGCCCGCACCATGTTACAAAACTCAGAAGCAGTACAAACGGTGATCTCTCCTGCTGTTATCTTGGCGTTTATTTCTTCTATACTTCTTAGAGGCACTTTCGACTTTGCCATAAAATTTTATAGCGTCGGCTTACGGCGCTGCGAGCTCCTCTTGCATCTCTCCAGTTTCTTTGATCTTGTCATCGAACTGCATAAGACGCTTGTGTAAGCCCACGAAGTGCGGGATGTAAACGCGGTAAATCTTTAGTCGCGCGGGGTCAATCCCACGCTGTACAACTTTCTTGCTCAAATCGTTGAGCCGCGTTTCGACGCTTTCGAAGTTTTCACCGCAACTCTCGGCTTCGAACCCTTGTCCGATAAAAACGCCATCAGCGCCCAATTGGAACGCCAGCTCTATGTGTTGAGGCGCGAGTCGCAACACTGATGGCACACTTATGATTCGAATAGAAGGGGGGTACCGGAGCCGTGCTGCGCCAATATTGTCAGCTGCTGCGTACCCAATTCTTGTGTCTAGGAACGCTATGTTCCTTATCTCTTTTTCGCGCTTACCTGCAAGGACCCCGCGTATGGAAGCTTCAAGTTGAGCTTCCGTACACCCGTGCAAATCAAGGGCTGCAGTAGGGCAAACGTGTACACACGCGCCGCCACCGGTGCAGAGCATCGGATCGACCGTCGCTCTGCGATCAACCATCTTGATGGCATTGTTCTTGCACTGCCGTACACACATACCGCAACCATTGCAGCTATCCTTAACGAAGGCTGAAAGCGGTTCTATTGATACGTAGTCCTGACCAACAAGCGATAGCGCTTCGAGAGCGGCTGCATCTGCTTGTAAAACGCTATAGGTGATATCTTTGGGACCTTGGGCGGTGCCGCATACATAGATCCCTTTAGTGTTTGTACTAGCGCCTTCAAGTTTTGGGTGTTTTTCCTTCACGAAAAAGTCATCACTTAGTTCGATGCCGAGCGTCTCTCCAACTTGAACTGTCCCCTGAGAAGGCTTAATACCCGTCGAAAGGACCACCAAGTCCGCATCGAGTTCGAGGCATTGTCCACGCAACGTATCTTCAGCGCTTACGTACAATTTGCCCCCCTTATGCTTCACGTCACTCGCACGTCCGCGGATAAATTTTACACCTTTCTCTTGCACGTGCCTATAGTAGTTTTCATAGATTCCCGGAGCTCGAATGTCTGTATAAAGCACTGTTATGTCAGTTCCTGGAAAATAGTCAGTGATGTAGTTAGCGTGTTTAAGGGCGACCATACAACAAACGGACGAGCAATAAGGCAATCCGTGCGGCTTTTCGTCCCTCGACCCGACGCATTGTATCATCACTATTCGCTTTGGCGTTTTGCCGTC
>JBEKIR010000013.1:0-27158 GCA_050011655.1 Halobacteriota archaeon | reverse complement strand
GCCAAGTTCGAGCAGTGCATCTTCACCGGAGGCAACCCTTCAAGGTTCTCAGCGACGTCGTTTCGCGTTATCTTCAGCGCCTCTTCAATCGTCTTCCCGATCGCCAGATCCGTTACCATGCTACTCGTCGCTATGGCCGCTCCGCAACCGAACGTCTTGAATTTGACGTCAGTGAGAATCCCGTCTTCCACCTTGATCTGTATCTGCATGAGGTCCCCGCACACCGGGTTCCCGACCACCCCCACACCACTCGGGTTCTCGATCTCCCCCATGTTGTGCGGGTTCATGAAATGAAGCATCACTTTATCGCTATACATGTAATTCCTCGCCTCGCGTGCGCCTGTCGCGCGCGAACACACTATCGGACGCGCTTAGCCTTTTTTTATTTATCGCTCGTGTGTTCTTGATCAGAACGTGTTGGGGGTGTTCGTCGCCCCCAGGCAGCTACGACGTCGGGAGAGTCTCGCGCAGGCTACTAAGGTCCTGAAGCTTTATCGGATTCGTGCAGTAGGGGCATAGGAAATCGCATTCCATCTTGCCATATGGGCAGATCACCTTAGAAAGCACGGCTAAGGGGTGTCCCTTACTCTTGATGTCGAATTCCTTGTTCCACCCAAAGGGTGCTCGCTTTACGGTGAACCCGTCGTTCTTCAGCGAAGCCTCGAGCGACAAGAGTATCTCCAATGCTGCTTGGGGGGAGCTTAAGCTGCTCGTCAGATGCGCAAACGGGAAAAGCATGACGCGAGTTTCTTTGAGCTTGCCCAGCACGTCGACGATGCTGTTCTTTGCCGCTTCAGCTACCCCGGTGGCGTTGAGCTCATCGAGCTTTTCCACGCTCGAGAAAACGACAAGACAGTCGCCCATACTATCTTCTTTCGATTCTATGTCTTCGGCTACTTTAGTTCGTTGCGTTGCCTTATAGCTGATTTTATCCGCGTGGATCAGAAGAAGTCGGATGGTGCATCCCCCCCGGTTTAGGTTACGTCGATCAAACGACACTTACAGTAAATCTCGTACATACACAAGCTGTTCGTACATAGTTCTGTTTGCCTCCGTAATAATCAGCGTGCACTTGTAGGCATATTTTGTCCTTTTGTGAACGTTCAATAGTCGTCGTACTGCACTAACCATGAGAGGAATTGTCCTTCATTGAGGACAGATAATAGAGAAAGGTGCGTCGTGCACGACGAACTTTGAGGTAGAAGCATGAGTGAACAGGTAGACCCCCTTTTTGAAGCGCTGTTCGCGCTCACCGATCTGCGCGTGCTACTCAGGGAGACGGCACCGCTGCATAAGTTTAGCGAGGAGCAGCGAGCCGAGGCGCGAGAATCGGTTGCTCGCGCAAAGGAAGCGCTGTCGAGGTTAGAAGGAGTTTTCGAGAATGAAGATCAATGACATACCTGTGCGTGAGGTGGAAGAGAGTTACGTTAACATTCATCCAATCCAAGCGGCAGGCCGCCTCACAGGAGAGGCGATGAAAGCCGTCATCGCCTACGGCGATGGCTACTCGACGTGCGACCAGTGCCGCAAGCCTTTTCGACTCGATAAGATCACGAAGCCGCCTATCGCTGAGTTCCACAGCGAGCTTGCGAAGTTCCTTAACATGGACGAAGCGCGCGTCACGCCAGGGGCACGTCGTGCCTTTCAGGCGGTCACCCTCTCACTCGCGGAGAAAGGAGATATCGTTCTCGTCTCCGCCCTCGCACACTATACCGAGTTCTTAGCGGTTGAAAACGCGCGGGCAGTGGTCAAAGAGGTTCCCCTAAACAAGGATAACGTCGTCACAGGCGACGCCGTCGCGCAGAAGATAGAGGACGTGACGCGCGAACAGGGCAAAATGCCTGTCCTCGTGATGCTCGACCACTTCGACTACTCGTTTGCAAACGAGCACGATATCGCGGGAGCCGCGAAAGCAGCCCACCAATACGACGTTCCTATCCTCTATAACGGCGCGTACACGGTTGGCATCAAGCCGGTCGATGGCAGAGCGCTCGGCGTCGATTTCGTCGTCGGCAGCGGGCACAAGTCGATGGCCTCTCCTGCGCCAAGTGGCGTGCTGGCAACGACGAGCGAGTACGCTGATCAAGTCCTCCGCACGACGCAGATGATCGGCGACGTTACAGGACGAAAATTTGGCATCAAAGAGGTTGAAATGCTCGGCTGCACCCTCATGGGCGCGAACATCCTCGCCATGATGGCCTCCTTCCCGGCCATCCAGAGCCGCATCAATGACTGGCAAGGGTACGTGGCGAAGTCGAACATCGTCATCGACGCGATCCTTGACATTAAGGGCAACAAATGCTTGAGTGAATACCCGCGCAAGCACACCTTGACGAAGGTGGATACCACGGGCAGTTTCGACAGGGTCGCCGAAACCCACAAGCGACGAGGCTTCTTCTTCAGCGACGAGCTGAAACAGAGGGGCATCGTTGGCGAGTTTGCGGGAGCGACGCGCACGTGGAAGCTCAACACGTATGGCTTAACGTGGGACCAGACATCGTACGTGGCAGATGTCTTTAAGGAGATAGCCGAGAAATATGACCTCCTGTAGCCATGACTGAAACCGACAGGTCGTCAAAGATCAGGCCGCGATGTGAGATCATTGTGCAGTACGTCCTTCCTGCGATACGAGCTGAGATGGCGGTGCGGATGAAGGAGGAAGGGATAAGTCAGGCACAGATCGCACGAATACTCGGCGTTACTCCAGCTGCCGTCAATCAGTACGTCAAGAGCAAACGGGGAACGGCAGGACAAGACACCGAGGTGCTCGAGGTGATCGACGATTACCTTGAAGAATACAAAGACGACCCGGGGGCCTTGTCGGTGCACCTCTGCGACGTGTGCAACAAGATCAAATCGCTGCTCGAAAAACGCGAGAATGAACCAGCGATTGATGAAGGCTGTTGCTCTTGACGCCGTTTTTTTCAATGATCGCAAGCAAACGGCCTGCTATGGTCGAAAAGTAACGCGGACAGGTTTCCGGGCGAGCTATTCAGCTAGCCGGTAGAGGCTCTGGCGTGCGTCCTTTACGTAAAAGAGTTGAGCAAATCAAGTTCCCATCTCGAGCATCTTGTCAAGTGCTTTCTTGGCGCCAATGCGGACGTCTTTTGCTACCGTGACACGAAATTGCTTCTGCTCGAGCGCGCGGACAGCGTCTTCGAGGTGCGTACGCTTCATGTTCGGGCACACCGTTTCGGCGAGTGCCGAGAATTCTTTTGTTGGTTCCTGCTTCCCGAGTCGGTGGAGCATGCCCACTTCGGTTCCAATGGCGATGTGGCGTGCGTTGGTTTTTGCAGCGTGACGCAGCATGCCGCCCGTCCCGTACACAAAGTTAGCTGCTGCGATAACCTCTGGCCGGCATTCGGGATGCACGATGATCTCGCAGTCGGGTACTTCCTCCCGCTTAATCAGTACGTCTCCTAAGGTAATCATTTGGTGGGTCGGGCAGAAGCCGTCCCAAGATACGATCTCCTTGTCAGTTTTCGTGGCGAGGTAGTCCCCGAGATTTCTGTCGGGAATAAACACGATTCGATCCGCATCAAGCGCGTTGACGATCTTCACGGCGTTTGCCGACGTACAGCACACGTCGCTTTCTGCCTTGACGGCGGCCGAAGTGTTCACGTAGCACACGACGGGCGCACCCGGGTAGCGCTTCTTGAGCTGTCGCACGTCGTTTCGGGTGATCATGTGCGACATCGGACACGTCGCCTCCTTCACGGGCAGCAGCACCTGCTTTTCCGGTGAGAGGATAGCTGCGTTTTCCGCCATAAAATCGACACCACAAAACACGATAACAGCGCACGTGATCTCAGACGCGATCTTTGCTAGCTCGAACGAATCCCCTACGTAGTCGGCGGCATCTTGAACCTCATCGCGCTGGTAGTTGTGTGCCAAAATGACGGCGTCATTTTTCTGTTTCAGGCGTTTTAGCCGGTCACTCATGGTTGTCGATTCATAGGCATGCACTTTTCATCGCCCTGGATGTGCGTGCATATTTCACACATTCGTTCGTTTAGATTAAGGTCTTTTCCATCTGCGACGTCTTCGGCGAGCGATTGGATGAGCGTTCTAGTGTCGTCGCTGACGGCGATCGTCGTCCCCCGTTTGCTCGTCACGTACTGGCTGACCGCGGGCTGTGTGATGCCGAGACGTTCTGAGATCCACATCTGGGAGAGGCCGAGCCGTGTGAGCTCCTTCGCGACTTCTGAGCGGATGGTAGGAAGGATCTGCCAGACTGCCGCCTCACAGGGGGACCGTTGTGTTTTCATGATTCGCACACAGGAGCCACATAATGTGACGTTCGTGTCCTATTTTTGTCCTCTCCGAAACCTTAATGGTCAGACGCTCGATATAACAGCTCCATATAAGTATTATAACAATTGTTATAAATCAATTGTCGTGTAAGAGGTATATGATGCAAAGACCTGGAACCATAGCAGTCCACGGAGGCCAATCGATCGATCCCACAACGAAAGCGAGGGCCGTTCCGATCTATCAAACGACTTCGTACGTATTCGACAGCACAGAACACGCTGCAAAACTTTTCGGGCTCCAAGAGATGGGAAATATCTACACGCGCATAATGAACCCGACGAATGACGTGCTCGAACAACGAGTAGCTTTGCTGGAAGGTGGCAAAGCCGGTCTTGCGCTTGCAAGCGGTCAAGCTGCGAATGCGTTCTCAATCCTCAACATCGCTAAGCCTGGAGATGAGATCGTGTCATCGTCGCAACTGTACGGAGGTACTTACACCTTGTTCTCATCGACGTTGGCAAGAATGGGCATCAAAGTTCATTTGGTAGACTCGACTGATCCGAATAATTACAACGAGTGCGCCAATGATAAGACGAAGGCCTTTTTCGGAGAAACGCTCGGCAATCCGACCTTGAATGTTCTTGACATCGAGCCCATCGCTCAGCTAGCGCACGACAACGGCGTTCCCCTCATCGTCGATGGCACTGCTAGCACACCCATCCTGTGCCGACCAATCGATTTCGGCGCGGATATCGTCGTCAATAGTCTCACTAAGTTCATGGGTGGGCATGGCACTTCCATCGGGGGGCTCATCGTTGATGCGGGAAACTTCGACTGGACGAACGGGAAATTCCCTGATTTCACCGCGCCTGACCCTACCTATAACGGGCTCGTGTACGCCGACGCGTTCGGAGAACTCGCTTACATACTAAAGGCGCGGGTGCATCTGCTACGCGACTTAGGTCCCGCTTTGAGCCCCTTTAATGCTTTCCTGACCCTCCAGGGACTTGAATCGCTCCACGTGAGGATGGAACGCCACTCTGCCAATGCGCTTGCCGTCGCTCGATTCTTGAATGAGCACGAACGTGTTTCGTGGGTGCGTTACCCTGGTTTAGAGAACGATCGTTCTCATCGACTAGCGCAGAAGTACTTGCCAAACGGGGCGAGCGCGCTTATCGGCTTCGGCGTCAAGGGCGGGTACGACGCTGCCGTGAAGTTCATTGAGAGCCTCAAGCTCTTCAGTCACCTCGCCAATATCGGCGATGCGAAATCGTTGGTGGTGCACCCTGCGAGCACCACGCATCAACAAATGAACCCCGAAGAACGCGTCGCAGCAGGCCTCAGCGACGATTTCATCAGGCTTTCTGTGGGGATCGAAGACGTCACTGACATCATTGAGGATATTGACCAAGCACTCGCATGTACGTCGTAGACGCCATCCCGCGAACCCAACACTACACGTTTGATGCACTTAAGCTAGATTGCGGAAGGACGCTGTTGCCGGTGACGGTCGCGTATGAAACATACGGCCAGCTGAACGCTGCCAAAGATAACGCAATATTGCTCCTGCACGCCTTATCTGGCACCGCTCACGCCGGCTCTGTAAACGATAAGGGCGAGCAAGGCTGGTGGTATGACTTTATTGGACCAGGAAAGGCACTCGACACAGAGCGCTACTTCATCATCTGTTCCAATGTCCTCGGAGGGTGCAGCGGGTCAACGGGGCCGGGAAGCACCGATCCCGCGACAGGGCGCCCGTATGGGCTTGGCTTTCCGGTCATCACGGTCGGCGACATGGTCCGCGCGCAAAAGTGTTTGATCGATGGCTTGGGAATTGAAACCCTCTTGGCTGTTGTCGGTGGATCCATTGGGGGGATGCAGGCGCTGCAGTGGGCCGTTGATTATCCTGATATCGTGCGATCCGCCGTGGTACTCGCCGCGGCCAATCGACTCTCCGCGCAAGGAATAGCGTTTAACGAGGTAGGCCGGCAAGCGATCATGGCAGACCCGTGCTGGCAGAACGGCGACTATTACGACGGCACGCCGCCCCGCGCAGGCCTTGCGCTCGCCCGGATGATAGGACACATCACGTACCTCAGTGAGGAGTCGATGCACGAAAAGTTCGGGCGGGCGCTTAAGGGAGTAAATGGGTATCGCTATGGCTTCTTTGAGGATTTCGAGGTCGAGAGTTACCTGCACTACAAGGGCAACCGATTCGTTGAGCGTTTTGACGCCAACTCGTATCTTTACATAACGAAAGCCATGGACTACTTCGATCTGTCTGATCTGACGTCGATCAAGTCAAAGATGTTTATCATTTCGTTTTCATCAGACTGGCTATTTCCCTCTGCGCGATTGAAGGCGCTCGTGAGATCATTGCGCAGGAAACGCAAAGACGTCACCTACTGTGAGGTCCAGTCCTCACGCGGGCACGATGCGTTCCTGCTTGAAGTGGCCCCACTTACCGACCTCATTTCAGGTTTCTTAGAAAACGCCGGGCGTTGATGATGCGACGATTTGACCAAGACATCATCGTTAGTCTTATCCCTGAAGGTTCACGCGTACTTGACCTCGGTTGCGGCAACGGCGACTTGCTGATCAAGCTTAAAGAACACGGAGTCTCAGATAGTCGCGGCGTGGAAATTGACGACCGATGCATTGCTGTTTGCGTGCGTAAAGGGCTGACGGTTTTCCAAGGCGATATAGACGAAGGGCTTGAAGATTACGACGACGCTTCCTTCGATTACATCGTGCTAAACCAGACCCTTCAAGTCGTGCACAAGCCGACGCTTGTTATCGAGGAAATGCTTCGTGTCGGAAATAGGGCGATTGTGAGCTTCCCGAATTTCGGCTACTTTAGGATACGGTGGTACATGCTAACTAGAGGGCAAATGCCGAAAGTCGAATTCTTGCCCCGCGATTGGTATGACACGCCCAACATCCACCTATCGACCATCAGTGATTTCGAGGTGTTTTGCCGGACGCGAAATATCGCTATAGAACAGCTCATAGGCTTAAGAAGCTGCGCGACCGGCAAGACCGTGAAACGTTTTCAAAATCTGCTGTCTCAAGTCGGCATATTTGTGATAACGTCAGAGCGCGATATTTCAACCTAAGGCCTATACCACTGGCATAAGCGTTTTTCCCTTGGCGTGTGGCTTAGCCCCCTTGACGCGTGCCAAGATCAGGTCAATCGAGAGAAAAGTGCGCACCTGCTGATGCGCGAGGGTCATACTGGGCCGCAGGGGTATGAGATAGTCATGCTCGGTGCTTCGATAGGTAGACAAAACTGCCGAGTGCGATGACGAACAGCGTTACGGTAATCCCAAGATACAATGGGATGTTGCCACCCTCAACAAAGCCGTCGGGCTGATCGCTGGAGGAGTTAATCGAACCGCGTTCGATGTCAATCATGTCGACGTGACTGGCCATCCAAAGAGAGAGCGCCAGCGCGCCGATAAACACTGCAGCGAGTAATGTATTGTCACTTCATGTCGCACTGCAGGCGGTCGGCACAGCAACTCATGGCGCGTCCCCCAATAGCCTACGGACGTAGCCACAGCACGTCGGACCTTATTCAAATACTTCGCGTTAATCCGCTGCGACTGCCTCTCGGCCGAGCAGAGGCCTTAGACCCTAGATCAGCCTCTCTGGATGTGAATACGCCGCGAACTGACGCCCGGTAGCAAAACATATGAGCGTCACCCCAGCTTGAACTGCTGCCTCGACACCAGTGCTAATAGGTGCTGCTTTCGAAACGATCAGTGGTATACCTGCCCGAGCCGCTTTCAATACCATTCCTCCGGGTTGCCTGCCGGATGACAGCAGGAACGTGTGGGAGAAGTTGTTGCCTGCGTATATGCCGATGACCTTATCAACAGCGCTGTGTCTTCCAACGTCGACCGCTTGCGCTAGTAGCTTGCCTGTTGCATCAAATAGCGCGGCTACGTGGACTCCGTGTGTCTGTCTGCGCGCTTGAGTGTCGAGGTGCATCAAGCTCTTCTTGAGGACCACCTTTTCAAATGTTGCATCAGAATCAACGCGCACGTCTTCGTTTGTCCACCATTTCATCCCGATGCAGCCCGAAGACCGCACTTCCTGCCAGAGCTCGACCTGATCAAACGACGAGACAACCATGTAGGCCTCGTTCTTATCATCATCGACGCTAATGCTTTGAATCTCTTCAAAACTTGAGACGACTCCCTCAGAGATCAAGTATCCAATGCAAAGTTCTTTCAGCTTCTCTGGCGACGCTATGAGCGTCGCGATCCTGACGTCGTTAACAAACAGTGTGAGGCTATCCTCAACAGCTACGTCATCGTAATCCGGATGCTGACCGCCGTCATAGTCCATGATTACTCTGGGGAACCGTTTGCTGTAGCTCATAGCCGCCCTAATTATGTAGATACGATACTTAAAGGCAACCGGTGATCGGCGGGGTGCCGATTGGCGTTCGTGATGCGTTTAAAGTGCGCACAAAGCCGGCTTTGTTGTTTGGCCAGTTGAAGCGGAACTGAACAGCGGAAGGCAAGGCGATCGTTGTGAACGCCGGTCGAAGCGAGCCCCTGCAGCGGGTGATGTTGCCCACCTATGGATGGTCGGAGGGCATTAGGGTGAAGACCGTGATCTCCGGCGGGCAATTGATCCTCAGACGGATTATGCTCGTCCCTATTCCGCGGTTCGTGTAGTGTGTCATGTCGCCGACGCGATATCGTCCAAGGGGGTACTTTCGCGAGTACAGACCGCGAATTGGAGGCCCTATTCCCGGCACTATCCACTGCCCTCCATGCGAGTGCCCTGAAATCTGTAAGCTAAATCGCCCTGTGCTCGCGCTTACATCCGCGAAATCGGGCTCGTGGGCCAGCAGGATTGCGGGTCCCGTGGGCGGGAGCTTTTTCAGCACCTTGTCCAACCGATGTTTACGTGACGCTACGCTATCAACGCCAGCGACGTGCAACGTCGCTTGTTCCTTGTTTACCGTCACTACGTCGTTGCTTAGGTCGATAACGTTGCTTTCCCACAATACGTCGCGAACGGCTGTCGCTCCGACCCAGTGATCGTGATTGCCGAGCACCGCAACACTGCAGTCTTTCGGCCTCAGTTTGTTCAACGAGACGACCATCTGCTGAGACAGTCCGTCAACCTCGTACGAGAAGAGATCGCCTACAATTGCTACTAAGTCAGGATGTTGCTGGTTAATGAGGTTGATCACCTCGTCAAAACGCTGCGCGTTGAGCCATTCATCCAAATGAATGTCTGCGATACTTGCAATCCGGTATCCGTGAAACGCAGGATCGAGGTCGGAAATAGTCACGTCAATGTGGCCGATCTCAAAAGCGCTCGGCTCAAATCCGCCCCGGTGCATCTTTTTTAGCAAGCGAATTATCGCGCGTTGTCGCTTGTTACGCCGGCGCAGCACTTCTAAATCATGTGACTTTTTCATTAGCCGATTCCTTGAGCTCAACAACACATAGTTCGCCGTTATCTGGTCGACTGCCATATGATGGGAAACAAGTCCCGCTGCGCGCCGCTCAAGCGCAGGGGCCAAATTGCTTCAACTGAACGAGTACTCTCAGTAGCGAGATACTTAAGCATTTGGCGATTTTTTAGCGCGGCGTCTCCGGCGCCATTGCTTGCTCAGATTCTATTTCAATCAGCTTTCAGCATGCAAGTTGGAGCAGCGTGAATCGACGGAAAAGAGCGAGTGCAAGCAAACTTTGTCGCGATAACACGTATTATTATGTGCGAGCTGCAATAGTGAAGTGTCGAGAATGCCAGCCTGGCGGAATGGCTACGCAGCCGCCTGCAGAGCGGCTTATCCCGGTTCAATTCCGGGGACTGGCTCTCATTTTTTGTCCCTTCTGATAACCTAGTTCGCATGTACGCAGGTCAATATTATCATCCGACCCTGACACTTCATTTTTCTTGTCTTTCGGTAACATCGGGTGAGTGCCGGCTAGCTCGCATGTGGTCCCTTTCTGATGATGCACAAAGACTCGAGAGTAGTCGCTAGCTGTGCACGCACGGGCAGGCTTTTTCGAAAGGAGCGGTAATCGATTGAGTCGCTTGGTGAACAACGCAGAAGTTAAAAAAAGGGGTACTGCTCGTTTTGACCCTTGCTCGCTTTGAGAAATCGTACTCGAGCGTCAGCATTTATTAATACCGTGTTCGTGCAAGTCTCAGCGGCAAACGATGGATGTTCCTTCTTTCATCGCAGTGCACTAACCCTTTGTTATGCGTCTCATAGTGACATCTGTAAATAGGAGCCAGTTTATCAAGCAGAATTTGCCTTTAGGATTAGCCGCGAAGAGGCGATCGCGATTGTGTGCATAGCCTTTTTCTTTCACACTAGCTGAGTGGCGACCGAGTTCGCGATTTAGGACAACCACTGATCCATAAAATCAGTAATCAAACAACTCACTAGTGCACAACTGTTTTATCATATCGAACAGAGCGTCCATCGAAGTATTCGTCTTTAAGGGCACATCTTCGTCAAAATGTATGTTTTCCTCAAGCGCCTTGGACCACTGGGCAGCGGTCGAACACATTCCTATGTTTATTGCGTGGTCGATTATAGAAGGGATCATTCCGACCGTGTTTTTTGTGTGAGTCACTATTGAGCTGTCTCTCGCGATTTTGTTTCGTTCAAATCGTGTCTTCAGATCATTTTGCACGTTGACGATAAACGCTATCTGCTCTTTAAAACCAGCAGCTTTCCTGGTTGCGATCGCACGCTTTAAGTTGTCTAATGCTGATACTGCCCCGTCGATGTCCGCGAGAATAAGATCCAATTCGCTGCCGATGATTGCCGCGTCGCACGTTACGTCATTCCTCATAAGCTCATATTCTGATCTTACCCTTAGCAGCTCTAGAATCGCATCCAACTGTCCAACGCCTCCGTATATATCTCTCGGTCTCCAAATCGAAACGACGGGAAACTGCATGCCGAACTCTTCGGCTATCCTGCTCGTTCGGCTAAGGTATTCGGCGCCGCCTTTGCCCCCAACATACAATGTAATACCGATGCCACTGAAAGCGATAAGCATAGACTCTGCCCTCAGCGATACGTTTGGCAACATCTGCTCCAGCGCTGGACGTATGCCCCCTTTGAACTCCACGGTTGTATTGCACGCACGGCACGTCGCAACGAGCTTGTGATCAGGTGATCGTGCCACGTCGACGTCAGCTTTACCATTGCAAGGGCAATGATACCAAATAGGGGTAGAGGTCTTCGTAACTGGATTTTTCTGCGATTTGACCATCAATTTTGCGTACTGATCGAAGTGTTCCAACATGAAAGCGATTTCGTCCCTGAACACCTGTTGGCATTGTGAAAACCGAGCGAAAGCCGTTTCATACGCACATTCCTGAATGAGGTACGCGAAGAAAAAGGCATTAAAATCAGCCGCATTGGTGCTTCTTTCGTTGGCTCGATCGATCACATCAAACACATCGTGGGTATCGAGATCAACATCCAGGGCCTGCAGTCCCAACTGCTTAGAGTGCTTCATGATTGAATCTCTTGATTCGATCGCCCAGCGTTGAATCTCGCTTTTTATCTTCTCTACTTCGTTATTGTCGGGCTTTGGAACGGCGCGCATAATCTTATTGTTGTAAGTTTGAGCGACCGATAAATGCAAGCTGAGCGTACCGTTTCGACTTCTTACACTCGGGAGCTGTGCCTCTCGGAACCACCGTTCGTCAGCGAAGTCTTGGTCCGCAAAACAAAAGAGCTCGGCGACGGGACAGTCGAGCTCGTTTCGCAATTTCTCGGCCACCGCGTGAACGAGCACTGCCTTTCGCACGACGCCGCTGTACGGGAAGAGATTTGGTTGGTGGGCCGACATCAATACAATTCCTTCGTAGTCCACGCTAAGCGGGATGTTGGCATCGTTGTGAAACGCTGCGACGTGTTCGCCAAACGCCTTGCGCCTGTCCAGCATCTTGCCGTCCGGGTAAATGGCGTGACCCGCAACAACTCTTGTCAGCTCCTGCAGGTTCCTACATTGATCTCCTTTCATGAGTAACTCTGAAATGCGACTTGAAACGTGCAAAACCTCACGCCTTTGCTCGGTGGGATTAACGCGCACAACAATATGATAGTTTCTTTCGCGGCAAAAACTGGCGTAACAAGTGTGCCGACAAGCGTAAGCTACCGAGCGCGACTCCCCGCTTGCTCTGGTAAGCTTCACTCGTAAAGCAAATGAATGTAGCACAGAAGGCGTAGCCGGGGCCCCGAGCTTGAGGTTGGGCTAGTACGAAATGGCTTTGAAAAGAATGGGGGCTATGAGGCGCAGTAGCGCTCATACGCGCCGTACTTTGGCCGCCAAAAAGGGATACTAAGCACTAGGATTGAAACTAAATTCACCAAAAAATAACGCAAAAACCAGGCGAACTACACATGAACGAACTGGAAAACAAATTGCTTACATACTTGTACATTATCGTGACCAAACTACTTCGCGAGGCGATAGAGGCTTTGCCGTGCATCTTCTATGTGAAAGATGCGCGCTACAAACCCACCCTCCTTGAGTCGCTTAACTGCGTATCTCACCGTTCTATATGGCAAATATGTCTCCTTTTCAATATCGCTCAAAGTCATTGTTCCGTTGTTCTCAAGCGTCTTAAAGACCAATTTCACACTCGGAGGGTACTCTCTAAGCCTCTCTGTGAAGGGCTCATTGTTCGAAATTGCTTCTGCAATCACACGGTTCATGGTATTCACCAAATAAATTAACGGCGTTAACAATATAAATATGTTTCCAGATCTGGGGCTTTGTAAAAGAAGTAGCGAAACGAGCCGACTTTTTTAACAGAGTGCTGACTTTTTTAACAGACTGCTGGTCGATGAGCTAAACTATGCTAACGAAAATCTTTAATCGGATAAAAACTAAGTTAATTTCCGCTATGAGTGAAGCGGTTTTAAGAACTACTCCACTGGGACATCGAATTCGCACCGACGAAAACGGGAAACAGGTAGTTGAGATTCCTATCCGTGAATACAACGAAATGCTTGAGCGAATAGAAGACGCTTGCGATATTGCTATCATTGACGAGCGGCTTAATGACCCAACAGTTCCGTGGGAGGAAATGAAAAAGCGGCTAAAGGCAAATGGGCGCTTATAATCTTGTTATCCTAACGACTGCTGAGCACGACTTTAATAACATTGACAACCCGTACAAGCCTCGAATCGAACGGGCGATAGATAACCTAGGCGAATTGCCTTTTCCTAGGGGTAGTCGCCCTATAAAAGAAAGACGCGGCTTTTTTCGCATACGCGTAGGTAAATATCGCATCATATACTCTTTTAAGAATCTTACTCAGACAGTCAATATCAGGCACGTTCGTCTCCGCGATAAGCATACTTACGAGGGGTTAAAGTAAAAAGAATAGAGGTTAGGCCAAAAAGAACTTCGGCTCAATCCCCAACTCAAACATCTCCTGAATCACAACGCAGATGTTGTGGCACAGCACTTTTAGCAGTACTTCGTTAACCTGAGCAACCTCAGTCTTGCTCCTCACAGAATCCCCAAACTTGCTCTTTATCATGTGAAACGTAGTCTCAGCATTGCTCCGCTTGTGGTAGTGCTCTAGAAATTCTTCATTCTTGAACTCGAAATAGTGGTACATCTTCTTCCACGTTGGAGCGTTCTTAGCTTTTCCAGTTGTTCCCTTCTTAAACGGAATGTAAGGAACAGCGCCTAACTCATTTATCAGTTCTAAGCTCGCCCTTGACGAATACGCCTTGTCTCCCGACACTTCTTTCACGGTAAAGTTCTGAGCTGGCTTCATAAGAAGCTCAGGCAGAAACTTGGTGTCGTGCTCATTGGTCATTGTCAGTTCAACTGCCGTTACGACGTTCGTTTTAACCCCACAAACAAGATGTGCCTTCACCCACGCTCTTGTATCAACTTCTTTGCCGTATTTATGGTCAAACCACTTAACAAAACGCGACGTGCCAAACCCAGAGCTGTCTATCGTAAAGTCACTCTCTACAGTCGTCAGCGGAAGGCTTGTCAGCTTTATCAGCTCTTTAATGACAGGCGTCACGTCAGGGTTTTCCATATAGTGGGCAACCGAGACGTAGGTAGGCACTTTCTCAATGCAACCGCGTTCTTTTGCTATCTCCGCGTCTGCTAGGAACCGTCGCAATGAGAAGGTAGAGAACACCTTGAGCGCCGACAGAAACACCATGTCGGATAGGGGCAACTTTGGCCGCCCAAACGTGTATTCTGGCTGTGGCACACGGGTGCAAACATCTTCTAGGAGCTGCATAAACAGCTCCTTTTGGTGTATCTGAGCGTGGTCATAGGCTTGCCAATCCTGCGTGTAGCTGACTTTTTTCGTAACCGTCTCGATGCCCCCCCACTTTTTCAACAGAACGTGCGCGGGCGACACGCTTGAGGTAGAAAAAACTAACAGGTAAGTTTAAGCGCTTTGCAAGAGATTGTTCAAGATATTATGGACAAGGCTACAGTATTTGCATTGAATGAGTATATGCTCAAGATTGGAGCAGCCATCCAATGTTCAAGACGCGTTTCAGATTTTATGAGGCAGTACGAGAATCTTTATAGCGACGAAATTGGTGATATCTTCATTACAAACTACATTAAAGATAATAAAATTCATTTTGAGAACTTGTGGTTCTTTTCAGAAAAGCGCTGGTGGGAGATGCGGGACTTCCTTGCCGAAGACCAGATAACTCTGGTCAACCTGAAAAACCGAGTCCAATCTTGGACCGTGCAAAAAAAGGACTACGATTTTAAAGATTTTGAGGGTGACTACTACAACAACACTGCCGCATCCGTGTCATCAACACTCTCTCTGTCTGTAATACTGACAAACGAGCAGACTTTAAGATTTAAGGCTGCAGGAAAGAACTGTGACTTCCTTTATGAAATCCTAAGGGAACACATAACTAAGAACGAAAGGCTAGATTGATTAAGGAGTTAAAAGCTGAATTCAATCCCCAGCTCAAACATTTCCTTAATAACAACACAAATATTGTACCACCACACCTTCAACAATACCGCATTAACCTAAGCCACGTCCGCCTTACTGCGCACCGAATCCTCAAACTTGCCTTTTGTCGTGTGGAATGTGGTTTCGGCACTACTTGGCTTGTCTGTCTTTCAGGAACTCTGAGCTTCGACATTTAAAGTAGGGTATATTTGTTCTACATTGAGCGCCCTTCGATTCGCCTGTATCCACGTCCGAAAGGGAACGTCAGGCACGGTCCCCCCAAGACAAAAAAAATGCATTTTTCGAGAGACTCGTTGTTTCTTTCTCATTGCGCTAGGGCAACGCACTCAGATGCACTCTGTTTTATTGGCGCATGAAAAAAAAGAAAAGGCGGGTATTCACCCCGCCTGCGATGCCGTGCACTAAACAGCGCCGGGACCACGCTCGCCTGTTCTAATGCGAATCACGTCGTCTACCGAGGAGATGAATATCTTGCCATCTCCTATGTTGCCTGTTTTCGCAATTTCCAAGATCGTGTTGACAATGCGCTCCGCGTCTTCTGTCTTGACGACCATATCAATCTGCGTCTTAGGCAAGAGATCGAGGCAGTACTCGCTGCCTCGATAGACCTCAATAATGCCCTTCTGCCTGCCCTGGCCTTTGACGTCCGTAACCGTCATTCCAGGGCCGAGCTCTCGCATCGCGTGCTTTACTGCGTCGAGTTTTTCTCGTCTTATGATCGCCGTGATTCTTTTCATACGTTCACCTCTAAGCCGTTTCTTAAACTCCCCGCCCACGCGGACGTGGTGCGGGCACATACGTTCTGCCCGGGGTAAAGCGGGCTACTTCTTTTTCGAAGTTGCCTGCGCAGCTCAGAGCCCGTAGCCGCCATCGTACCCTCCTACTCCCATTTCTGGGACGTCGAGGCCGTCTACTTCGGTCTGCGATCCGACCCTCATTCCGACAACTTTGTCTATGAACGTGAACAGCACAAAGCTTATCGCCGCTGCATAAACGCCGCATGTCGCTACTCCGATGCATTGTGCACCGAACTGACTGGGATTTCCGTAGAGAAGACCGGTTACCGCGCCGGACACGCCGTTCCAGCCCGCGCCGTACGTGCCATCGGCGAAGAGTCCTAGACTGAGACATCCCCACGCACCGCACACGCCGTGCACGGCCACAGCTCCGACCGGGTCGTCAACTCTTAGCCTTTTGTCAACGAAGAGCGCGGCTTCGACCACGAGAATGCCAGCGACCAATCCAATGAGGACAGCGCACTGTGAGTTAACGAACGCACAAGGGCCGGTTATCGCAACGAGTCCGGCAAGTAACCCGTTGCACATAAAGCTGACATCAGGTTTGTTGCTGCGGACGCGCCACATCCAGAGCGTTGCCGCGGCCATGCCTGCAACCGACGCAAGCATCGTGTTGACGGCGACGACGCTGATGCGAAGATCGGTTCCTGCGAGCGTGGAGCCCGGATTAAACCCGAACCATCCGAAAGCGAGAATGAGCGTTCCGAGCACGGCCATAGGGATGCTGTGCGGTGGAATGGCGTGAACCTTCCCTTTGACGTACTTGCCAATACGAGGGCCGAGCATCCAAGCGCCGACAAAGCCTATTGTGCCACCTACCATGTGAACGACGGTCGAACCCGCAAAGTCGACGTACCCGTTGCCTAAACCAAAGTTCGTGCCGAGTTGCGAAAGCCATCCACCGCCCCAAACCCAGTTGCCAAAGAGCGGGTAAATGATCGTCCCGATGAAAAGACCGTAGATGCAAAATGCCACGAATTTCCATCGTTCGGCCATAGCCCCGGTCGGAATCGTGGCAGCGGTATCCATGAAGACGACTTCGAAGAGGAACAGCACAAACACGCCGACGTCATAAGCACCGGTCAGAGCAAAACCGTGAGTACCGAATAGGCCGAACGGATGTCCCAGTATACTGACGGTCATCTCGCTGTTAAGTCCGGTAAACCCGCCCAAGGTGGGAAGCGCCGCCAATCCGCCGAACATGAGGGCGAATCCGCAGACATACCAACCGAGCACGCCAAGCCCGTAGATCAATATGTTCATGCCCATCGTATGAGCGACGTTCTTTGAGCGCGTGAAGCCAGTTTCAACGAGTGCAAACCCCGCCTGCATAAAGAAAACGAGGAAGCCTGCCATCAGCGTCCATACGAAGTTGATGGCTGTCGAATTATGGCCGACAGCACTGGCGAGCTCAGATAACGTTGGCTGGCCAGTCACGTTTGCCGTAACGCTGCTCGCGCCAATGCTGCTGCCCGTTGCGTCGGGTTGACTTCTGTCAGACAACGCCTGTGTAGCAGCAATTGGCGTTGAGGCGTTCAGTGCTGAGTTTGTAGGCTGTTGGGCATTTCCTGTGATGTACCCCGATTTTGCCATCATCAAACTCACGAACACGAGTATCAAAAGGCAATTTATTATCAATTTTTTACTTGGTTTCCATGTCATCTTGAAACCTCACGTTGCGGTGAATGTGGGCCGGTTTTCGGCCTGTTTGGCGTAGGCGAATAGGGAGCGCACGTGGAGGATCGAGGCGCCCACGTCCTACGCAGTTCTGTTTTTGCGTTTGTTGATAGGAAGATATATTTATAGGAAGTAGGTTTCTTACTTCCTACTAACGCAAATGCGTAATGCAATTATCATATTTAAAATTTTCGCGAAACAAGCAAAACAACATCAAACAATATTGTAGATCAATCGCGACGTAACGAAACTACCATCACGTGTTCATGCTAATCAACCTATTTTAGTGACAGATGCAGAAATAGTAACTTAGCGATTACTACTTATTGTTCCGCTTCAAAGTGTTCGACACTAATCTAAGGCGGAGGAAGCCAATTGTTGAAGCTTGGCGAAATCGATATGTGCGGGAAGATTGTTGTCGCCCTGAATCTCCTGGAGGAATGCAAAGAGTTTGCAGCCTTGGTTCCGGAGGTCAGGACCAACCTCGTTTACGCTCGGCCCAATTCTAGAAGCAGAGATGATGTTTTGGGAATAGACGGACGCATAACCGTTGTGAACGGCTTACCTCACGCTGCTGGTAAGCCTAGATTCGGCGCGTCAAGCCACATGGCCCGACTGATGGTAGAGCTGGGCAAAGCCGATTCGGGGTTTAGGGCAGGTGTGAACTTCGCAAACAATCCGTCTCTGACGCAATGGCTCAAAGGGTATTGCAAAGCAAAAGGATGGGTTTTCAGCGTTATCGACCGCAGTAAAGAACCCGAAGAAATCAAGGAGGCTGAAGGCGCATCGATGCCCTGGAAGGTTCAGCAAGCGATAGATGCTGCCGGTGGCCGGGTCCCCAAAATCTTCTACGAAACGGGTGCTATCGGTAAAGAGCCTGTGTCGGTGCTTGTCGGGCGGGATCCCATAGAAGTGGCAGAGCAGATCTGTGAAATTGCGAGACGCTACGATGAGCGATAAGATCGGAAAGATAGACCTAGACACCTTCACGTCCTTTCTGCTCCCGCGGCTCGGTAAAGAAGATGAATCGGTAATCGTGCCGCCAACAACGGGCATCGATGCCGGAGTTATCGACATCGGCAACGACAGGGTGCTTATAATAGCGGAGGACCCGATCTTCGCTATCCCGCACCAACCACTGGAGATGTTTGGCTGGTATACCGTCCATATAGGCGCGAGCGACGTGGCGGTCATGGGCGTCAAGCCCAGATACATGACCTATTCACTGTTGATGCCTCCCGAGACGAACGAAGAGGACTTCCACACCATTGTGGATGCCATCCACAAGGCTGCCGTGGAGCTTGAGATAGCGATCGTCGGCGGGCATACGGGGTACTACCCAGGGTTTGCATCACCCACCATAGGCGGAGTCACCGTCTTTGCCCTGGCAGACAAGCACAGTTACGTTACGCCAGCCGGCGCGAAGGCGGGCGATGATGTGATTCTGACCAAGGGGCCGGCAATAGAGACAGCGGGAATCCTCTCGGTGATAAGGGAAAAGGAGCTTTTAGAGAATTATCCGTCGCATCTGGTCGAGAAAGCTAAGGCCCTCTGTCTGCAAATGACCGTAGTAAAAGACGCCTTGTTAGCTATGGAATCCGGAGGCGTAACTGCCATGCACGACGCGACCGAGGGCGGCGTGATCGGCGGGCTCTTCGAGATGGCAAGCGCTAGCGGAGCGGGGATGGAGATACGTGAGGAGGCGTTTGTCTATCCAGAGGAGGTAAGGATGGTCTGCGAGGCATTTGGTATCGATCCCTTGGCAGCGATCGCCGAGGGCTCACTGCTGATCGCCGCGAGGCGGAAGGATTCGAAGAATATAGTAAACGCGCTTCGCGCTGGAGGCATAGCGGCCTCCGTTATAGGAAAGGTAACGAGCGACCCAGAAACGAGAACAATTCACCGGCGCGACGGGACAATCGCCCCTCTGGCGATCCCAAGCCAGGACCCCTTTTGGCCATTGTTTTTTGACTCACTGTGAGCCGAGCGCGCGCCGCAACGGTGGCCGATGACAATGCTGCCGAGCTTAGAATCGCCTGCCGGTTGAAACGCGGCACGCCCACTCTCGCACTAATATACGAGGAGCAGCCCATACGAGTTTAAATCGGTGTGGGTTATCTTCCCGTAAGCATTGTTCTCGCACGGAATTACCTCGATCGGCAAGTTGAGCTTCCGCACCGTTGCAAATACGTCGACCCCGACGGCCTCCATAGAAGTTCGCACCTTCTCCGCGTGCCTGCAGTTCCTTTTTAGCGAGAGATCTACGACTCCTTCTGATTGCTCAGCCACGCACTCCTCGCAGTAAATACACGGGTACGCTGCAAATGCCAGAGATTTGTAATAACCTCGGTAGAACGCGTGCTGCTCGAGCTCATACACTGTATCTCCTATCCAGCGGATGAGCCTTTCAAGAAACGGATGCCAGTCTTCAGGTATGCTCTTGGGGTCGACATCTTCCATTCCTGGTATTCCCTTGAAGTGCACGATGTACGCTTTTGAATACTCTTTGAGAAGGTCTCTCGTCTCCGAAGGGCCTGGGACATATGGGGGACAGCCGAGGTGCTTTGCGAAGCCCTTGCAACCAAACTTACAGCGCCATCTTACCCATTCGCTCACCACAATTTCACGCGGGTCAATCTCATAAATTTGGGCGTTGTTGTCCTTAGCTAACGCCTTAAGCTCATTTTCTAACGTTTTATCGTCCATATGCATCCCGTTAAAGCTTGTAAAAGAAATTTCGCGATTGTAAGGCCTCACGGTCATACTTTTGATAGTATGCGTGCTGCCCTTCATTATTTTTTGCTATCTCCTTACTGTTTCTGTTGCTATGATTCTATGCCGTGGGTGCGGTTTCTGCCGCGATTACGATAAGCTTGCTCAGACAGGTACAGCGTCCAAAAAAAACTGGCCGCGACGCAAAGCTCATCTGCCCTTAAAAAGATCCTCTATTCTTTGTTCGCCGCCCACGATTTCCAGTTTCCGAAGGGCGCGCGCCAGTGTATCCGTGCCGGCGATGTCTGCAGCGTATTGATCAGCCGAACGCTCGTCGCTAAACGGGACAAATGTCAGAGAGCTTAGTGCCGCGATGGACGACACGAGCTTGCTCGGGCTGTGCTTGACATGGTATGCTTCGTGAGCTACGACGGCCGTTACCTCATCTTTATCGAGCCGTTCCAGGAGCCCGACGGACAGATAGGCAGCGCGCCGATGTGCAAATGCGCGTATCCTTTGCGTGTCGATCACCCGTATGGGTATGCCAAACTGCGCCTCGAGCGTTGCGACGTAGGACGAAAGGCCTGCGTGCTTCGTCTGGCCTTTGCGCGTGAGGCAGTATCGAACGAGGCTGAGCGTGAGCAGCCCGAATGAGACAACCCCGAGGTACGCCCAAATCCACTGAAACATAGGACACCTCATCGAAGCGATTCCCACGACAATTGCTGATGCCGTGGCTGCTTGTCCGGCGATTAGGAGCTCAAACCTCTTCCAAACAAGAAAAACAGAGAAAAAGCCGCCTGCGGTAACTAAGATCGCTAAAAAAGGTAGCAACGAGCCGGCTTGTGTCAGGCACCCGAGAACGCATTGCAGCCAATCGATACGCCTACCTCCTGGATCTGCCAATGCTGCTGACGACTGCGGTGCCGAACGTGTCTACAAGACAGTCAACCACCTGTTCGGATATCTTCGTCCCGAGCTCCTGTTGGGTACAGCTCGGGGCGTAGAGGTACCGCACCCGTGAATCGCTCGCATCTATCGTTCGATTTACGAAGCCGCTTTTTACGAGCCGATCTAAAGTTCCTGCGATGCAGGCCAGCGAGAGATCGCCGCAGTGCTTCTGTATTTGCCCGGACGTCAGTTGCTCCTTCTCCCAAAGCAGCCCAAGTATTCTCACCTCATTTGGACTGAAAAACTTCTTCAAGCCCTCGTTCCGCAGACTGATGCGTTCAAGCTTCACCATCGTTTACGTATAATGTAAATACATCTACATCAAGGTTTCTCGCGAACCGACAATGTTTGCACCTAACGTAAACTATATGAGGAGACACCACCTCGAAGTTTACAGTCGGTGTAAAGCATGTTCGTTCAACTCCTGAGGAAGTCAATTCTAAGGCGCAAGTCGCGGTTCGCGATGGGCGTCGCGTCAGTTCTCATCGGAGCTGCAGTCGTGACCGCCCTGTTTACGGTTTCACTTGGCGTCGGCGATCAGGTCGGGCAGGAATTTGCAAAATACGGGGCGAACTTAATGTTGCAGCCGCAGTCAAACACGATACAGATCGGACTTCCGGGTGTCAGTATAGGCTCCGTCACCGAGCAGAAATACATGAACGAAAGCGATTTATGGATGATAAAAACCATCGAGCACAGGGCCAATGTGCTCGGTTTCGCGCCATTCCTCTACCAGGTGGTCACAGTCGGTGACGGGCCCAATGCGCAGCAGGCCATCCTGGCGGGTACGTACTTCAACAAGACAATTCAAATCCCTCAGCCGGCATCGCCTCAGGATCATTCAGAATTCAGCACGGGCATCGCCGACATCAGCTCGTGGTGGAAGGTCACCGGGAACTGGATAACAGACCAAAATGACACGACGAGCGCTATGGTCGGCTCCAATGTCGCTCAGAAGCTTAATCTCACTGTCGGCGACTCGTTCAGAGTCAGCTATGCAGGGGCGCAAAACGGTACTGCTGCAACGAATGCGAAAGAGTTGAAGGTAGCAGGCGTTGTGGAAAGTGGCGGCCCCGAGGATAACCAGATTTTCGTCAATCTGCCGGTGGCTCAAGATTTGAGCTCGAGGCCTGGGAAAGTGGACGCCGTGCAGGTTTCCGCGCTGTGTGTCCGCTGCCCTGTTGCAGACATGGCATCGGAAATCCAAGGCAAGATCCCCGGTGTTCAGGGAACCACTATCACGCAGCTTACCAACGCGGAGATGAGCACACTCGACAAGTACCAGAGCATGATGGTGCTCGTAACGGCAGTGGCGCTGCTCGCTTCGACGATGGGAATCTTCACAACGATGACGGCCAATGTCGCGGAGCGCCGGCGAGAGATAGGACTTATGAAGAGCATCGGTGCCGAAAACCGGACTATAGCAGCGCTTTTCCTCGCCGAAGCTACCTTAACTGGCCTTATAGGCGGTATTGCAGGCTTCGGGGTAGGGATCGTCCTTGCGCAGTTTATCGGGCTAAGCGTATTTTCGACGACTATTCCGCTGAGGTGGGAGGTGCTGGCCGTGGCCATACCAGTTGCGATCGGCGTCTCCCTGCTCGCCAGTGCTCTGCCGGTAAGACGCGCGACGGCGGTTGAGCCCGCGATAGTGCTGCGAGGTGAATGATCGAATGGACCACGCACTGATCAGTCTGGAGAAGGTCACAAAGGTGTATGGCGGGGGGACGAGAGCCCTCAACGAAGTAACCCTCTCTTTCGAGAAGGACGAGTGGACCACGATCATGGGGCCTTCAGGATCGGGAAAGACCACGCTTCTAAACATCATCGGGTGCTTGGACCTGCCAACAAGCGGAATGGTGTACATCGCTGGAAAAGAGGTCTCAGGGGCTGGTCAGGCGGCGCTGACGCGGTTGAGACGGGAGAACATTGGGCTCATCTTCCAGCAGTATCATCTCGTTCCTTATCTCACGGCGCTTGAAAACGTCATGCTGGCGCAGTATTACCATGGCAGCCCTGATGAAACGAAAGCAGTGGCTGCCCTTAAAAACGTCGGCTTGGAGCACCGGTTCGACTACCCGCCAGCGCACCTGTCTGGCGGTGAACAGCAGCGGGTGTGTATCGCAAGAGCCCTCGTCAACGAACCAGCTATCCTTCTTGCCGATGAGCCGACCGGGAACCTCGATCAAACGAACGGGAATATGGTGTTGCAATTGATTCAACGATTACACGAAGAAGGCCGCGCGATCGTTCTCGTCACCCATAATCCGGACATAAGCGAGCTTGGGGATCGGACGATCCGGATTGTTGACGGGAGCGTCGATCAGGATTTTAAGTCTGGAGGAGACAGAAATGGTGAATGATCAAGAAAAGAAGGGAACGAATACAAAGTTGCTCGCAGCGATAGCCGTCGCCGCAGTTTTAGTTGCAGGCGGAGGATTCGTTGTGTTATCTGGCGCCGGAGGTTTGCTAAACGGCATTGGGAACACTGGTAATGGCAACTCGCAAGCTACTGACCTCTTGCCGGCTCAAGGTGTGGTCAAAATCCCGCTGTCCAACATCACCACAACCCTTTCCTTCTATACCTACGAATCAAACGGAACGGCAATCAAGTTCTTTGCAGTAAAGGGCACCGATGGCAACGTCCACGTGGCTTTTGACACATGCGATGTCTGCGGTCCAAAAGGGTACAAGCAATCTGGCAGCGACGTGGTGTGCAACAACTGCGGCAAGCAGTTTGCGATCAATACTATCGGAACGGCTAATGTGAGTGGTGGCTGCTCGCCAAGCCATCTGCCAATGAGCGTCAACAGCAACTCTGTTGTCATCAAGACGTCAGACCTGGTGACTAAGGAATCAGCATTCAAGACGTGAAACAGTAACGACTGAAACGACAACTGAACGGAAGAGAAACGAAAACTGAACGAAAGAGACGCGACAACTGAACAGATGGGAATGGGGTCTGTCGAGGAGACTCGTTCGCGCGAGCTTTCCCGCATATCCCCTCCAGCTGTTCAGCTGGAATGCGTTGGACGTCAGGTATTTTTCGGCATCCGTGCTCGGCGCTACTAAACTTGCAGTTATACACATTTTTAGATGCGCGGATGACATGTCCATCATACTGGGCACTAAGGGGCCAGCTGGTCATTATCGAGACGTGCTTCTGTTTCTAGGTCCGCGATGGTCGCAGTCGAAAAATTCTCGCGCCGCCTCACGCTGACGTGCCCAGCTGTCATAACCCTTGGACGGGGCAGGAACCACACCGAGGGTTACCGGGTGCGCAAGAAAGAGGTGGGACTAAAGGAACGAGCCGGGTTTTTGAGAGCGGTCAAAGCCTTTTTTCTTCTCTCTGTCTTGCTCTATTCCTTTGAAGCTGTCCATACGTTCCGTTCAAATGAGCAAACACCCGTCAACGCGCAAGCGACTATTGGAACTCGTGCTGTCAGAGCCGTCGCCATCTTGATGATTGTGGCCTCCCATCTCAGCTACTATTTCCACTCAAACCTCTTCGGGTGGAACAACGTCTTGGGCACGTATCTCGTGCTGTTCGGTTTAGGAACCTTTTTCTTCTTGTCTGGTTTTGTCCTCGGTTACAACAACAGGAAGTTTAATGCTTGGAGCGACGTTGCGAGTTTCTTCAAAAAGAGGCTGCTTCGCATCTATCCGCTCTATTTGGTTGCTTTGGCCCTCGCTGTTGGCGCATTTATACCACTCCCCTCGCAATCGCATTTTTCACTTTCCTCTTTGCAGGTCCTCATCTATGCACTGGGACTACAGGGCCTCCTGGCTCCTCGCTACGTGCCAGACTTCTACATGTTTTGGTTCGTCGGCGTCATATTGCTCAGCTACTTGATTTATCCGCTCATGATGCGCTACGGATCAAACAACAAGGTCAGGTTGCTTTTAATATCAGCGGCAATATTTGCATTATTTCTGGCGATCAGGCTCAGTTTTGGTATTGTTGATACGCGATTCTTCTTGTAATATTTTGTCTTCGTGAGCGGGATTGCAGCGAGCATATTTCATGCCAAGCTGCTGCTGGATAAGCGGAGAACTTTTGTCGGAGCTGCTCTACTATTGACTGCCCTAGTGACTGTGCACGTCGCGATATATAGTCATCAACTTCCCAGTGATCCGAGCTATGTATTCAACGCCGGGCAGTTTGGCCCTTACGCTGACATCAGCTTGTTTCTGGTATTGAACGCAATGGTGTTGTTGTTCGTGCCGTTGCTCTACTATTTCGCCAGTTACCTGATTTCTTTGACCAAGCTTGTCCCAACGCTTTTGTTCATTTCGTATGCTTCATATGCTATCTTTCTATTCAACCCTCTGATCTTGGCGGGCTTGAACACCATCTTCACCGGTATATACTTGCCTGTGGGGTTTCCGCGGGATATGCTGCTTACGATCATCGGCGTATCAGCGTCGTGTTTGATCGGGTGCGCTTTCCAACGAGCGGCAGATAGAACCCTCCAAAAACTGGCGCATTGAAGTAACGTTTTCAATGTCGCGGCTCAAGGCCGGCGCGGCGACATCGTTCTCTGCTTTTTTCTGTCGCTTATGTTTGCTCGGATCTCAAAGAGACGAAGCAAACTATGGTAGAATCGCCTTTTACCCGTTTTTTGTTGCTTTGTTGTACACGGCAAGTCGGTGTGCGCCCCTTCCGTAGTTGCCTGCGTAGGCGAAAAAGTACTCGTTTATCGCTTCGACTGCGGGCTTTGGTGTCTGGCTAGTGGCAGCGTTATCAAGGTAAATGACGTGTTCAAGAATGGGAAAATCCTTCCGTATCGCGTTAACGTCGTACATCAGGCGTCAATAGTAGATGACTTGAATAGCGTTTTCGGTAAAGGAATGTTGCACTTTCTATAGTCTTAAGTCAGGGCAGTCATCCTTAGGCGAGCGGCCTTTGACCATACGTTGTTTCTTAGCGACATAATTGCTTGTCTTGCGACAAAACTGGGCGCTAAAATCAGGCCTTCTGCGTAAAAACACAGCTAGGCTGCTTCTCCTACCAGTGGGACGCGGGACACGGAGCGAATGACGACCCTGAAACGTTCACCGCTTGGATTGGCCAAATTACCGGTCATACAACGTAACAAGTTGTGAGCAAGCCCTATCAGAAATCAATTTGGGCATTTTTTGTTGCAAAAGGTATCTTCTAATACGTTAAAGCGCCATTAAGTTACTGGAGATCGATGATCATGGCGGATCAACTACCCGCAAAAAAACTCGATACGGTTGGATTGTACTGTCCCGTGCCGCTGTTTAAAACACGGGAAGGCATCGACAGCATCAAGGTTGGTGAAGTGCTTGAGGTGCTTGCAGACGATCCAGCGGCGGAGGAGGATATCACGCGGTTTGTGAAGCGGACCGGTCACGAACTGGTGAAATTCGAGAACAATGAAGGAGTTTTGCGTTTCTTAATCAGGAAAAAAAAGTAGAGGTGAGATGATTATGACAAATGAAAAGATGTTGCTATACGTGCAGACAAGCGACAATCCAGAGCGCCAGTATTCCCCACTTGTGCTTGCCCAAACGGCGAAGGCAATGGAATTGGAACCTGTGATTTACTATCTAGGACAAGGATTGCGCATTTTACTACCAGGAGCGGCTGAAAAAATAAAGTTAGGGTCATTCCCAAGTGTAAAAGAGATGCTCGATCAGACACTGCAAATGGGCATTACAGTGTACGTATGTGAGGCATCGAAGCAGATGCTTGGCTGGGACAAGGTCGAGCTCATCGAGGGTGTAAAAATCGTGGGTGCGGGAACATTAAATGATTTGGT
>JBEKIR010000012.1:0-27373 GCA_050011655.1 Halobacteriota archaeon | reverse complement strand
CAACCATAATAATCGGTAGTAAGGTCAGCTGAAGGAATGTTTGCGAAATCCATACAACGAGTAAGGCGACGATGGGGCTAAGTAGGCCAATGATGGCCATCAATCCAACGACAGCAAGCGCTGCAAACGTATATGCCGTCCACATCGTACCAACACTCTTAGTAAGCCCAACAGCAATCCGCGTATTGACGCCCGCCGCCTTTTGCTCAGCTTTATGAACCAGATTGACATTGCGTGGCTGGTACGGATGATGTTCGTGATCAAACAACGCGCTGGTATGGCGATGTGGGTGCGCCTGTGTTTGTGGTACAATCTCTGTTTTGACAGAGTTCGAGATGGTCTCTCCTTGCATGCTTATAATCCTCCGATGCTATCTATCTACGTGTTCAATTATATCTTGCACTACAACAGCCTCCGACCTTTTTTGAATAGGTGTGACCCGTTGAACTCTCTGTTGTATTGTTATTTGCCATAATTTACCTTCTCTATGGTCTTCCGGTCTTCAAAATAAACTAAACACGTAAGAACAAGTTGACTCAGCTTAGAGGTCATAGTCTTAGTTACGACAAAGCGTTCAGATATTACCATGTCAGTCGGAGCCTCAATAAGGCTCCTACGCTCAGCGATAAGCTTTTTCAGTACAATGACCACGAGCGGACCGTATTGTTTGGCGTTTTAATGGAGATTAAGACTGCAGTGATGCTAATAAAGCAAAATTTAAGTAAGAGCCCTCCGCAACCTTTTCCCATGCCATTCGTTCACCAACCTGAGTATATACCTGGAATTCCAGCAGCCACCATTACAACCCCCACTAATAATACGCGGGTGGAAAACTCAGTATTTGTTAAGGGCACGGCCCAAAACATTGGGGGAGAATATAGTCTATGGCTTGTAGTATATGATTACAACGCGAACCGCCATTACCCACAAGATGGACCCGTTGCTATCTCCTCAAATGGTCAATGGGAGATGACTGCATCTTTTGAGAGCAGCGGAAGGTATGATATTACTGCGCTTGCTGCAGACCAAAACGCCAACGAGAGTCTCTTACTATACCAAGCGGCCAGTCTGTCGAGAGCTGATTATCCGGGGTTGCCTGCCCTTCCTTCAGGATGCATAACGCTGGCTTCAGTCACCGTCTCTAGAACGTAGTTTTAACCGTGTACTATTCGTTCAAGCACGTTTATTGAAGTAAGGGATGAAAAACACGCACAGATCCACTAGGCCAAACCGTCTGATAACCATCAATACGGGGACGGTTTGCAGCAACACTTACGTAAACGGTTAGTATGAGTTTTCTTTCTTGCTTATTCGAAACGGACACTCACTCAATACTTCATAAACACATCATACACGTGCTCAGGCAGAGGGTTAGTAGTGCTTCCACTCAACACCAGCTCACGCGGTGTGTCGTGATATACGCTCGATTTGGGTAAGCAAGGCTATCGCCTTCCTGTCGAGCATCTGCTGGTCCTTCGTTCAATCCCAGTCCCGGAGTACAACCTTTTAGAAAAAGGTTTCATCCAATCTTTTATTTAGAGCGCTATATTACTTTCCCCGTCTATAGAAATCGTGTAATCTTTAATTATGATGTTCTTTTGGGCTTTTTCCAGGGCCCTTTGGACGATCATCTCAATGCCTGAACAGCAGGGAACTTCCATATGGACGATGGAAATCGATTTTATATCCTGTGTCTGAAAGATTTCAGTTAATTTATCCATGTATTCATCTATGGTTTTGTCAAGTTTGGGACAGAAAATTATCAAAACCTTATCCTTTAGGAATCGTTGATGGAAGTTTGCATAGGCAAATGGGGCACAATCGGCCGCCAACAAAAGGTTAGCATTTTTTAGGTAAGGGGCATTGGGGTTTAAAAGCTGTAGCTGTATAGGCCAATTGCCAAGTTCTGAGGTACCGATCACCGGCGCAACACTTTGATTGCCCGACCTGCGTAAATCCTGCGTCATTGAACCGGGACAACCACAGGCCATTGGCTCTTCTTCGTAATCCGGGATTTCAATGCTATTTTTCTTTAAAAAGTCAATAGCCTCATTTACAAGATCCTGTTGGCCATGTTCCTGAAGATGCTGCAGGTGGGCTTTTATGACATTAGGTCCTGCTTCTGAGATATTTTCCATAACCTTGTACTCATCATAAGGTTCGGCGTCCCTTGTTTCAATTTCTATAGCGGCCTCCGGGCAATCTCCAATGCAGGCCCCTAACCCATCACAAAATAAATCACTTATAGATCTGGCCTTCCCATCAATTATCTGTAAGGCACCTTCAGGACAGCCAGTAATGCAACTGCCACAACCAGTGCATTTTTCTTCATTAATTCGGATGATATCTCTTTTCACAACTATTCACCCATATCCCCTGATTTGTTGAATCTTAGGAATTATTTGCCCCAACAATATTGTTAAGGTACGTAGGAATGATTCTATATATAAAAATAAGCTGATAAAATTACTCCACATATAGGAAATAGGGTTAATTTACGCTTATTTTTGTTTTTAGTCTTCAATCAAGAGCGATTTGCCACAGTTTGTTCAGTACTTTACGTCAAGATCTGCTAGAGCCTGACAGTTCCGACAGTAGTCATCTGTCGTCTGAGGTCTATTCGACACAACAGTAAAACGTTACTGCAACAAATCTCATAGCTTGTTGTTTGTTGCGTGAGTAACGGTCTGAGCAAGCAAGCGAGCTCTGAGTGATGAACCAGAGCATTTTCTTTGAGCTGCGAACTGCGTGTCCTTCCAATATCACGTATACACATCATAGACGCTTTTCAGGCCGCGGATGGCGGTAATTACTCCACTCAACCCCTTCACCCCATGCATAAGAATATATGCGCGATTGGACTCATTCCCTCCAACCAAGTCGCCCCTTTGCTCGGCGAACTTTCTCAGATCTGAAGGGACAAAATGGCTCCTGTAATCTTTAAGGGAATCGTCGCGTCTGTTTCCATTTGCGGAAGCTTTCCAAAGTAAACGTACGTTCTCTGTCTTCTCCGCTGTCACAAAAAGTTTCTATGATCCCGGCGAATTGCGCCCAGAATCCCCCGCTCACTCTGCAGGCCTGAGCACGTTTCATCCTGCGATTCTAAGAAACTCTCTTTTTCTTCCGGCAATCCGGTTTACGCAGAGAAGCTTATCTACGTTGAGCGTGCCGAAACAAACAACTCAAAACGGTTCAGGGAAACAGCTCACGCAGATTGATTTTGAATTCGCCCAGTTTTCCACCGTAGTTACCCGCGGAAATTCTGACCACACCATCGATTTCCAATGTGGCCTCAATTCCTTTTTTCATTGCTTCTCTAACTGTGTCAAGCGAGGTTCCGTTAATCACTATTTCAGGGATATATCGAACGCCCTCTGGAACCTTGTAGGCCTTTCCTGATCTGTGCTTAAGCGAAGGACAGAATGGATCATTTGTGGTTGGACCTATCAACGGAAAATGGGTTTCAGGCTTTGAACCTGCGGAACACACATCGAAAGGGGTTACTACACCCTTTACGCGGTGGATGGCACGCAGGGCCTTTTCTCCGGCTTTTTTTAGAGCGTCTTTTGTTTTACACATGACCCAGAAATTCGCGCCCATCACGCCGCGAGCGTACCCTAAACGCCTTTCAATAATGAAATCTGGGACCATAAGTGGCACAACAACAACGTTTCTGCCAAAGCGTTTTTCCACCCATTCATATCCGTCCCCGCAATGTCCAATCCCCTCCATCATGTCCATTTTACCTTCTGCTTCGGGTAACGCGTCGAAGATCGCTGTGAAGGGTTTAACAAGTATGTCTTGCCGAATCCTGTAAGAAAGTTCAGCCTCAAACTTCTTTAAGGAAGCTGTAAAGGCCTTCTTCTTGTCTAAACCCGCCCAGAACTGTAGGACAGCGCCCTCGCGCTTATCTGGAGTCTCGTCTTCGTCAAGCCACTTCTCAACCCCGCCTTCTACCCTACCAATCACGACTGAAGGCGTTGCCGTTGCGTCTTCAGCTGCACTGTGCAAAGTTGCCTCGTCGTCGGCTGTGAGTATTACTCGGCAAAAAATACCTGTAGATGCCTCGGCATACGTGTCGTCAATTTCAGCTTTGACCACCATTGCTCATCCGAGCCTCCCGACGGATTCTCCTCTGACCTTCTTCCTGAATTTGCTGCTCTCTTTCGCTCGTGGTTCCTTATTCTCAGCGGCAACTATTTGAACCTTGGGTAACTTTTTAAGGCGCTCATTTTTTGCGTCTATTTGACGGGTGAGGCTAGGATGGGGTTTTCTGGCGGGGGGTAGAGGGAGCCTTACAAAGGCTCCCCGGTTTTTCACGCTGCCTGCTCACGCCTGCAGTTCGACGATTAAGCGCCAACGGGTGCAGTTCCTGTACCACTTGCGTCACTGCCGCCAGACTTATCTATGTGCTGCGCCCGCGCATGGCACACCGACGAGCGTTATGGGTGCTTCGATCTGGCGTGCATTGATGCCATTCCCATGATCACAGCGACGGCACGTATGCAACGCTGCTGAGCGGGGGCGACAAAAGCGAGGGCTATCGCAAGTGTTGACGCGACGGGCAGGCTTGCGTTTCTATACGCGATGACCCTAAGCGTTCGCGCGGTAATGCCTTTTTTGAGAAGGTACGTACGCCGTTTCACGTACGACCAGTTCGCGTATAGAATGAGCCCCGTGATGAACATGACGCAGTCGAAGAACAGCACGCCGGCGGTGGTGTCGGGGTAGCTAGTCCATATTGTCGTTGCGAATGGGACGAGCACAACGAACGACAGGAAGGACGTTGATAAGATATAGCACCCAGTCGGCATAAGCAATGTTCTGAAACTGCCTCCAGTTGTTATTGAGCAGGACGCCCAACAAAGCGAATGCCAGGAAATAGCCGATAAATTTGGGCATGATGCCCACGAACGATGCCAAGAGTGCCTCATTCGAATACTGCGCGAGTGGGACGACAAACTCCAGCCCGAGGAGCGTTATGGCGATGGCGAAGACGCCGTCGATGAGCGTCTCCAAGCGGCGCTTATCTCGTGCCTCAAGCTCCATCTGCGACTGTGCGTATTCGGGTTTTCACCAGTTTTTCGGGCATGCTCGTTCGTGTCGTTCCGTCGTGTAGGCGTTGTGCGTTTTTTATGCGCGGCGTTTACGTTAGTGTCATCGATTTTAAAAACTGGAGAGTATAAGCTCGTGCGGAATAAAGCTTGCGCTATTCCGGTGCACCTGCTCTTGAAAACACCGATACGGATAGCCGCGCTCTCAGCCCGGAACTTGTCGACCGCCTCAATCAAACCGGGCATCTACTACAACTTCGGCATTTGATAAGGGACGCGAAAGTCCTTCAGTAAGCTCTTCGCAGGTCACTTCATTTTTCGATTTCTGCTAATAGCTCCTTCCGACAAAGGCACTGAGTAAACAAATCGGCTCGCTGCTGCAAAAGACAAAAGCCTCATCGAGTCTTGTAAACTGTAATTGGGAGGTCGACAGATAAGGCTGCTTCTGCACTATTATTCAGATTCGCGGTGCTCTTCGCTGTCTCCCGTTTCTGCATCGTTTTTGCTTGTTTGGCCTAACCGAAATACGCGCCAGAGATAGCTTACGATGGCGGCGATCGCGGCCACTGTGGCAACTGCCAGGGCTACTCTGATTCTTGGCCTCATTAGTTCGCTTCCTTTCTGAAAATGTCTTCGTCGTGCCGGTCTGGACACTTGTTTTGGAGATCCGCTCAAACACCGCTGCTATCCGTTACGTATCCGAGAGTTCAGCGCCAACGATAGTGTGGGTGGTCATGACTCCCTCCACATCACGGATCACGTCTACCGTCTTGCTGAGGAGGGGCAGCCCATCGACTTCGATGATCACCAAAAAATCGTACTCTCCGAATACGTGATGCAGTTCTCTAATCCCAGGGATCTCGCCGAGTTTGTCAAAAACGCTTCGCTCCTGGCCAGGAACAACGTTTACTAAGGTGACCCCAACCACCATGTGTATCCCTTGATCTAGGGATGGGGCGCGTGTATTTAGAGCTAATCGCAAAAAAAGGCGGGTTCAGGTTGATTATTGCGACGGCGGAGTGCGTTGTGTCCGCTGCCCTCAGTGCGGGAGCTGCATTTAGACTCGCACGAGCTAAACTGATAACTCTTTTTTGCCGTGCAGAATTCGTTGCGCGCGCGAAGATAGCTTAATCGAAGCCGGCGGCGTTTAAGGCAAGTTGCCCTTCACCATATTGCGCTCAAACGCGCGCACTGATATGTGCAAGGCTGACACCCTTTTGCTGCGTCACCCAAGCGTTCATTCATTCATCTTCAGGTTAATCTTGACAGATTGTAAATCGTCGCGAGTTTCGGCAGGTCGTTCACCACATACACAAAAGCCATCCACGCCCACTTGCCCCAGCGGTCGTTCACCGCTTGCGTCACCGCGTTAATTTCTTGTCTGGGGTGTTTCGGCTCGCGGCCGAGCAAAAGCTCACTCATAAGGACCACGCTCCACACGTCTAGCGGGACAGAGCGCTGACCAATGATCAGGCCGGCCGAGTACATGCCAATGCCTGGGATTTTCATCAGATTTTTTACAGCCTCTGTCTCGGGTTGGCGGTGTAGCTCTCTTAGAGACATCGGATGTTCAATTAAATGGTGCGCCGCCTTGACGAGCCGCTCCGCTCGGTAGCCGAGCTTCGCTTCTCGCCTCAGCTCGATGGGGTCCCGCTTAGCGATATCGGAAGGTTTTGGCCACAGAACGACCTCGCGACCATCGAAGGCAATCTTGGTCCCGTATCGCTCGAGTAGTCTTGCCATCATGTCTTGGCTTCGTTTAAGCGGTGCCATCTGTAGCGTTGTAGCAAGAATCACCCGACCGAATAAGTCATCTAGCCGCCCGACGCGCATGCCGTAAAGGTCTTGCACTGTGATGGAGAGCGCCTCGTCGTTGCGGGCGAATCGATAAAAAGAGTTAAGGTCTTCGTCCTCTCCCAGCCCGAGTTTGATGGCAGTCTGTAGCGTAGCTTCTTCATCGTTTGTCAGATGCGATTGAGCGTAAACGCTTACGGTCACACGCTCGTTCACCGCAGACAGTTTTAATCCGATAGGCTTGCTATTTAGATATGTTCCGCTCCACAGCGTGCCGTTTCTAAAAACTTCTCTAGGCGTTGACCAATGCCAGCCAGCCGGTTTAGCGACGGTGAGCGAGAGATCAAAAGGCTCAGGCATGACGATTTCAAATCGGTCAAACGTGCGGTAACGACGGGGCTTGTTCATGGTCCCTTTTCGGCATTTATTACAGGCCTGCTAATCAAACATGATACGTGGCTATTTTTGTATTGCTAAACCTCGTACTGGGCGGCCAATATTAGCGTGGGTCTAGTCGCGACACGTGAGCCTCAACCCGTAACAGGGGCGAGTGTTATGCATCATCAGATGCACAAGTCTTCTGGTTGTCGCGACGGAGGAGCCGAACCGATCAGCCGATAACATGTCCGAAAGAACGCCACGCTTTGAGTTAATAGAGTGCAAATCGGACCGACGCGTGCTGGACGAACGCCCAACAACCACTGTTTTGCTAGCGTCAGCGCGCCGGCTCCACAGCCGTTGTGCTTCGGGTCCGCAGTTATCGCAGCTGATAGCGCGGCTAGGTCAGCAAAAACGTTGTTGGAGCTATCTCTCGAGTTATTGTACGGTGATCGTTCCTGTCATAAAGGGATGGATCCCGCAGTGATACGCATACGTTCCAGGCTGGCTGAATTGTTGTGTATAACTGTCGCCCGGATTCAAAACCGATGAACTAAACGCGCCCGTATTCGAGACTATTTGATGCGATACGCTGGCGTCGTTTCGCCAAGTGACACTCGTTCCTGTTTGAATCGTTAGTGTTGACGGCTGGAAAGAAAAGCCGGGTATAGTGACTACCTGCGCGCCAGGGCTTGCACTGGGACTCGTAGTCGAGGTTCTAGCAATCGGACTCGCGCTCGCTGTAGCCGAGGTCGTAGTTACGTTCATGGTTGCTGGACTTGGGCTAGGACTAGGATTCGAAGATGATGTGCACCCGGCAACCAGCAGCGGTGCAACCACAAGCGCGACTGTCATTAGAAGCAAGTATTTTTTCACGTTTGATACCTTCCTACACTCGCTGTAAGCCAAGAATCTAGAGCGTTGCATGAAAATAATCTTTTGCCACTTTTTGCGTGAAACGCCGCACTCGCGGAGCCGACTGAGATCGTACGGCAAATGGGCCTGATCGCTTGGGAGCATGCGATGGCGCCTAGGGTTTCCCACCGCGCTTTTCGAGGGATCGGGCTAGCACGCCTGAACTCGTAGCCATTCGATCTACACGCGCCGCCAAAAGAGCTAATTGGGAGAAGCGTGTTATCGGGGCTAAAGACGCGGCAATTTCGGCGCACTTGTGACAACCCTCGCTTAAGCGAGCCACTAGCTAAACTGAAATTAAGGCGGGTTTTACTGAACGACGATTCAGCGGGTAAACTTCATTAAACGAGCAATGCATAACAAAGCAGCTTAAAAGCCGGCAGCAGCCTGTTCTGCGGGAGAAAGAGAAAATGAAAAAACACTTCATTTTAGTGCTCGTTGTGATAGCGGGTGCAACAGTTATGATGGCAGGGTGTACATCATCTTCGAATCCTAGTCCGGGTCCCGTCACCAGCACCTCGAGTCAAAATCCCGTAGCTGTCCAGAATTACGCCTTCAGCCCGTCGATGCTCACGATTCAAAAAGGGGCGAACGTGACGTGGAAAAATGATGATTCGGTCCAACACGCGATCGTTTCGGATTCACCAGCATTTTCATCACCACTCCTCAATACAGGCGACACTTACACGTATCAGTTTAACAACTCAGGCTCGTTTCCCTACCATTGTAGTATACATCCATATATGAAAGGAACAATCGTAGTCGAGTGATTGGGCAAGAGCACTCATCAGTCACCTCGTGCCACCTTCCAATGAAAATCAATCGGCTGCGATTTACTTGTTCAAGGTTATTGACCCGCGAGGATGGATTATTTCACAAGTAAGTGCGTGCCTTTAGGTTGGATAGCTAATCGCGACTTATGTTTCTGACGGTGACGCGATTCAGCGGAATGGATCTAAAATGGAATAACGGCATTCAGCGGTTAACATGAAGGTAAGAGATGCCGCACTCATTATCGCGGTTATTTCTGTAATTGCCTTATTCGTCGGCGTTTCAGCCTTGCAAAGCACTTTGAACGCGCCGAGTGAGCAGGTGCTGCCCCCGTATGGGGTTGAAGCCGCTTTTCCTCATCTCCATTTTAGTAACCCGGTCGGCATTTACAGTGCGGGAGGCAGCAGCAACAGGCTTTTCGTGGTCGAACAGGGCGGCGTGATCACGGTTTTTAATGATAGTCCTAACGCAACAACGGCCAGCGTATTTTTGAACCTTAGTGACAAAGTGCTTTCGGGCGGCGAGTTAGGGTTATTAGGCTTGTCGTTTGACCCGCATTACAGCGAGAACGGCTATTTTTACGTGTATTACACGGCTGACAATCCACTCCGCTCCGTCATCTCGCGCTTTTCCGTTTCGCCAGTTAACGGAAGTCGCGCGGAAGCAAACAGCGAAAAAATCGTCCTGCAGGTTCCGCAGCCCTACCCGAACCACAAGGGTGGACAGATAGCCTTCGGGCGGGACGGCTACCTATACATCGGGCTCGGCGATGGGGGCGGAGAGGGTGATCCGCTAGGCAACGGGCAAAACCTCTCGACATTGCTTGGCAAGATCTTGCGCATCGATGTTAATTCTGGATCTCCGGGCTTAAACTACAGCATTCCCCGTGACAATCCCTTTGTTGGAAATACGAAAGGGTACCGCGCCGAGATATACGCGTACGGCTTGCGCAATCCGTGGAGGTTCAGTTTTGACCCCGCAACTGGTCGCCTGTGGGCTGGAGATGTAGGCCAAGATAGGATAGAAGAGATCGACGTCATTCTAAACGGAAGAAACTACGGCTGGAACGTTATGGAAGGGAGCCTTTGCTATTCTCCTCCGTCAGGGTGCAACCAGACTGGACTCGAGCTGCCAGTCTGGGAGTACAACCACAGCGTTGGATATGCAGTTATCGGGGGTTTCGTGTACAGAGGAGCGGCGTACCCCGATCTCGAGGGCGCATACATTTATGGAGATTATGGGTCAGGTCGGATCTGGGCTCTGTGGTACAACGGCACGGGCGCCCCTGCAAATACTGAGGTCGCGTTCACCGGTCTTAACATTTCTTCGTTAGGCGCAGATTCGCACAACGAACTCTTCATCTGTGCTCTTGACGGCAACCTCTACAAGCTGCACAGGCCCGACGCGTGACGAGTTCGCGTAAAGAAAGGTAAGCCACAAAGACACCTGAATAGTAGTGCTCCTAGGAAAAAAGAAGGAATGAAGCAACTAGGAGAAGGTGAAGCTATGCGTTGGTTACCTACCTCTGAAGCTATCTAACTTCACAGTGATCGCCTAGAACTCGTCTGACGACACGTGAGCGCTTAGAAAAAGCTTTGTGAGTTCACAGCAATTGCGTAGTGCGCGTAAAAAAAGGTTGATACATCGTGTCAAAGAGGCGGAATTCCCTGTCGAATGACCGAGCTTCGGATTCATTGCTCAGCAGTTTTATTCGGGGATTGCACGACTACTTCAATCCGCTCCTTCACGTGATCGAAGAACTTCAGAGCGACGCAAAGAACAAGCGCAAAAAGTGAGCTGTGTGAGCAGAGTTCTACGAAGCTACACTTCTTCTAAGCGATCGAGCCACTCGTTGACTAAGCAGTTAAACACGGTCTCTTGCTCGACTTCTAGGCCGTGCCCGGCCCTATCCAATATCGCAACAGTCCCGCGGGAGTAATTCGCAGCGATTTTCAGTGAGTCATGATACCCCACCGACGCGTCTTGACGGCCCACAAGGATGAGCGAAGGCCGGTCGAAGGGATGTGGAAGCTGGTCTACCTCAAAGGAAAAGCTGTACCCGCGTTTTTCAAATCGCTCAAGAAACGCCTCATCCTTCGCGTTCATCCCTGGAATAATATCCTGCGTGAAGCGATCCCATCGCGGATGGTCCTGCACCACAAGCACGCGCTCAAACAATTGCTTCTGGGTGCTCGGTGCGATGCTCACTAAGAACGATTTATCCTTGACGAATACCCGTCGGGGGGGTAGGTCGCGCCGGTTTCGGTCGGCGATGACAACAGGACAGATGAGAAGGACTCCTTTGAGGAGTTCGGGTATGGAACGGACCAAACCGCGGGCCAGGTACCCTCCGTACGATTCGCCAGCCACCAGGAACTGATCGTCGGGAATAACGTTTTCACAAAACTCAATGATAACGTCCAGCATCTGATCTGCATCGTTCAACCAGCTTGGAGCGTGCGTGCGACCCATGCCCGGCAGGTCGAAGTAGATACGTTTCCATCCCGCGCGATTTGTGAAGATCGGTTCCATGCAGCCGGTCATGACGTGGTGATCGATGCCAAACCCGTGGATCGCTAGCACGGGGCTGCCATCACCGCACGTCTCGTAATAAATGTGCAGATCGCCTATGTCGCATATCATGGATAATGAGATGGGGGGCTCGAGGTAAAAAAGATGGTGCCGTTTTGTAAACAATAGGCCAGGTTCTGGGAAACTTCCAACGTTCGGCGCACTCAGGCATCATCGAGCAAACGCCAGCGCTCGCTCTTTGGAACAGATGCTCTCGCGTCACGCCATTCTGCTAGGGTTTTGCTGCATGGAGTCGTGCGCGTCCCGCAGAAACGTCCAGGGGGGAAGCTAATGGGTCTCTCTAAATAGGATGAGGAACATACAAGTTAGCAGAGACTATAACAGCCTCCCAGCGCTAGCACTTGTTATTGCCGTCTAGAATTGCCGTTGGGGGGCGACGCCGCATGTCTCCTAAAATGAGGTAGTCACGCTCCATGTGAGACACGCGGCTTTCGGTGCCTTTTCCCAACTGCTTTTCCCCAAGAACGACGTACTATTTTAACTTGTTGGATTATGAGCAGTAGTTCTACTGTACCTCACTGCTCGCCCCGTTTCAAGACCCTTAGCCAAAATACGCTGCGAGGGTGCCCCAATACCATTCGACCCACCCAGTTCTGAGATCTGCATAAAAGGCTTCAAGAATCGGCCTGGGGAAAATCTAATCTTGTTTGCTGACCTTGCGCCTGAAGTTCGAACGTCACCGTAGAATAATGACCTTGGGGCCAGTCGGCCCCTCGCCTTTTTGCACGATTTTCTTGTCTGGGTTCCGTTCGACGGTCGTTCCGGAGGCCCAGCCATCGAAGGCAATAAACTCTCCTCAGACTTCCCTACGTATGTCCGCCGGTGAATGCGTAAACTCTGCGTGTTTGTTGGAATCCATGAAGGCTTCATAGACCTCGTGAGGAGTCGGCTTAAACAACACCCATTGATGAAGGGTTTTAGTCTTCATTTGCACACCTTTTCACGAGGGGTGCTTATCTTGTTTACTCATCAAGCAAAGGCTTTCTGCAGGAACTTATTGACGTGACTTCGGTCTTCGTGGTTGGCGTTAAAGAGATGAAAGGTTTGCGCGCGGAACGAGCAATAAATCGATGCTGTCGCGGAGAGAGCCCCGTTTGGTCTTATCTGGCTCTTGTTCTCTCTAATGCGCGAAGCTATATATGACATAGGCATACAGATACGTGTTCAAGCAAAAAGGAGGTGACGGCGTGTATAGAGCAAACACAAGAAACAATTTCGGCGGCGGCTACAAGAGCTACGATAGTAAACCAAAGAGCGCTCCCGTAGATGTCGGAAAGCAATACGACGTGAAAATCGAAGATATTGCAAAACAGGGCGACGGGATAGCTCGCATTAGCGGTTTCGTGATTTTCGTTCCACACACCAAGATCGGTGACGAAGTTAAGATTGAAATCAAGGCTGTGAAGCGCAACTTCGCTTTTGCTGAAGTAGTCGAAGAGTAACCAAGCTAGTTTGCGTTACGGATTGAACTAAATTGATGGATTAACTGCATTATTGTTGGAAGTTGCGCTGCGCACCTTGACTAATATGTTGTTCTTCCATCTACCTTTTTGATTAACTGGTGCATTGGGCGCAAACGTGCGCCAAATGCGTTGCACGCTTTTTCGAAAAGCGCACGCTTTTTTCTGTGAAGCACATGGTTCTGCGTTCACGGGACAAGATGGGCTCCGCAATTGTATATTGCCGTTTTGCGGACGGTCCCGAATTCACTGAGCGCATCAGACGGATCTATGCCGTAAACAGCATCCCCGAGCATCGCCATTGAAGCGCACCCGCCGGTAGCCGCTACGGCCTCTATCGCGTCTCGCGCTTTCTGACTCAGCATTTCGGTGTCGTACGCAAATTGTCGAGACAGACGCATGAATTCGTCAAACGTGGGTTTCCGGATTAGCTTCTTGAGCGCGGCCGATCCAAACGTCTCTACTGCAGCGAGCGCGCCTCGATCTGCTAAGATTTCAGGCGTCGAGAGTGGCCCGAACACGAGATAAGAGATTTCGAGCGGTGGGGTTGAAATTCGATCGACAGAATCTTGTCGCCTAATGACGACACCTCCAACAGCCTGCGCGATGACGTCACCGACTCCGGTCTTGTTGACAATTTCTGCGCGCTGCGCCGTCTCGCAAAGCGCGTTGAAACTGAAATTGAGCTTCCATAGCTGGTTGAGGGAAAGAGCGGTGCTTAAAGCGCCAGCACCACTCGTGCCCAGGCCGCAGCTGATCGGTCCGGCGAGCTCCGTCTTTACGTCGGCTTGCTTCTCGGATAGAGAATCGAGGACCGTCCTTGTGGTAGGCGCGGAAGAAGGCTCTTTGTTGATATATACGCTACCTTCGCCTGCCACGGCTTCAGTCGTCGCGCCATCGGCGATAACGATGCCGCACCCGAGTGAGGCGATCCCTGCCCGATCGGGCTTCAGCGCGAAAAACCCTGTTATGTGAAACGGGCAAAACGCTTTCATGTGCTGTTCATTCGACGAACGATAGCATTAACAATCTTCTCAGCGAGGAATGCCTTGTTGCCCTGGTGCCGTTCGACATGCGAGTTGACGATATATATCTCATTATCTTCGGTGCCCATGCCTTGGAACGTTACGTCGTTTGCGACTACCAAATCAACGGGGATGGATCTGGCGCATTCAATAAGAACGTCCGGAGTCGTGTGTGTTTCCGCTTTGAAACAAACGATAAAGAGGTTTGGGTACTTCGCTCTGACGATGTCGGTGAGTTTCGGCACATTTTTCAGCGCGAGATGTAGTTCTTGACCCGATCGTATCTTCCCACTGTGTTTATCTACCGTATAATCCGAGATGGCCGCCGCGTTGATGAAAATGTCGCACCCTTTCTCAAGCTCAGACAGTACCGCTTGAATCATCTCGTCCGAGCTTTCCACATGTACCTGGTTGACGAGCCGCGCGTCGCCGTTGTGCACGATAGTGACGTTGGCGCCTCTTCTGAAGGCTTCATATGCAAGCTCTCTTCCCGTTCGTCCGGAGCTCCTCGTAGTAAGAATGCGAATGGGATCCAATGATTCTGTCGTCGCTCCACTGGTTATCACGACTCTCTTTTGTTTGAGCTCACCTTCCGAAATGAGCCGTTCGATCACGAGCACGATTTCGTCGAGTTCAGCAAGCTTTGCTTTGCCTTCTTCTAGGCGCGGTGATACGAAATGCACAAGCTCTTTTAAGCGATCAAGGTTCTCAGCGATGAACGGATGAGAGTACATAGACTCGTGCATCGCCGGGACGATGACAACTGGCTTTCCCGATCCCAGCGCCGTGACGGCGCACGTTGTGACGGGGGTGTCGTCGATGCCGTGTGCCACCTTGCCGATCGTGTTTGCCGTGCACGGGGCAATTAGCAGCAAATCCGCTGATCCACCTTTACCGAGAAATGTAACGTGTTCCACGTTTCCGGTAAGTTGCGTGATCACGGGCTTCTGTGTTGCATACTCCAGCGCGTTCGGATGGATTATCTTACAGGCCGCGTCTGTCATCACGCAATGTATCGTCGCGCCCTTGCGCTTGAGCTCGTGGATGAGCTTCACTGTTTCTACTGCCGCGATGCTGCCAGTAACGCCGACGATGATGATCTTGCCTTCCAAACTTCTCATGTGCATTCAACCGTTGCGTTTTAGGCTAGTTTCCTCTCGTTTGACTGATTAAGTTTTGCATCACGGCCACCCAAATAGCGATGCACTTATGGGGCTCGCGGGCGGTGGCTGTTGTGTTCTAGTCAGAACAAACAGCAATGGTAGCACGCTCATTTCGGCTACTCGCACTGTTGTGCGTCTAACAAGGATCGAGCGAAATAGCTAATACCCGGTGCCTCGTCAGAGGGTATGATGAAGCAAAACATCATACGAAAGGGACGATTAGCGGAGTTCGATGAGCAGGCTCTGCGGTTCACCTCCTCGATCGCCGCGGACGTGTGGTTCTTTCGCTATGATGTTCTTATCGATCTCGCCCACGTGGTGATGCTCAAGAAGCAAAACATCATTGAGCAAACGACGTTCGAGGCGCTGACAAGGGCACTCCTAAAAATCAAGGAGGACGGGTATGCCAAGCTGCCGCGGGACATTGATGACGTTCACGTCGCGATCGAGACTGCCTTAACGGAACGCGTAGGAAGCGCGCACGCAGGATGGCTCCACGTCGGGAGGTCAAGAAACGATGAGGTTGCTACCTGCATCCGCATGGCCTTACGCCAAGACTTGCTGGTACTCATGGACGCTGTTCTTGCCTTACAAGATACGCTTCTCGAACGGTCTGCCAGCAACGCCACGACTATTATGCCGGGATTCACGCACTTGCAACATGCGCAGCCAACCTCGCTCGGGCATCATCTTCTTGCGCACTTTGACGCATTAGAACGAGACTTGGAGAGGCTGGCCAACTCATACGAGCGGACAAACCAATCTCCTTTAGGCGCCGCTGCCTTTGCTTCCACAGGGTGGCCGCTTGACCGAGATTTTGTTGCGTCAGCACTTGGCTTTGATGGCATCGTAGAGAATTCTATGGACGCAGTGAGCACCCGTGATTTCGCGATAGAAGCGCTATCCGCTGCATCAAATGTGATGATCGCGCTTAGTCGTTTGGCTGAAGAACTGATATTATGGAGCACATCTGAGTTTGGCTACGTGGAAATAGACGACAAGTTTGCTTCGACAAGTTCCATCATGCCGCAAAAGAAGAACCCAGATACGCTCGAGCTGATTAGGGCTAAGACCGGTTCGGTTATTGGAGATTTTACGGCTAGCGCAGTGATTTGCAAGGCGCTGCCGTTCAGCTACAATCTAGACTTGCAGGAGATTACACCGCACTTGCAGCAGGCGATTGCGACGACAATCGATTGTGCTCGCATCGCGAACGCGGTACTGCAAACCATTTCGATCAACAAGCGACGGCTTGCTGAAATGAGCGCTGTGGGTTTCACCACTGCAACTGAGCTCGCTGACACAATCGCGCGCACCGCACACGTTCCTTTTCGAACGGCACATACGATTGTCGGGGACCTCGCGCGCGTTGGCGCGTGGGACTTGGACGCGCTCGACCAAGTTGGGTTGCGGCACCTCGGAAAGCAACTCTCGCAGCTTGGTTTGACGGCAGATGATGTCGCAGAAGCCCTTGACGTTAATCGTAACGTTGCAAAGCGGGACATCGCGGGCGGGCCTGCCGCGAGCCAGCTCAAACGGATGTTGAAAGCGCGACGCAAGCGGCACAAGGTGCGACAGCAACGCCTCTTGCTGCGACAGACAGCACTGCAGAGGGCGGAGAAAGGTCTGCTGACGGCGTCCGGAGCTTAAAATGGGCAACATAGGACACGGCGATCGTGTCAAGGTGGTTAAGAATAAAAAAGAGTTTTTTGGCGCGCTCATGCCGAGTGTGACTGACTTTGTCGTGATTAAACTCGACAGCGGGTATAACGTAGGTTTCGCGCCTGAGGGGATAACGATGACGCTTGTCGAAAAGGCAGCGTCGCTCACCGAAAAGCGATTACCGCGGCCTGTGCGACCTGAACTCCCTCGATTGAGCATCATTTCCACAGGGGGCACCATTGCTAGCAAAATCGACTACCGAACAGGTGCGGTCACGAGTCAATTTGACGCAGATGATATTATCGACGCGATTCCGGGCTTAGCCGAAATCGCTAACATTGAAGGCACACTGCTCTACAACATACTGAGCGAGAATATGCGGCCAGAATCGTGGTCAGAGCTCGCTCAATGCGTCTATAACGAAGTTCGCGCGGGAGCCGATGGAGTACTCGTAACCCACGGAACGGACACCCTTGGATACAGCGCCGCTGCCTTGTCTTTTATGCTCCAGGTGCCCGTGCCGGTCGTACTCGTCGGTTCGCAAAGATCAGCTGATCGACCGAGCAGTGACAATGTCGTTAATGCGATTTGTGCGGCAGTAGCAGCTACAAGCGACCTTGCTGGGGTTTTTGTGGTAATGCACGAAGACGCGTCGGATGACACCTGCCTTGTTCACCAAGGAACCCGCACCAAAAAAATGCACACATCACGACGCGACGCGTTTCGATCAGTCAACGCCTCGCCGATTGCACGCGTCAGCTATCAGGAACAGTCGGTGCAACTCTTAGGCGATCACACGAGTCGAGGCGGGTGCGAGCTCTCCGTCAGTCCACACATCGAGCCGAAGTGCGCTTTGGTTAAGTTCTTCCCGGGAGCGAGTCCTGCTATTGTGGACTTCTATGTGGCACACGGGTACAAGGGGTTGGTGATTGAAGGAACCGGTCTGGGGCACGTCGCAAGCGACTGGGTTCCGCACATAAAAAAAGCTGCAGATGTTATGCCGGTCATAATGACCTCTCAGTGTGTTTACGGGAGGGTGTGCGACAGAGTTTACGATACTGGGCGCGATCTGCTGAGCGCAGGCTCGATCGAAGGTGACGACATGCTGAGCGAAACAGCGCTCGTCAAATTGATGTGGGTGCTTGGCCAGACGTCCGATCGTTTTGAGATTGCTAGGCTTTTGAAAACTGACGTCGCCGGAGAGATACACGCGGATGCGACTAGGACGCGAAGCACTTTCGAGGAGTTGCCGTGAAAGAGCACGACTACAAGAAAGTCGGCCTGAAAGCAGGCTTGGAGATTCATCAACAGTTGAACACTGCGTCAAAACTATTTTGCAGCAGTCCGACCGAATTGCGGGACACAAAAGACGCGTCTTACGAGTTCTATCGCTACCTACGACCTTCAAAAAGCGAGATGGGGGAGATCGACCGCGCCGCTATCGAAGAGGGGGTCGGCACCCGACGATTTACGTACAAGGCTTATGAGAGCACGTGCCTTGTGGAAAATGATGATGAACCGCCGCTGGAAATGAACCTTGAGGGCTTAAAAATTGCTGTTCAAATTGCCCTCCTACTGAAGATGCAACCTTTCGAGCAAGCCCACACAATGAGGAAACTGGTAATCGATGGGTCGAACACGAGCGGATTCCAGCGAACGGCACTCCTCGCAGCAGGCGGATACATATCGCTTAGCAGCGGTTCCGTTCGAATCGACACGCTGTCCATCGAGGAGGAAGCAGCGCAGATAGTCGACAAAGACGTTTACTCCCTCGACCGGCTCGGCATCCCGCTCGTCGAAATTGGTACAGCCCCCGACGTGACAACTCCCAAGATGGCACGAGAACTTGCGCTTGCGCTTGGAACGATCTTGCGCGCGTGTAAAGTCAAGCGAGGGATTGGAACGATCAGGCAGGATATTAACATCTCCATCGCGGGCGGTGCACGCGTCGAAATTAAGGGCGTGCAGGCACTTGACCTCATTGAGAACCTTGTGCGCCTTGAGGTCACGAGGCAGCTGAACCTGCTAAAGATCCGAGACGAGCTACAAGAGCGCGGAGCGTTTGTAGGAAAACCAGTCGAAGTCAGTTCGATATTTGCCTATACTGCGTCAAACGTGCTTAAGAAAAAACACGTGTGGGGCCTGTTGCTTCATCGCTTTGCCGGTATCGTTGGCAAAGAAATCCAGCCCGGCCGTCGACTCGGTTCCGAATTCGCGGATCACGCAAAGAAGAGGGGGGTTGCTGGGATCTTTCATACTGACGAGTTGCCGCGATATGGAATAACGTCTCGCGAAACCGAGGCTCTTTTACGGTTTTTGAAAGCAGAGGAAAGCGATGCGGTTGTTATGCTCGCAGAGGAGAACGTTAAGACGTGCGTCGAGGCGATTTATGCCGTCATGGACCGCGCCAAAGCAGCCACGGAAGGTATTCCCGAAGAAACGCGACGCGCGCTGAGCAACGGATGCTCTGAATATATGCGGCCCCTTCCTGGAGCAGCCCGCATGTACCCGGAGACGGACGTGTCCCCCATCGCGGTTCCGACAGAGCTCATTAATCGCATCAAAGCGCATTTGCCAGAGAGGCTCGATGATAAGATGCGTCGCTATAGGCAGGAGTTTCTGCTGAACGAAGAGTTGGCGAGGCAAATCGCGTGGTCTGAAAATAATCAACTTTTTGAGCAAGTTATGCGCCTCTCAGGGGGTCTAGATGGTAGCCACGGTCGAGACGAAGTCAAAGATGCCGCAACGTTTGCAGTACGAACGCTTGAAGGAACGATCGCAGAGTTGAAAAGGGACAACGTGCCTGTCGATCGTCTAACCCATGAAACCACACTTGATGTTTTCAGGCTTGTGAACTCTAGGACTATATCAAAGGAAGGTGTGCCCGAAATCCTTCGTCGCCTCGCCGAATGTCCGACGAAAGCGGCAAACGATGCGGCAGCAGAGCTTGGATTTGTCATGTTGAGCGAGCGCGAGCTTCAAGCGATCGTAGACGACGTCGTGCAATCGCGACTCGAGTTCGTTAAAGCAAAAGGCGTGGGTGCTGTAGGACCCTTGATGGGCGTCGTTATGAAGCAAGTTAGAGGTAAGGCCGACGGAAAACTCGTAAATGAAGTGCTTCGCGCAAAGATTGCGTCCGTTCTTCAGTAGAGGTGATTTCTTGCAGAGCACGGACCTGCTGTATAACTTGGTGAACATCCCGAGCATTAGCACGCACGAGCACGATATCAGTCTTTTTATCGAAGAAATACTACATGACCTCGGAATGGAAATCATACGCTCGGGCAACAATCTTATCGGAAAGCTGGGTCGCGAGGGGCCTGTGCTCGCGCTGTGCGGCCACCTCGATACGGTGCCTCCATTTTTCCCGCCCAGAATTCAAGGGCGAAAGCTTTACGGGAGGGGCGCAGCCGATGACAAGGGTGGCCTGGCTGCTATCATCAATGCGGTAGCGAACACTGACCAGGCACGGCTCAGGGGCACGCTGCTTACGGCGTTCGTCGTCGACGAAGAGCTCAGAAGCCGCGGCGCTCAGGACGTGTTGCCTCAGCTGCGCGCTGACTTTGGCATCATCTGCGAGCCGACGAATTTGAAGATTGTAAACGGGCAGAAAGGGCGTTTGACGTTTCGCATTCAATCTGTTGGCAAAAGAGCACACGCGAGTAAGCCTGAGTTGGGGAAGAATGCCATTGTTGAGATGGCAAAGCTTGTGTTGCGCCTCGAAGAGATTCCGCTGATCCGGCATCCGGAGCTTGGCAACGAAACGATCACGGTTAGTACTATCGCTGCTGGAGATGCGGTTAACATCGTTCCCGATCTTTGCTCGGTTGACGTTGACTATCGGTACGTGCCTCCCGACGATGCATCTAGCGTTTTAGCCACGTTGAGGGCGAAATTGCCTGAGGCGCGAATAGAATTTGCGGACGACCCCAAGAATTTCACGCGCCCATTCTACTTGCCCGCTCACCAGATCATCACTTTGTTAAGGGAGTCCATACGCAGGACCAGCCTCGAGCCGCAGATGGTCACTATGGACGCGGGCACTGACGCTTCTCGCTTTAATGAGGCCGGAATACCTACCGTTGTCTTCGGGCCGGGAGGCATTGCGCAGGCTCACACGTCCGATGAATGGATAGAGCTTCGCGAAGTGGAGATGGCAAGCGTGGTCTTCCAAGAGTTGATCAGAAGAGTTTTGATGACATAACGCTGATTTGGCTTGAGCGTTACTCTCTCGGCATCCTTGCGTCACTAAGCGAGGGCGGTTTGCGCCGGGACGCAAGAGTTCTTATTGGAGAAAGGCTTAGAGCTATGACGGCGCACGATGCGACCTGTTCACGACGTAAGACGTCCCACGACTCCGTTTTTCAAAACAGATGTGAATGAACAACCATGCTTGTGGAATCTATCTTTTTTTTGTTGCTCGCTTTTCTCATCCTGCTGCTGCTCGTGGTCGGATTCGAGACTGTCGGTTTCAGACTGTCAGAAGCTGTGGTGATCTTTGTCGGATCGACTTTGTTGTTCCTGATTTCATTTCCTTCGATATTGTTGTATTTTGATGGCTCCTTGGGGATCGGCATTATTGATGTGCCGCTTCGTATTCTAGCATTCCAAGGGTTTCTTGTCGTTGGCCCGAGAAATGACCTTGCCATCGGGTTCGATGTCGCCGGTTTTCTCATACCGTTCTTCATTTCGTTAAGGATGGTCTTCGACCGACGAAGCCCTATCAGAGCAAGTCTCATCGGAATCGCGTGCATTGCCGCTGTTTCTTATTTGACTTCAGCCTACGTGGCAGGAGAAGGCGTTGTTATCTTTAATATCTACGTTATCGCAATTGCCGCAAGTATCGTAGGCATAGCGCTTGCAAAGAGGCAATGGGGAAGCGTAGGTCCGATTGCCTACGTGGCTGGTTCACTGGGCGTGTTGCTTGGTGCGGATCTCGTTCGTATCGGTGACATTCTCACCTACCAGCCGAGACGCTTCGCGTTCGCTTCGATAGGGGGTGCAGGCGTTTTTGATGCAATCTTCTTGGTCGGAGTTTTGGCGGTGACCATTGACGTGATCTTTGTAGAAAACGTGCGGTTGATCAATTGGATTCAGAGACGTTTAGCTTAGCGCGGCAATTCTTTCTTGCACGACCTCGGCGCATCAACACACAGGGGCAACCGGCGAATTCTTGCGCAAACTGGTCCCGAAGAAAGCGTTTTATAGGTAGCTCTACAATAGTGGCTGTGGGAATACGTATGTACTCGAGGGATCGTCTTCTTTGTCAATTCGAGAATGAATAATGAAGTAGTTACTTTTTTTGATACGACTCTCCGAGATGGAGAGCAAACGCCTAACGTTTCGCTCACCGACGAACAGAAGCTTACCATCGCAAAAGCTCTCGACAAGCTAGGCGTCGACGTGATCGAAGCCGGGTTTCCTATTTCCTCGAAAGGGGAATATAACGCGGTAAGAAGCATCGTCAATGCGGAACTAGGAACAACTATCTGCGGTCTCGCTCGCGTTGTGAAACCAGATATCGATGCGTGCCTAGATGCGGGCGTAGGGCTAATTCACGTTTTTGCCTCAACGTCAGATGTGCAGTTGAAGCATTCAATGAAAAAGACGAGACAGGAAATGTATGATCTGTCGGTCGACGCCGTCGAATACGTTAAGGAGCACGGGACACAATGTCTCTTCTCTGCGATGGATGCCACTCGAACGGAACCGGAGTTTCTTCATCGCATTTGTCGTGGCATAGAATCGGCCGGGGCCGACATCATCAACATCCCGGATACCGTGGGTATTATGGCCCCCTCAAAGATGTTCAACTTCATCAAGCGCATCAAAGGTGTTGTCAAAGTTCCTATCGACGTGCACTGCCACAACGACTTTGGTCTAGCTGTTGCCAATAGCCTGTCAGCGATCGAAGCCGGAGCCAATCAAGTGCAAGTGACCGTCAATGGGATAGGTGAAAGGGCTGGGAACGCTGACCTCGCCCAAACGGCGATGAGTTTGTCGAGCATCTTTGGAGCAAAGCTGAATATCAATACTCAGTTCCTTCTCGAAACCTCACGGTTAGTGGAGCGATTCACGAAGATCAACATGCCCCCCACGATGCCAATTGTCGGTGAAAACGCGTTCTCGCACGAATCCGGAATTCATTCTCGCGGGGTGATCGAACGCGCTGACACGTTTGAGCCAGGGATTATGACGCCCGAAATGGTCGGTCAGCGTCGCCGCCTCGTTGCTGGCAAACACGCTGGCAAGCACGCCGTGCGCGAGATGCTCAAGGACGCCCTTTTTGACGTCACCGAAGACGAGCTCGTGCGCATACTGGATCGCGTAAAGGAAATAGGCGATCAAGGCCGGCGAGTCACCGATGTCGACTTATACGCTATAGCTGAAGCGATCACAAATGAGGTGCTGAAGCCGACAATTCTGCTTGAGGAGCTGTCTGTGATGACGGGCAATCGCATCACTCCAACTGCAACGGTGAAAGCAGTTGTTGAGGGGAAGACGAAAATCGGGGCCCGTGTGGGCATCGGTCCAGTCGATGCCGCGATTAATGCAGTACATGACATCCTTGGCGGCACCGACGTGCAATTAAGGACATTCAGAATCGACGCGATCAGCGGTGGGACCGACGCACTTGCCGATGTCGTCATCGGTGTCGAAGATTCACGTGGTAACATGGTGACTGCTCGCGCTGCTCGAGGCGATATTGTAATTGCGTCGGTTGAGGCCATGATTAGCGCGATAAATCGCCTTAAAGCGAGAGACGGTGGGTAGTGTCGCGATGGCATCTCGTCGACACGCACTGTCACATCGATACGCCTGCGTTTGACGATGATCGACAATCCGTGATTGAGAGGGCGTTCGAAGTGCGAATAGCGCTCATCAATTCGGGCATTAGCCTGAAATCGAACTGGGCGACGAGAGAATTGCTTCAGCACGAGAACGTGTACGCGGCTTACGGCCTCAGCCCGCTTCATGTTGCGGAAACAGAAAGCGTCGAGGAATTCATTCGGCAAAACGCACATTCAGCAACCGCAGTTGGCGAAGTTGGGCTGGATTATTACCATGTCAAGTCGACACATCAACGTGAGAAACAAGAAAACGCGTTTGAGCGATTCATTCAGCTGAGTCAAGAGCTCGGCCTACCCCTTGTCATTCACAGCCGCGATGCCGAGGAGCGCGTTTTTGAGCTCGTGCACGGTGTAGATCAGGCAGTCTATCACTGCTACGGGGGCAGTGTGGAGTTGCTCGAAAAGATCGTGGACTGTGGGCACTTTGTCTCAATTTCAACCAGGGTATGCCGGTCCGGGCACCACCAGAAGCTCGTGGAGAAGGCCCCCCGAGATATGGTAGTGATCGAGACTGATAGTCCCTATCTAGCCGCGCGCAAGGGTCGAAACGAACCGTCGTTTGTAGGAGACGCGATTGTCGCCATATCGCGGATCTGGGACACAGAAGTTGAAGATGCGGCGTCGATTATCGCGGAGAACACTTGTAGGGCCTTTAATCTTGGATAAAGAGGCTTATTTCGGACGAATAAAAGAAAAACATATATAGCACGCCGCAGTACATTATTTTGTCATTTTTGTAATCGCAGGAGTCTTAACATTTATGCGCTATATCCCCCATATTAAAGACCGATTCAAGATTAGGACGATAATTCGAGGGCGAGAAGGAGCCCGCAAGGGCATTGGGCTGCTCGTTGATGGGCCTAACATGCTTCGGAAGGAATTTCAAATCGACCTAGAAGAAATACGCAATACTCTAAAGGAATTCGGCGACATCAAGGTGGGTAGGGTCTACCTGAACCAGTATGCCTCTGAGAAGCTCGTCGAGGCAATCGAGAACCAAGGATTTGAGCCGGTGGTCAGCTCGAGTGACGTTGATGTTCGACTTGCCGTTGAAGCTACGGAGCTCATTTTCAATCCTAATATAGATATTATCGCAATAGTTACCCGAGATGCTGATTTTAAGCCTGTGCTTTCAAAAGCGATGGAACATGGCAAAGAGACCATCATCTTCGGAGCAGAGCCTGGGTTTTCCACCGCGCTTAAGAATCTCGCTGACGTCGTTGTAACGTTAAGCGAGACACCAGAAACCAATGTCGCTACGAGAGAAAAGTTTACCGCTAAAGACGAGGAAGAAGTTTACCCAAAACCCGCGTAACACCTTGAGTCTTGCCCGAGCTGGAAGTTGAGCTACGCGCCCTGCGGCGCAGTCCCCCCTCCGAGGGCTTTTTGCAGCTGCTGCTGGAGTTGTTGAAAACGCGTTTGAACGCGTTCTTCCTGTCTTTCAAGGCTCTTCAAACGTACATCATACGTCTCTTTTTTTTCCGTTAGCTCAACCTTCACGTCGTCTTTGTTCGAGCGTACGAGGATCATTCCAACGGTCTTGAAGATAACAGCTTTTTCGTCCAGCTTGTCGAGCTCAACGAGGGTTTGGTTAGCTTCGTTCAAAGCGAGTTCAAGTTGACTTCGCTGAACAGCAAGCGCTTGTGCCTGCTGTTGAAGTTGTTGCAATTGGGCAACTTGATTTTGAATTTGGGGTGGTAGTTCGGTACTCATTCAAGATTCTCCTTGAGGAGCGTTTTTAAGCGGTTACAGTCTCGTTTAATTCTTAAAGTATCTGCGACAAGTTCGTCCACTTCTGTAGCAATCAGCGCCAATCTCAGCCACGAATTTGTCGCCGACCGACAGGAGGCTACGTCCGAAGCTGTGATGTCGATGACCAGCTTCTCTGCCGTCTCTCGTATAGTCACAGAAGACCGTGTCCCGGCGATGGCGATGGTCTCCAATTCAGGAGTGATCGATCGGTACAAATAGTCTGCGTCTTGCGTTTCTATGTAGTACGTTGAATGGAGCATTTGTGTATAATGGTCGTTTATCGTGAGCGGCTTCGCGATTTCTTGCGCGGCGAGGGTAGACTCCGAGGCCGTATATGCCTAAAGGACCTTCACTTTCTTGATGATAGTAGGTCGCTCCTTTATCAATATTCGATGGCCGCAGTAGGGACACCTGATTCCGCCGTACTCGGACTCTACTTCAACTTCGCGCTTGCACCGAATGCATTTGTAAACCGTGAAATCACCTCGCACTTTCAAACCTGTTCTTTTTCCTCATTTGCGCGGCGAATCGAGCGCGCGACGGTTTTGCCGACCGAGGTCTCCGGGAGGTATGCACCTCCGGCAAACGTTGTTTGGCACTTTGCGCACACCCATATCCCTGTACCCTTTCGAGACACCGCCTTTCGCCCACACGCGGGACATTTGTGCGCTTGATGCATCGCCTCTTCGACGTCGGCAATTCTCTTGCGGATCTTGCGGCCGTATCGCGGGCCGAACCGGCCTGCGGAACGGGTCTTTCTTCCCTTCTTGCGCGCGCCTTTCTTAACCATCCGTTGAACCACCAAAAAGATCATCTCTGATCTGCATGGCTTTGCTGCTCGCTAGCTTAACAATACGCGCGATCTCTTCCACAGAGAGCGTTCCAGTTCCGCTTTTCTGCATTCCTGCGAGCGCTCCTTGCAAGCCGGAGATGACCGTTAGTTTCGAAGACGCGATAGTCTCTTCATCTAGCGAGGGGTCCAGCATAATCTCACCGTCGAGGTCAACCGCGGTCACCGCGATCGGAGATTCCTTGATTGGCAGCGGGGCGTCAGGTCCGTAGCCGTACCGCTCACAGGGTTTCTTTGCGTTTACGAGCGCAGCGAGCGCTCCCAGAGCGGCCGCATCCATGAGATTTCCATCGTGATCTAGGACGTGTACGTCAATGAAAATGAGCCACACTTTGCCGTCCGGCAACGTTAGTTGAGACAAGTCAATGGCTCCAGATTCTCGAACGCCGCGGTCCACCACACGTGCGAGCTCAATCGCGTTTTCATCGGGTGGACCAGGTTCAAAGGACGGAGATGCCAGCGGCACGAGTTCCACATTGGTTATTATCACACCCGTGTCAGGCGCATCTGCAAAAGGCTCTCCAGGTTGAACCTTTACACCAACGAGAACTTGTGTCTTGCCTACCTTCACTCTCGCGGAGCCTTCGGCTTTACCTATCAACCCTACTTCGACCTGTATCGGCCGATACTCATCAAGGGCCCGCCCATCTGCCCTTTCGCTTCGCTTGGCAAGCTCGTAAATAAAGTCTCTTTTTATCTCAGCAATGACGTCATTCATCTTCTTCCCCTCGATACTTCTGAATTAGGGCTTCTCTTTGCATTTCTGCGATGCTGGCACAACCGATCTTACCGAGTTCTAGCGCCTGTTCAAACTCGTCCAGCGTCAAATGGCCGTCCATCTGGAGCAGCGTAACTTCTCCAGTCCGCACATCCATGGCGACTGGCATGTCTGCTTGCCCATAGTTGTCCTCCTCCTTCACGAGATCCAAGACAACCGTGTCATCCACCTTGCCGACTGCACACGACGAGATGAGACCGCGCATGGGAACTCCCGCATCGGCCAGTGCAACAGAAGCCGCATTTATCCCTGCTGATCGAGTGCCGGCATCTGCTTGAAGAATCTCCACGAAGATGTCAATTGTCGACCTGGGATAAAACTCTTTGAT
>JBEKIR010000011.1:0-28883 GCA_050011655.1 Halobacteriota archaeon | reverse complement strand
GGAACGGCGAATCCTCACAGGTGCAAGCTAAAAAGGGTGAATGAGCAGTCCAGACGACACCCAGGTTAAGCGCTTAGATGAATGCCACTTGAAACAGAAGGAGGCTTACAACCCCCACTCCAACCTTATTATTAAACACTTTTCTGGCACGCAAGAAAGCTTTATAACGATCTCGCACAACATATTGCTGCCTTTCAAACTAGAAAACCAAAGGCTTGAGGGAAGAAATGGACTTGAGAGAGCTAGCTGAAGACATTCGTACTCGTTTTTTGGAACAAGGGGTCACAGTTCCCACCAGCGACATTGAACGGCGGCTGAACAGCCTGGTTTACGATTTTAAAGTGCCAATCGAAGAAGCAAGAAGGAGCGCGGTTTCGTATTTTGCCAAACTCCACCCACAAGAAGGTGTCGCTTCTGAAACCGAGGTAATCTACGCAAAAATTACAGACATAAATGCGGAAGATAGATGGATCAATCTCCGCGTGCGGGTCGTGCAGCTGTGGGAGCCCAATTCGCCATCAATAGCACAAGTCGGCCTCCTCGGCGACGAGACGGGGACCATCAAGTTTACGAGCTGGTCAAATGCGAACTTGCCCATTCTCAGGGACGGACAAAGCTACTCGATACGCAACGTGGTCACAAAATCGTGGCAGGGACGTTTCAGCGTTAGCTTGAACAAAGCATCCGAAATTGCGCCACTCGATGAAGAAGTAGCAGTCGGTCGCGCAGAAGACGAGATCTCTGGTGCAATTATCGATGTGCAGTCCGGCTCGGGATTAATCAAAAGATGTCCGGAGTGCAGTCGCGTCGTCGTTAAGGGGCACTGCGCGGAGCACGGCGAAGTAACTGGAGTGTACGATTTGCGCGTGAAAGGAGTGCTTGATAACGGCGAGATCGTGTCAGACGTGCTCTTTAATCGAGAGATGACGGAAAGATTGACCGGAATCACGCTGGAGGCAGCTAAAGAAATGGCTATGGAAGCACTCGACCAAAACGTCGCGGCAGACGCCATGAAGGCCGTCATCATCGGACGCTACTATAGGGTGCGCGGCAACAAAACCCCGCGATGGCTGCTGATAACAGATTTTGAAGAGCTCCCTAAGATGGACGAGGAGGACATTGATGCCGTCCTCAAGAGGGCGCAGGGGAGTCTTTGATGTCATTGAGACAACGAGAAGTAGCACGACGCCTCTACGCGAAAGAGCTCAGCGAGTCGACGCTCGTCTACAAGGAACACGAAGATACCTACGCGCCACAGTATCTCTTGACCCCAACAGGCGCCAAATGTAATCGTGTGTTTGTCGTCGGTACGCTTACGGAAAAGGAAAACGTTGGCGTCGATTCTGACTACTGGCGCGCTCGACTGGCCGATCCGACGGGCGTTTTTCCCATATACGCCGGACAGTATCAGCAACAGGCAGTCACTCAGTTGAGTGCAATAGAAGTACCTTCGTTCGTGGCTGTCGTCGGCAAGCTCAACGTATTTCGCACTAACGACGGTCCGGTAAAGGTATCCATACGGCCTGAATTCATCAACGTTGTCGATTCCGAAACACGAAACAGATGGGTATTAGAAACTGCCGAGAAAACCCTCGAACGGATTGAACGGTTGCAACTCGACAACGAAGACGAGGCAAAAGTCCGCGATCACTATGGCACCGATGCTCGCCTTTACGTGGAGATCGTTATCGAAGCTCTTAACGCACTTAAGAAAGAGTACGAGACGTGAGCACAGTCCGCCGAATCGGTCAGAAGTCGACGGCATCCCACCTCCGGTCGGAGTTTAGCAATGCTGTATGGTGTCTCTTCAGCGATTGAACTTGACGTTAGAGAATTTATCGTAAGCGCCGCTGCGACCTTCACTGCTATCGAGCTAGTTTCTGAGTTCCCCCACGTCCACTATAGCACACCCAACGTGAGTCTCCTCTCTGAGCTTAAACGGAGCTACGATCTTACGTATACGATGCACGCACCTTTCAGCAGCGTGAATCTTGCTAGCATTAATCCCAAGCTTCGTAACGCGTCCCTTTACGAAATACTCAACTCGATCACGTACGCAAGCGAACTCGGCTGCGAATTAGTCGTGATTCACCCTGGTATCGTCAGCTATCCGAGAAGCTTGCAAAAATTCGAGCAAATTGCAAAGGAAAATGAAGGCGACTCTTTTTTGCGCATATGTGAAAAAGCAGAGAACGAAAAAATTCTCGTCTGCGTAGAAAATATGCCGCGGTTCCCGCCCGCCTTTAAAGAAGCTTGGACTGGCGACGCTCTCGTGGAAATCGTCGACGAACTGAGATCAAGGTTCTTGCAGGTGGCCCTGGACGTGGGCCACTGCAACACCACCGACATTCCAGTACCACAAATGATTCATAAGCTCGGCGCGCGAATCAAGCACGTGCACATCCACGATAACGACGGGTTTCGAGAAACGCATGCGGTTGTTGGGCAAGGATCAGTTCCGTGGCGAGCTGTCATTGAGGCATTAAACAAAATAGGATATAAAGGGCTCTTAATAGACGAACATCGGACGATTGAAGGACAAAAGCGCGGAAGAGATTATCTTGAACCAATCATTCAGTCTTTCTGCTAGATGATGGCGCGTCATAACCGGGTTCTTTGAGCAGTGCCATCGCGGTTTCGAAGGGTATACCCTTCTTTTTCGCCCCAAATTTCGCTATAGCGGCAAGATCGACGCCTGAACTGAGTTCTATATATCCAAGGCGCTGTGCTTGTTTCAAAAAACCTTCACCGACATCTGTTCGCACGATTACAACCGTGTGTCCAGGCGAGGCGCCAACACTTCCGAACGACAAATCGGCGTCTTCACTGGTAAAATCCACGCAGTGCTCGCATCCAGTTCTCTTTGACGTGCGCAAGTCTTTTAGAGGCAACTCGAGCGCAGCTTTATCTCTCAGTTTTACGATGAACTTTCCCTTCACGTCGAAGCCGCTTATATCCCAGGGCTTAATCCCGTGGCCTATTCGCAACTCTTCGAGGAGACTATCCGTAAATATTTCTGTGCAAAACAGCCCGAGCGAAACTCGAATTGCGTTTTTGTATATTGACAAAACGTCGACGTTCGATTGCCGAATCCTTCTGACCGCACTAGTCACGCAAGGCGTCCCTACTATAGCAATCTTGTGCAGCTCTCTGTCTGCTATGGCTTCTCTGAGTGCTTTCAAAATAGGCGCCCACACGTATCTCGATCCTGCTGCCCCAAGAACCGCGTCAGACGTTTGAACGAACGCGGGCTGGGCTGCTTGGCTCCATTTATCTACGCCCATCACGATCGCGCCGTCAATCGCGTTCGATTCGAAAGCGGCTGCGAGTACGGAGCTGACAACGCCGCCTGATTGAGCGTCAGAAACGGGAATCTTGGATTTTGATTCGCATATCGATATGATGGGACCAAAACCGTCAGAGCAGGTTTCATCAGCTCTCGGACAAGCATAATAACAAGCCGCGCAAGGAACCTCATCACGCGTGACCTTACAATAATCGTTGGACTTGGGATGGTGAGCCTCCTCGTCAAAATAAAGGGCTTCTGTCGGGCATACGCCAACACACGCTCCGCATCCGCAGCATTTTTCCGTATCCCAGACTTTCCGTTTCAGGTCTTTGTATGAGAGAAGGTCCATGTCGCCTCCACAACTTATTCACAGGTATATAATGCGGCATATGGCCTATGAGAGAGTGGGGCGATCTTTGTGAATTCGGAGTCAAGTAGGCGCTCGAGGTCAAGGCCAAAAACCTGGCAGTACTCCTTGAGGACTTTTTTGACAGCGATTTTGTCGTCTGCAGTTAGTGGAAATTGCGACGCGCCGTTGCCTAGCTTGCTCTCGTCGACGTTGCCCCTGACGTAAATAGCGCCGCCGTGTTGTCCTGTCGCTACCCAATCGCCTAAAATCTCGGCTTTTTTGGCACTGTTATGGATTCCCAAAACAATGATCATACCACCAGCCATGTACTCTCCGAGGAAATCTCCAGCGCGTCCCCCGGCGACTATTATCGGAACGTTGGACTTGTAAGTCTTCATATGTATGCCGACTCTATAGCCGACGTCGCCGCGAACAAAGATTTTACCCCCCCTCATACTGTGACCCAAAATGTCTCGCCCGTCCCCGTGTATGATTATCTTCCCAGAACTCATGGTGTTTCCGACGCCGTCTTGGGCGTTACCAAAGACGGTTACTGTTGGACCATCCATGAACATTCCCAAATCGTTTCCAGGGGTGCCATAGATGTCGATCTTGAGCTTGCCTTTGAGGCAATCAGCAATAAACCTTTGGCCGTTTACGTCTTCAAGCGTCAACTCAGCTACGCCAGCCTGAACCGCCTGAAAGACCTCCTCATTGAGCTCCTTGTAATGCTTATAATTAGCTACTATGCGCACGCGCTCACCTAGCTGCCTGCTGGTTGGACACCGAGTATTTCCAACGTGGTGTGGTCCAGACCATAGCCCCTGAGCCTATCACGATTTCCTCTCAAACTTTCAATTGAGTTTATTCCTGCTGCGCCGAGGATCTCTTTGAGCTCAATCGACCAAGCCAATAGCAAGTTCGACACACGCTGCGCGCCTTCAACGGGATCGAGTCGCGACCTTAGTCCCGGATCTTGCGTAGCTATGCCCCAAGCACATTTACCGGTGTAACATCGCTTACACACTGTGCAGCCGAGCGCGATGAGGGCAGCCGTGCCTATCTTAACGGCGTCAGCGCCAAGCGCTATCGCCTTTGCGACGTCGCCGCTATTCCTTATAGTGCCGCTGGCAATTATGCTCGTTTCATTCCGTATACCTTCTTCGCGTAATCGCTGATCTACACTCGCAAGTGCCAGTTCGATGGGAATGCCAACGTTATCTCGAATTACCTTGGGAGTGGCACCCGTGCCCGCTCGAAATCCGTCAATTACGATGGCATCCGCGCCTGCGCGACAAATACCACTAGAGATTGCAGCAACATTATGAACGGCAGCTATCTTAACCAAGACGGGTTTTTTGTATCGTGTGGCTTCCTTTAGTGAGTTTACGAGTTGGGCGAGGTCCTCGATCGAGTAGATGTCGTGGTGCGGGGCCGGACTTATGGCGTCGGCCCCTATCGGGATCATTCGCGCTTCGGATATTTCTTCGGTTATCTTAGTTCCCGGCAAGTGACCTCCAATCCCCGGTTTCGCCCCTTGACCGATCTTAATCTCAACGCCGGCCCCGGCTTCCAGGTAGGCTGGGTGAACGCCAAACCTTCCACTAGCAACTTGCACAATAATGTGATCTGCATACGGGTAGAGCTTCTTGTGGAGGCCCCCCTCTCCAGAACCCATAGTTGTACCGCGCATCACCGCAGCACGAGCCAGCGCCTCATGTGCTTCAAGACTAATAGCTCCGTAGGACATTTGAGCTATCATAATTGGAATCTCAAGCCTAAGTGCTGGCGAAAGCTCGGTCTTAAGTGTAATACCGTCGCCTAGCTCTTCGAGCTCGACGAATCGAGGCTTTCGACCGATGTACGTTCGAAGTTCGATTGGCTCCCGCAAAGGGTCGATTGCTGGGTTTGTTACCTGACACGCATCAAGAAGCAGATTGTCGAAGATGACACGTTCGTGAAGTTCGTTTCCAGTGCTCGCTAGGAGTATTGCCCCTGTTCTCGACTGCGTGAAAACGTCCCTCCGAGCGTTCTCAGTCCAGATTGGGTGGGCACTCATAACCGAGGGCATGCGACGAAGCGCTATGGCATCTTCAGGGCACATGCTAACGCATCTCTGGCACGCAACGCATCGATCGTCAAACGCCTTGACCTTGTTATCTCGCCATTCTAGTGCGCCGAACGAGCAATTCTCGATGCACCTTTTGCACTGCCTGCACGCTTGCCTGTCAATGATAACCCTGAACTCAGGAACGGAACTATACATCTCCATTCACCGTCGCGACTGTCGGCTCTCCCGCGCGCGGCGCCCACACGTTGTCTGGATTCTTGCAAACAGCCTTAATCGCGCTCTCCTCGCTCGCCATAAACGTTGTGTCATTTTTTTGAGCGCAGATGAGTGGGCGCAACTTGATTCGGTCCGAGAGCCCCACCATAGTACCATGGCCAGCAATGCCGGTAAGCCCTGAACCATTTGCAATCACAATGCCAAACGGACCGTTGACCATTGCAGGACCGTAGGTCATTCTCAGCGCCTCTATAATCCGCCTCTTCTCAGGTGGCATTCGCTCGATCTGTTCCCAGAACGGAGGAGCTAGTACCTCGGATGCAAGTTCGATGGGCAGCTTGTGCCGTCTAACCAAAAGATCCCACAGATAAGCCAAAACTTCAGAATCGGTAAAATAGCTGCACTTATACCCGTACGACTCAAGGAACCGTTTGTTAGTTCCGTAGCTAGTAATCTCTCCGTTATGCACGATGCTATTGTCTAAGATGCTGAACGGATGTGCCCCACCCCACCAACCGCGCGTGTTTGTAGGGTATCTCCCGTGAGCTAGCCACATATACGCCTTGTAATTCTCAAGCTTGTACAGCTTTGCTACTTCGTCCGGGTAGCCGATAGCTTTGAAAACACCCATGTTCTTGCCACTCGAGATGACTAAGGCGCCGCCTGTATCGTTGATCTTCATCGCAAGATCAATGATATAGTTGTCTGCATCGTCTGTGTACCGTTCAGGCACGTCGACAAAGAAGCGCCAGGGGGTGTAATCTTGTGGTATACGTTCCACGTTGCGCGTTTCAATTTCTTCGTCTTTATAAATATTGACATAGTCCTTCAGCATCTCAGTTACTTGATCTTTCAGTTCAAAATCCTTCAGAAGGATATGTAGGGCGTAGTAGTCTTTGTATTCGGGATATAGACCATAAGCGGCGAATCCTCCTCCCAACCCATTGCATCGTTCATTCATTAGGCTAATTCCCTCAATAATGTATTTTGCAGAAAAAAGCTTGCCGTTTTCGTTTACGATGCCTAAAATGCTACACAAGTTTACTACCGCCTACTCTTTTTATCTTTTCATTTTTATAAAATGGTTGTGCTTCCAACAACTCTGCTATAAAAGCACAGAAAATAGACTTTCACCACTAGTACAATTTATTTGACCTGCAAAATTGTTTTAGGAGCACTCGCGTTCTCTTTCAGCTCTGCCAACGGAGAAAACGACTTTTTGGAAACACAGTTCCTATTATTCATATATATACCTATTGTGAAATATAGCTTATGTATGCAGCACTGAAGACGACAGTGGAGTACCCTCCAAAAAAAGACTTTTTTTACCGCAAGAATTTGAATAAGCAAGTATGCGGGACATCTTTCCATTCCATCGCCTACACCATAAACAGCGGAGGACTGCGGGGTTTTTGAGGCCGCTCGCGGTTGTAGAATAAAGCCACGCATGATCGAGAGCTGCTTAAACGAGTAGGCCGTTCGACCCGCGCCAGCTTTGTGCCTTTCACAGGTGAGAGCTTTTTATGTGAAGCGTACTTTCTACTAGTTAAACGCGCAATGCTTGGGGGGATCTTATGGTCGAAACTAAAAGCATTTTGATCGTCGACGACGATGAGACAATCCTAGCAGTCTTGAAAGAGATTTTACGGCTAGATGGCTACATAGTGGAAACAGCTTCTACCGGCAAAGAAGCTATTGAGAGGTCGGATGCTACCTTTTTCAACTTATGCTTGTTGGACATAAAGCTACCAGACATGGAGGGCACTGAGCTTATCACTAAACTGCATAAGACTAATCCACAAATGATAAAGATCATCATCACCGGGTTCCCGAGTTTTGAGAATGCAGTAAAGTCCCTTAATCTAGGAGCGGACGCGTACATTATGAAACCCGTAAATTCCAAGGAATTGCTTGAGGTAGTGTCAGAAAAAATCAAAGAACAGCAAGAGGCAAACCAAATGAGCGAGGACAGAGTCTCCGATTGGGTGAAAGATAAAATTCGCCAGATTGAGCGAGAACAAAATAAAGATTGAGACTTTAAGTAGGGGCCAGCTGCGATGTTGACCCAACCCTTCTAAGCGACAGAGATAGGTCGCAGCAAACCTGCGCTGCATATAGTCTTCGATTAGAAGTTTCCGGAACCATGTTATCTCATAGTAAGCGTAAAAATGCGGGGATCAAGAAAGCTAAAAACCTGTCACCGACTGAAGCAGAGATCGAGCAACTCATGGCAATGTTATCAGAAGTGCAGAACCCACAAACAAGGATGAGGGCGGCGGAAGCACTAGGCAAGATCGGAGAGCCAGCGATTAAGCCTCTGGCCTCAGCGCTCACAGAAGAAAGATGGGAAGTGCGCAGTAACGTTATTTTGGCGCTTGAGAAGATAGGACAGCCGGCAACACACGTATTCCAAGAGGCAATCACCGATCAAGATTGGTTCGTGCGGGCAACTGCAGTGAAAGCACTCGGCCAAATCAAGGATCCTCGAGCCGTCAAAAGCCTTATAAATATCTTGAGCGACAAAGACTGGTTCGTTCGTGAGCGCGCAGCCGAAGCGTTGAGCAAAATCGGAGAGCCCGCGATTGACCCGCTGATTGCAGCTCTGAAGGATCGAAACGGACTTGTTCGTGAGCGCGCAGCCGAAGTTCTCGGCAAAGTAGGTGACGAGACGAGTATAAAACCCTTGATGGAAGCTTTCCACGACGATGAGCTTTATGTGAGAGCTAAAGCTGTTCTGGCATTTGAAAGAGTGAACAGAAGGATCGCCGCAAGCGCCGCGCGCTAGAGCCCTCGCAAACGGTAGTAATAGCGTTTCGGAACTACCTTGACATTCAAGTTGCAGGAATAGTTTAGTATGTTCATTATGATCGTGCGCGTTTCAGGCCGTATTTTTATGCGCATGAGATTGCTGGCTTTGTCTTCACCGATCAAAATCAAAGAGCCTCAAAAAATACTCGTGAAATCTCAAATCATTGCCTAATTCGGGATGAAACGCCAGTGCCAATTTGTTTCCTTGTTGCACCGCAACGCCATACTTCTCGAAACGAGCTAATACGTCAGTTGCGTCTCCGACCTGCGTAATCGCGGGAGCTCGAATAAAAATACCATCAAACGGAGAATTGAAAACTGTCACCGTCAATGGCACCTGAAAAGACTCCGCTTGCCTCCCAAACGCATTTCTTTTGACCTGCATGTCTATAAGTCCCAAACCTTCCACACGCTCGTTTTTGTAATCAGACATGATGATTAAGCCGGCGCAAGTCCCCATCATAGGGATACCCCTGTTCTCAAATATCTCCTTATCAATCCCTTCAAAACGCAATATCCTTGAAATTGTGGTGCTTTCTCCGCCGGGAATTATCAAACCGTCACAGTGTGGGACTATGCCTGCCCGCTTTATGGTCACTATTTTGCAGTCCAAATCCTTCGAGGACTTTTCTAGAGCCGCTATATGCTCTGAAACAGCACCCTGAATGGCAATTACCCCGATAGTTAACATTGAGTGATCCCTTCATGACGGATCGCATGCGGTTCTAAAAACGCCCACTGCGGTCATCTTATCTCTGGCTCATAACGCAACAGCGATGACAAGATCTGTTGCAGCAACTGCGCATGTTCGCAAGAAACTCTGTAATGAGTAGCATTAGGCTTCCGATATATAAGAATCGGAGGCATTGCGAACTTTTGAGCTAAGCAAAACTGTCACTCACTGGAATAGCATGCATATGAAACGACAACGATCGATGAAATCGATAGGTATTTAGTCCAAAATGTTTTACGTTTTACATAATGGCCAAGGACAAGATTTTCAACATTAGAGTCTCAGAAGATGACTATGCCAAGCTGAAACAACTGGGCAGTATCCGGGCACGTGAGATTTTGCTCGATGCCGTGAACGATGAACTGTCAGGACAAGTTCCGAAAAGCGAGATGGAGAGACTTATTTATAATTACGACAAGCTGGATACAGCTTTGGCCAATCTTGAACAAAAGGTCCACATCATCGACCAAAAGGCTCTTTCCAAATTGATTGACGATGATTACGCACAAGCTGCACTCAGCGATTTTGAGGATCTTTTTCAGCGCGTGGATCGGTCCGTTGCAAATCTCAACAGAGAGAGGTTCGAACTCCTGAAGGTGAGGAGGGGCGGAGCACGCTATGTTTACACCGGTGTTAGGGAACTAGCGATTAAGCACCGACTGAACGACCTGCTCGACCGCCCCGACCCAGAATTGTACAACGAGTTAGCTTCGAGACAATTGATCGATAACAAAGACAAATACAAGAAAAACGTCAGCGAACTTATCAAGGGCATTCAGGATAGAATCAAAGAAGAAGAGCTACTCTTGAACTCGCTGAGAGCGATGAGCCCATACATCATAATGAGAGAGAACATTCAAAGTCAGGTCGACGCTTTGCAGGAAGAAATGAAGGACGTGCTTTACGTTATCGAACACATAAAAGCTCTTGAGCAAAGATACGTGCGAAACTTCTTAGAAAGTTTGAAGTTTAGCGGCGAGAACGAAAAGTCTTCGGCAGCCAAGCTCTTAGAAAACGAGGAATTTGTGGTGCGTTTCTATGACTCAAGTCTCTCATTGTACGGAAAATTTGAAAAGTATCTTATCTGTTGCGGGGTCGATGAAGCTCGAGCTAAAACAATAGTGAAAAAGCACATGACATGAGCCCCTCAAGCATTCATCTGACTCAAAAAACAGGAAAAGAGAGCAAAGCACTCAGAAACTATGGACTCGACGGGAATCGAACCCGTGGCATCCACGTTTTTCTCCTAAGATGCGAACGTGGCACTCTACCCCTGAGTTACGAGCCCCGAACGCTAAATGATGCCGGGCTTTAAATAATTTGCCGATTCTGAAGCAGATGTTCGTGCTAGATCGAAGTCGCCGGTAGCATTAGCAAAAAAATACAGAGAAGGAGCTGCCTCAGAATAGGATCTCAATATCCAGCTCCTCCGCCAGTTCTTTGTAACGATTTCTAATTGTTACTTCGGTTACACCGGCAACGTCAGCCACCTCTCGTTGCGTACGCCTGTCACCGCAGATAACCGAAGCTATGTAGATAGCTGCTGCGGCGACCCCAGTCGGGCCTCGCCCGCTCGTTAGTTCTTTTTCCGCTGCTTGTCTCAGTATTTCGACCGCCTTGGATTGAACTTCACCCTTGAGCTTTAGGCCGGAACAGAATCTCGGTACATAGTCTATCGGCGATGTCGGAGTCAGCTTCAAATCAAGTTCCCGTGAAATGAATCTATAAGTTCTTCCGATCTCTTTTCGACTCACCCGCGAAACCTCTGCAATTTCGTCGAGAGTCCTTGGAACTGAGCACTGACGGCACGCAGCATATAGAGCCGCAGCCGCAACGCCTTCGATGCTTCTTCCTCGAATAAGATTCTTGTCGACTGCTTTTCGATACACGACAGCAGCCGTTTCCCGCACATTTCTTGATAACCCAAGCGCGGACGCCATTCTGTCAAGCTCAGACAAGGCAAACGCTAAGTTTCTTTCGGTAGCATTTGACACGCGAATTCGTCGCTGCCATTTGCGTAATCGATAGAGTTGCGCTCTGTTCTTAGAAGAGATAGATCGGCCATACGAATCCCTGTTTCGCCAGTCTATCATCGTGGACAATCCCTTGTCGTGGATGGTATACGTCATAGGAGCACCCACACGGCTCCTTTTCATGCGTTGATCGTGATCAAATGCCCGCCATTCAGGACCCATGTCCATGAAATCTTCATCAATAACCAAACCGCATTTGTCGCATACAAGCTCCGCTCTTTCGTAGTCTTGGACTAGCTGTCGCGAACCACATTCGGGGCAGACAGCTTTCGATTCCTCGTACTCTCCAAGCTCTTTCTGGCGCTCTTTTGTAACTTCTCGCGCTTTTGCGCGCTCTATTATCCTCTCTTTTTCTACTTCAACCATATATTCACCTTTGAGCTCAGATATAGACCTTCTCGCCGCGAAGTTCTCGCAAGTTAGCGAGAGAAAGGTTCTTAAACGGCTTCACAGAAACATATGGCGACGTTACTGGACCAAATACGTCATGCACCGTGCCAATTCTCTGCATTCGCTTCGTTACTACCGGAGAATCAATCGTTGGGAAGAATTCAGCTTTAAGAATAATATAGCCGTGACTCGATACGTGAACTATAGTACCTACCCTTCTCAAATCCTGACCTCAAACGTTAGATATATATATGATATATCAAACTATTTAAAGTTTGGGGAAACTCTATAAAATTTTGTTGAGAAGGGACGTGGCGTTTCGACGAATTAACCGCAGCGCTTGATCTTCGTTCAAACCAGCCCCGCGTGCGATCTGTTCGGCCTCAGCATTCGTTATCAACTCAGTGCCGTGGCAGTCTGAGTTTACGAGGAGGTTCGAGGCAATTTTAGCCACGTGACCGTTAGTGACGTTGTGGCCACATCGGGCTGTAAGCTCCAAGTAGATTCCATTCTGATTCGCAAGCTCTACATCTTCCTGGCTCACAAGGCCTGGATGTGCAATGATGTTGACATCGCTAACAGCTGCAGCCGCCCGGTTTGTTCCTAGCGCCACCGGCTCAGCGATGGTCTCACCGTGTACGATTACTAGTTGCGCACCTAACGCTTTCGCTTTCCCAACAAGCTTGGGAATTTTTTCTGGCACAACGTGAGTAATCTCGGCTCCAACGAGAACTTCGATCCCGCTGGATCCCTCTGCTGCTCGCTTTGTCGCGCGTATCACTGAATCGATGTTAGAAAAGTCAACGTGATCTGTTATCGCAATGGCTTCGTGATCTGCCACATACGCCCGTCTTATAAGTTCACTCGGCAGAAGCGCACCGTCGCTAAGAATAGTGTGCGTGTGAAATTCTATTCGCTTGTTCATTTATCTTCAAGAATCGTGCGGAGCTCGCGATGCTTTTATCGCGCGCGCAATTTGCCGTATCGCCTTTCGCTTTGCGCCACTGACGTCTATGAGCAACCGCCCTTTGTGTTCCCACCAAAGCCGTGGATACGCCTTTTCATCTTCATAGGTGGGACTCAATCCTAGTTCCTGCGCTGCGCGAACGATTTCCTTGATATCTGGCGCTCCTACCGAATCTCCCTTGGCTAAGATTCGACCTTCTTTTCGCGTTTTATGCGCGTCGATGTAAACAGGCCAAACGACCTTTTTTGTAGTCTTCGCCATTGTTTGATAACATCCCGCGTTGCAGATATTTTAATATTGTCAAAACAGACATTAAATACTATGCACAAGTTGGAGATCGAGGTAGGCAGAGATATTCTTAAAAAGAATAAGGAGGAGGCAAATCAGAACTTAACGGTGCTCAAACAATATAACATCCGGGCGTTCGACATATTGGGGTCAATCGGCTCAGGAAAGACGTCAATTATCGAGAAGGTTGCCCCAATATTGGAGCGTCAAGGATTACACGTCGGAGCGATTGCAGGCGACGTCGCTGGCGAGGATGATTTTCTTCGAATGAAGGCGCTAAATATCCCGGTTGTTAACCTAAACACCGGAACAGAATGTCACCTCGATGCACATCTTGTTAGCCATGCCATTGAAAGGCTGCCTCTCAAAAAGCTGGACATTCTGTTTATCGAAAACGTCGGAAACATGGTGTGTCCCACGGACTTTGAACTTGGGACTGACGCGAGAATCGTAGTTGTAAGTGTCACCGAGGGGGATGACGTCGTGAACAAACACCCCATGATCTTCAGGGTCAGCGATATTGGGGTTATCAACAAAATCGACTTAGCGGGGGCAGTCGGGGCGAGCGTCGCGCGTATGAAAAATGATATGAAGCGAATTGCCCCGCAGGTCAAACAAATCTCAATGAGCGTAAGAACGGGAGAGGGGATAAGCCAGCTTGTCGACGATCTTCTGAACTACTAGCATCTCTTGTCGTTTCGGATGAACAGCTATTGTTCTGCAAGGAGAATCGCGTTGATTGATCCGTCCTGACCAGGTCGGTTGGTGACTTTCGCTTTGCCTAAGGTTGTTTGAACGACGGCTCCTTTCGTGATTATGTTACGCCTCACGTAGTTCCTATTTGCACCGTTAAGTTCGACCGTGCCAATATCCGCTTTGCTCGTCTTGCCTGTCGACGCATCAGTCACATTCACGTGAGCGCCTTTGAGAAGCCGTATCTTTGAGTTGCCGCCGAATCCCGAAACTTGCTTCTTTCTGGTCTCTCCAAGCTGCGTAAGCGTCGATTCTCTGCCCATCTCATGTTTCCTCTTGCCGGCAGAGTGCTTGATTCTGCCTCCGGTGCTGCGGCGCACAGATTTTCCTTGCCACTTCATGTGTTAGCCCGTTGCTTAATGTTAGATAGGGGCTGTTATAGCAGATTCCTTATTTCAAGCTTTCGTATGGCTGATTTTCGGCGTCACTGCTTCTGAAAGTTTTGCTTATCTGCGCGACCAACAAGTCGACCTGCTGCCACGCTGGATGACGCTCATCGCGTTCAACACGTCGAGCATTCAAGCGTCGACACCAACCTAAGACTCGAATTCCACGGCCGCAGTGCGGGGATCCCGTGAGAATCGAATCACTATCCATCTTCCACAAAAACCGACTAGCACGGCTTGTCGCGGCAGTAGCTTCACAAGCACAGCGTGCTACGTGGAGTTACGCTTATTTCTCTGACTCAGAAGCACGAATTCTGCTATGAGGGCCTCTAGTTGTATCCTTTCGTCGGCCCCTTCGCTGAGTCGAAAATCAATCTCTCCAACACTGTCAATTAGCTGCACTTTTGTCTGGTCAGAGATATCGAGGTCTAACAGCGCTTTATGGATTTGTACTACAATTTCGCTTCCAGAAAAACCTTGTTCCAGAAGAAGGGCGTCAAGCGACGACAGCGCAAGCTTAAGCTTGCCCCCTATGGAAGCGCATAAAAGGTCCTTAATTGCTTGCGGATCGGGAGTCGCTGTAATTTGATAGATTGTTTCCTGATCAATCTCTTTTTTTATCGAAGCTGCCGACTGCAGTGTGTTAATGGCTCGACGCAGATCCCCCGAGGCCACATAACTAATTGCGTCCAAAGCTTCGTCGCTTATTTCTAACTGCTCTTTCGTGGCAATGTATCTCAACTGCGCTGAAAGCTCTTTTTCCCCAAGTGGTTTGAAACGATAAACAGCGCATCTGGATTGTATTGGTTCAATTATTTTGCTCGAATAATTACACGACAAAATGAAACGACAGGACATGCTGAAGCTCTCCATAGTCCTCCGCAAAGCCGATTGCGCGTCAGGTGTCAGCGAATCAGCCTCATCCAAAAAAATAATCTTGAAAGGCGCGCTAACAGGAGCGGTTCTGGCAAAGTTCTTGATCTTGTTGCGAACAACTTCAATGCCACGTTCATCGGAAGCATTGAGCTCAGTGAAGTTGCTCCTCCAATCATCTTTGTAGAGTTCGTGTGCCAATGCGATTGCCGCACTGGTTTTTCCCGTGCCGGCTGCTCCTGCAAACATCAAATGCGGCATGTTCTCTAATTTGACGTAGGATTGCAGTCTTTTAACGACTTGATCTTGTCCAACAACTTGGCTGAGCTTACGGGGGCGGTATTTCTCAATCCATATTTCTTCGATATCGATCGCCCCCGTTCCTGCTAAGACTCGTTAGTAGGCACGCCCTAGCGTTTCCTTTTTCCTTCGACGCAATTCAGTTTCCTGTTGCCGTTTACTGGCGTTGTTCGCGCAAGTCATTCCACGCGTTCAAACCTGTCCTCAAGTCTCCTAAGTACTCTAGGGAGCGTCGTATACTCCATATCCTTAAGGGGTAACCGATGTGGCTCAAAAGGTCCGTGTCGCCTCATATAGTTCGCTATCACATTTGCTTCATCGCGTGCTGCATCATATGCAGGATCGTTAAATAGATCCACAGGCCCAACGAACTTCCCGTTGGCGATTTGAAATCCGGCTGCGACGGCACGCGGAGGGCCATCAAAGCGAGTGCAATTCGCGTTTTCAAAAGCGACTGGCATAACTGGGCCATTATGGCTGCCTCTCATCCAGCCGCTGACCAGGTGAGGGAATGTCCACGGTTCGAGCACCTCACCGAGGGCGGGCAATCCCGACTGAGAGCGGACAAGTGCCACCGGATCGTCCTTGCCAACATATTCGCCTGCGATTTCATACAGCTTCTCAGTACTTACAGCTGCTACTGGCTCTTCATACGGCAATTTTCCCCCTTCTTTTGGATAAACCCGCTTAATAACGTAGCGACTCTTGGCGCCGATTAAGGCCAGCATGTCATACATCTCTGCGGGGCAATCCATAAAGACGCGCACGTGGTCCTGAATGTCCCATATCTCGAACTTGAAACCACTGTGCATGCTTGGATCAATCACCAATCCGGCCGTGTTGAACGGATCGGCAAACATTTTAAAAATCGGAAGATTGAAAGCACCAGGTTCAGTTTTGTCCATCATAAATGCGATAAGGGGCTCTCCCGTTCGTTCTGTGAACTCGAGTTCCGTAGCACCTGGGCCCATTCCGCGTATGTTTCCTGAGAACGAGTCCTTCAACATATCTTGACCCGCTCCATACAGCTTCAAAACCTTAGCAACATCCGTGCACGCGGTAAAGATCTTCCACGCGAGTTCGTGGACTTCTGGATCATTTTCGCCTTTAGCGTGCCCCATAAGCAGCTCGAGGTCATCACCGCACGCCATAACCCTGAAATCGGCAACTATTCCCGTTTTAACTGCTTCGCTAAGAATCTCCTCTGCCTTTTCGCAGAGTTGTGGGTGAACAGTCGCGTGTCCTGGAAACCCCCCAACGTCTGCTTTTATCAAACTTATTGTTACCTTAGCCATACTTGACCACCGACGCTGATTTGAAAAATGTCGTCAGCCAAACTTTAATATACGTCCCGCATATTTAACATTCGCGAAAGACAAACAGCCTGCCATTCTCCTCAAGCGCCTGTGCGCGGATGAGGAAAGGTTTAAATTGAGCGAGCTTATATTAAGAGCGGTGAGGTTTTCCTATCGCTAATTGTGAAATGGTAGTTGGCCTGTTAGAGTACAGTATCGAAATATGTAGAGGGCTCGTAGCTCAGTTAGGCAGAGCACCTGGCTTTTAACCCGGAATCTAAGGAGAGATACCAGGCGGTCAAGGGTTCAACTCCCTTCGAGCCCGCCTTCTATTGCCGCTAAATGACAAACGCAACAAATCTCGAAGTAGCCGATAACAGAACAGATTGAACGACGCTTAGAGAACAAAGATCTGCTTGTAGAATTTCGAATCGATTCATCTTTTGTCCCTTTAGAATGCAGTTTGTGGTGGTGCGCATGAAAAACCTGAATGTTATAAAGCATGAAATGGTACCGGAGCACTTCATCATGTCTGACGAAGAAGTGCAAGAGTTGCTAGCGCGATACAGCATCGAGCTCAAGCAACTGCCTAAAATATCGGTAACAGATCCCGCGTGCAAAGAAATTGCAGCGAAAAAAGATAACGTAATAAGAATAAAACGCCGGAGTCTGACAGCGGACGAAGCCGTATCCTACCGTCTTGTGATAGACACAAAAATGGGGTGAGAATTTGATAGACAGACAGGCAATATCCAAAAGCTATTTCACACGAGACAAGATTGCGCAGCATCACATCAACTCTTTTAACGACTTTATCGAGCTAGGGTTGCAGAAAATCATTGATGAGCAGGCAGTAATCGATACTGACGTCCCGGGCCTTCTCGTCAAACTTGGCCGTATTCGGGTTGATACGCCAAAAGTGCGCGAAGCAGACGGCTCGCTCGAGGAGCTTTACCCCACGGAAGCGCGACTTCGAAACATTACGTATGCCGCACCCATATTTCTCGAAATGACCCTTATACAAGGAGACATCGAAAAAGAACCTGAGGAGGTCGAAGTTGGACTAATGCCGATAATGGTGGGTTCCACGGCGTGCAACCTCTCCAAACTCCCCGACGCTCAGATGGTCAAGCTGGGCGAAGATCCGGCGGATCCCGGCGGATACTTCATTGTCAGCGGATCAGAGCGGGTAATAATAACCCTCGAGGATCTTGCACCGAACAAGATCTTTGCCGAATATGATGAACGCTATGGCGGACGAATAGAGGTCGCCAAAGTTTTTTCACAGCGCAGAGGGTACAAAGCGCTGGTCATGGTAGAAAGGGGGCGTGATTCCATTCTGGAGGTCTCATTCCCCTCAGTTTCCGGGCGAATCAACTACATAATGCTTGTCAGAGCGCTTGGTCTGGTGACTGATCAAGACGTTGTCCAATCAGTATCCGACGATCCGGAAATCATCAAATTCATGTTAGAGAATATCGAGGAGGCAGAAGACTTTCCTCAAGACGCAGAAGAGTCGCTTGAACCATATCACCTAAGAATTCAGGAATCATCAATGAAAAGACTCGGCGAGAAAGTTGCTGCTGGCCAAGCTACCGAATATCAAGCGAAACGGTCTAATTATGTTGTCGATCGCTATCTCCTGCCCCACTTAAATGATCCGCTTCTCTCCGAGGAAGAAACGCGACTAGTCAAAGCACACTTTCTCGGAAGAATGGCAGAAGCCTGCTTCAAGCTTGCTCTGCGCAAACGCGGAGAAGATGATAAAGACCACTACGCTAACAAGCGTTTGAAACTCGCTGGCGACCTGATGGAAGATCTCTTTCGCGTGTCGTTTAGTCGACTTACAAGAGACATTAAGTACCAACTTGAGCGAGCGGACATGAGAAATCGCGAGCTCAATGTGTTGACTGCAGTGAGGGCAGACGTCCTAACAGAGAGGCTCACCCACCCCCTTGCCACTGGGAACTGGGTCGGAGGGCGAACAGGGGTGTCGCAGCTCCTTGACCGAACCGACTACATGGCGATGTTGTCGCACTTGAGAAGAGTGATTTCACCGCTTTCTCGAGCGCAGCCTCACTTTGAGGCCCGCGACCTGCACCCAACTCAATGGGGCCGCATCTGTCCGAGTGAGACACCTGAAGGCCCAAACTGTGGTCTTGTAAAGAACTTTGCTCAGCAGGTCGAACTTTCAACCGCTCTCGAGGACGAGACCACAGTCCTGTCGGCACTTGATGAGCTTGGCTATACGCCCATCAGACGCGAATTCGTGTCGGAGGTTGAAGCTGATGACCGAAGCTAGGATTTACCTTGATGGCGCCCTAAAGGGAACGCACAGCAATCCAAAGCAATTTGTTGATCAATTTCGAACAAAGCGAAGACGCGGCGAGCTTCCGCATCTGATAAATATTGCTTATCATGAAGACACGAACGAAATCAACATCAACACGGATTCCGGAAGAGCCCGTAGGCCGCTTATAATTGTCGAGAGGGGCGCACCGCTCATTTCCGAAGAGCACATCCTAAAAATCGAGCAAGGAGAGCTTTCTTTTGATGATTTGATAGAAAACGGACTCATCGAGTATATCGATGCCGAAGAGGAAGAGAATATCTACGTTGCTGTCGCGCCTGAAGATCTCACGAGTGAACATACACACTTGGAGATCGATCCATCGCTCATTTTGGGGATAGCTACGGGATTGGTCCCATATCCAGAGCATAATGCCTCGCCGCGCAACACAATGGGGGCGGGTATGGTCAAGCAGTCGTTAGGCGCTTCATGCGCCAACTGGAAGCTGAGGCCTGATACTCGTTCGCACTATTTGCATTATCCGCAGCTCGGAATCGTAAAAACCAACGCAATGGAAGCAGTAGGCTTCGACGACAGGCTTTCGGGACAGAACTTCGTTGTCGCCGTCCAATCCTACGAAGGCTACAACATTGAAGATGCGCTCATTATCAACAAGAACTCGATCGAGCGAGGCCTCGGCAGAAGCCACTTTTTCCGCACCTACGAAGCTGAAGAACGCCGATACCCAGGAGGGCAAGAAGATAAATTTGAGATACCGGACGCAGAAGTTCGCGGCGCGCGGGGCCCGGAAGTTTATGCAAACCTAGACGAAGACGGTTTCGTCAATCCAGAGGCCGAAGTGCAACCCAATGATGTGCTGGTAGGAAAGACTAGCCCGCCAAGATTTCTCGAAGAGCCCACGGAGCTCGGTGGCATCAGCGCCCAAAAAAGGCGTGAAACTTCTGTCACGATGCGTTCGAACGAGAGTGGCGTTGTGGACGCTGTCATCATTACGGAAGGTGAGAATGGATCCAGATTAGTCAAAGTCAGAACTAGGGATCAAAGAGTACCAGAACTAGGAGACAAGTTCGCTTCGAGACACGGGCAGAAAGGTGTAATCGGGCTCATCGTACCGCAAGAAGACATGCCATTTACCGAAGAAGGGATCGTTCCTGATTTAATCATCAATCCTCACGCGATCCCATCACGAATGACCGTCGGCCACGTTTTGGAAATGATAGGCGGAAAAGTGGGAAGTCTCGAAGGAAGGCGGATAGACGGTACTGCATTTTCTGGCGAACCTGAAGTCAGTTTGAGGGGGGCGCTGAAAAGAAACGGCTTCTCCCATACAGGAAAGGAGGTACTGTACGACGGGATCACGGGCGAAAGGCTGGCCGCCGACATGTTTGTCGGACTGATCCTTTACCAAAAGCTGCACCACATGGTGTCAGAGAAACTACACGCGCGATCGCGTGGACCCGTCCAAGTGCTAACACATCAACCGACCGAAGGTCGAGCGCGTGAAGGAGGATTACGATTCGGCGAGATGGAGCGTGATGTAATGATTGGCCACGGCGCAGCTTTGGCATTGAAAGAACGACTCGTCGACGAATCGGACAAAGTTGAAGAGTATGTATGTACTGCGTGCGGGATGATAGCCACTTTTGATAAACGTCGTAACGTGGTCTATTGCCCTAATTGCGGAGCAGATACCGATATCTACAAAGTTGAAATGAGCTACGCTTTCAAATTGTTGCTAGATGAGATGAAGGCTCTTGGTATTGCCCCCCGCATTGAATTGGAAGACGCGGTCTAATCGGGAGGATCACATGAGCAGCCCTAAGCGAATCGGAAAAATCAAATTTGGATTGCTGTCACCAAAAGAATATCGGAAGATGAGTGTAACGAAAGTTATTACTGCGGACACTTATGATGACGACGGTTTCCCCATTGAAATGGGTCTTATGGACCCGCGGCTCGGAGTCATAGACCCAGGTCTAAGATGCAAGACCTGTGCACAGCGTGCTGGCGAATGCCCTGGCCACTTCGGCCACATCGAACTTGCCGCTCCCGTAGTCCACGTTGGATTTGCAAAGCTTATACGGAAAATACTTAGAGCGACGTGTCGCCGCTGCGGGCACCTGTTGCTCGATGAAATGCAGCAGCACGAATTCCTTCTCAAAATGCACGAACTGAAGGACAAGAATTACTCCACTGAAGAGATTGTCAAAAACGTCATCAAAGAAGCGCGAAAAGCAATCACATGCCCTTACTGTGCGGAACAGCAGAAGGAGATAAAGTATGAAAAGCCGACTCGCTACGTTGAAGATAGTCACAAATTGATGCCCGCAGATATCCGCGATAGATTTGAACGGATACCAGATAGCGACATTGAGCTACTCGGTCTCGACGCCAGTAACGTACGTCCGGAATGGATGATATTGACAGTCTTGCCCGTGCCGCCCGTAACTACACGACCCTCGATCACGCTTGAAAACGGACAACGATCCGAAGATGACCTAACGCACAAGCTCGTGGACATCATCAGAATAAACCAGAGATTTCAAGAAAATCGTGAGGCAGGCGCACCGCAACTTATTATCGAAGACCTTTGGGAACTTTTGCAGTATCACGTCACCACATTTCTTGACAACGAAGTGTCAGGAGTACCCCCTGCAAGACATCGCAGCGGGAGGCCTTTGAAAACGCTGTCGCAAAGACTCAAAGGCAAAGACGGGCGATTCAGAGGGAGCCTCTCGGGTAAAAGGGTGAACTTCTCAGCACGAACTGTCATTTCCCCTGACCCTAACCTCAGTGTGAATGAAGTAGGCGTTCCTGAAACTATCGCCCGTGAGATGACTGTGCCTATTATTGTGACGCAGCGCAATATTGGAGAGTTGCAGGAGTATATTAAGCGCGGCCCGCTTAACCACCCTGGGGCCAACTATGTAAAGCGACCTGACGGAAGACGCGTGAAGATTACAGAAAAAAACGGAGACGAGATCGCTGAGACAGTTGAAAACGCATGGGTCGTCGAAAGACAGCTAAAGGATGGGGATATTGTCCTTTTCAACCGACAGCCGTCACTACATCGGATGAGCATCATGGCTCATAGAGTCAAAGTGATGCCTTTCAAGACTTTTCGACTAAACCCCGCCGTATGCCCACCGTACAACGCTGATTTCGACGGAGACGAAATGAACCTGCACGTGCCGCAAACCGAAGAGGCGCGCGCAGAAGCGCGCATCCTTATGCAAGTGGAGGAGAACATCCTTTCCCCAAGGTTCGGCGGCCCGATTATTGGCGGGATACACGACCATATCTCGGGGCTCTTTTTGCTTACCCAAAAAGGCTCTAAATTTACGAAAAGCGAAGTCTACGAGCTTCTCAAGAAGTGCACCGTTGAAAAACCGCTCCCTGAACCTGCAATCCTAGAACAAGGCGTAGCCTTTTACAGCGGCAAGCAAGTGTTCAGTCAAATACTCCCAGAGCGGCTGAATCTTACACTAAAAGCTAAGAAATGCGTCATGCATGGAGTATGCCTCAAAACTGAGTGTGAAATAGATGCATACGTTAAGATTGAAGCAGGCAACTTGATTTGTGGCATAATTGATGAAAAATCAATTGGGGCATTCAGCGGCGCAATACTGGATGGGATAATCAGGGAATACCATGATACTGGTTTCACAGAGGCGTCGCGATTTCTGGATAACGCGACTAAGCTTGCGATAAGAAGCATCATGAAGTTCGGGTTCAGCTTCGGAATTGATGATGAGGAAGTTTCGCAGCAGGCACAATTGGAGATAGAAGAAATCATGGAAAAAGCGGAAGAGCGCGTCGAGGCGCTAATAAATGCTTATGAAGTCGGAGAGCTTGAATCCATGCCCGGTCGGACGCTCAACGAAACTCTAGAGATGAAAATAATGCAAGAACTCGGTCGCGCAAGAGACAAGGCGGGAGAAATTGCAGGGAAGAACCTCGGATTTGCAGGCGAGCTAGCACTTGACAATTCGGCTGTCGTGATGGCTGTTTCCGGAGCGCGCGGGTCAATGTTGAACCTTACGCAGATGGCCGGCAGCGTAGGCCAACAGTCAGTGAGAGGTGAGCGGATCAGACGAGGATACTACGATAGGACGCTGCCTCATTTTCGAAAAGGCGATCTTGGCGCTGATGCGCGCGGCTTCGTCAGGTCGAGCTACAAGAAGGGCCTGACGCCGACAGAGTTCTTCTTTCATGCTATAGGAGGAAGAGAGGGGCTTGTCGACACGGCTGTTAGGACGTCTCAGTCTGGATACCTCCAAAGACGGCTCATAAACGCGCTCCAAGACTTGGAAGTGGAATATGACGGGACAGTGCGATCCGGAGAGAGAGTTGTTCAGTTCGTTTACGGTGAAGACGGCATTGACCCCACCAAAAGTGACTACGGCAAATCCGTCAACGTGCAGAAAATCGTACAGAGCGTCATTGACAAACACGGAAGCGGGTGAGTTCTATGGATCTTCAAGAAGCAATAAGTGGACTTAAATTGCCTTTGAACGTAAAAAATGATCTATTTGCAGAATTAAATAGCTTGCAGCTGTCCGAAAATGAAATCACTGAGATCCTTCAGACGACGCAAGACGTGTACGCAAGATCGAAAGTGGAGCCGTGCGAGGCCGTTGGAACGATCGCAGCCCAGTCAATCGGAGAACCCGGAACGCAAATGACAATGAGGACATTTCACTACGCAGGGGTAGCGGACATCAATGTTACGCTTGGACTTCCGAGGCTCATAGAAATAGTCGACGCTCGAAAAGTACCTGACACACCGATGATGACGATATATCTCGATGCCGAGAGCGCAAAAGACAGAGACAAAGCCTTGGACCTTGGCTGGGAGATTGAGGCGACGCGAGTAAGCGACATTGCAGATATCCTTACTGATACGGATGAGATGCAGATCTATATAGAATTTGATGACCGGGTTCTGCAACAGCGACGTGTCGATTTGGACGCCGTTGTGACCAAACTTCAGGCGCTTCAGGATGTCGATATTCGCGTAGATGGATCGAACGTCGTATTGAGCCCTTCAGTCAAGCGCTACAGGGCGCTGCTTCAAATCGTAGAAAAAGTTAGGACAATGGTCATTAAAGGCATCGACGATATTAAGCGGGTCGTCGTACGAAAAGAACACGAGGAGTACGTTCTCTACACAGAGGGTTCGTCTTTGAAAAAGGTGATACCGCTAGCGCACATTGACGCGACCCGAACGAAGACAAATAACATCAACGAGATGGCGGAGGTTTTCGGTATCGAAGCAGCACGGAACTCCATCATTGACGAGGCAATGAGCACGTTGCGTGAGCAAGGACTGACAGTTGATGTTAGGCATATAATGCTCGTCGCAGATATGATGACGATTGATGGCGAAGTGAAACAGATTGGGCGGCACGGTATTGCAGGAGAAAAAACGAGTGTGCTGTCGCGAGCTGCTTTTGAAGTCACCGTAAATCACTTGCTAGATGCCGCCGTCCGCGGCGAGATAGACGAGCTTGCAGGGGTCACCGAAAACGTGATTGTGGGCCAACCTATTCTGCTCGGAACTGGAGACGTTAGGTTAATCGCAAGAACGAGCAAAGTTTAAATTCTGAGGCAAAAATGGAGCTAGATATCGCTAAATCCTTAAGAACGGCAATAAGAGACGGATCGGTCTCGGTAGGCGCAAAGAATACTCTTAAGTCAATCCAGAAAGGCGACGCCCAGTTGGTTATCCTGGCCGCTAACTGTCCGCAAAGGTTTCGCGATATAATATTATCAAGCAGCGTGTCTGCGGTGAGTCTCGAGATCAACAGCTTAGAATTAGGATCAGTTTGTGGAAAGCCGTTCACGATATCCGCCCTTTCGGTCGTAGATCCAGGATCTTCAGACATTATGTCTCTAAGGGAAAAGGAGATAAATAATGACAGAAGTTAAGCTCACAACAGAAGGGATACGCTACATAGCCTTGTTTGAGAGTTTAACCGGAGCAATCGCCCGTGATTGCTATGTCGACGACGAGAACGATCGCGTGATATTCGTCGTAAAGAAAGGGGATATGGGCCTCGCGATCGGCAAGAATGGCAACAACATAAACAGAGTGAAAAAATCAATAGGGAAGCACATCGAAATAGTCGAGTACTCGGATGAAGTCGACGAGTTCGTTGCCAATGCACTTCAACCCGTTTTTGTTAAGAAAGTACAAGTCGTTGTAAAAGAGAACAGGAAACTCGCCTACGTTGAAGTCATGCCCAAGGATCGTGGAATAGCGATCGGAAAAAACGGCAGAAACATTCAAAAAGCCAAAGTGCTTGCGCAAAGGCACCACGGCCTAGAAGACGTGATTATTCAGTAAAATCCTTCAAACGAGGAGTTATCATGGGAAGGGGCATCTATTCGGCACGCAAACTGAAAAAAGACCACAAAGCGCTTCGCTGGAGCGACAAAAACTTCAGCCGTCGCGTACTCCATCTGGACGAAAAAGCGGACCCGTTAGAAGGCGCACCGCAAGCACGAGGAATAGTGCTTGAAAAAGTCGGCGTAGAAGCGAAGCAGCCAAATTCAGCTATACGCAAGTGCGTCAGAATCCAACTGATCAAAAACGGACGACAGGTCACCGCCTTCTGTCCCGGGGTAGCAGCTGTGAATTTCATCGATGAGCACGACGAGGTAACCGTGGAAGGGATTGGCGGCAGAATGGGTGGCTCAATGGGCGACATCCCAGGCGTGCGCTTTAAGGTTATAAAGGTGAACAACGTTTCTCTCGAAGAAATGGTCCGCGGCAGAAAAGAAAAACCAGTAAGGTAGAGAACATGCCAACCGATAACAATAGTTTACTCTTCGGCAAGTGGGAGATTGCCGACATTCACGTTGAAGACCCAGGTATAAAGCGATACGTTCACTTTGAATCACCAGCAATTCTCACCGGCGGAAGACACGCACACCAGCAATTCAACAAGTCAAACTTATCTATCGTCGAGCGGCTGACCAACAAACTTATGCGCGGAGAAGGCAACACGGGAAAGAAAATAAAGGCGTATGGCACTATAAAAAAATCATTCGAAACAATAAACAAGCGTACAAAGGAAAACCCGGTGAAGTTGCTCATTCAAGCCGTCGAAAATGCAGGACCTCGGGAGGAGACAGTAAGGTTGAAATACGGCGGTATATCGGTCCCAAAAGCTGTCGACACTGCTTCTCAGCGGCGTGTCGATTTAGCGCTTATGTACATCGCGCAAGGCGCTAAAAAGAGTGCATTTAAAAGTAAACGCACTTTTGATGAATGCCTTGCATCAGAGATTATAGCTGCCGCAAAGAATGACGTACGTAGCTTCTCGATAAGCAAGAAAGAAGAAAAAGAACGAGTGGCTAAGGCAGCGCGGTAGTTCAGTATTTTCAGCGAAGTACATGGTAAGCAGGCAAAAAATGGTTGAGCGTGTCACAACGCTCATGGACCGACCCGAAAATATACGCAACATAGGGATTGTAGCGCATATAGATCACGGCAAGACTACGCTTTCAGATAATCTGCTCGCCGGAGCAGGCATGATTTCAAAGGAGCTGGCTGGCACACAACTATTCATGGACTTTGACGAAGAAGAACAAGCAAGAGGTATCACAATCAACGCAGCGAACGTATCGATGGTTCACGAGTTTCTTGGCAACGAGTACTTAATCAACCTCATCGATACGCCAGGGCACGTCGATTTTGGGGGAGACGTCACACGGGCCATGCGAGCAGTTGACGGAGCAGTCGTCGTAGTCGATGCCGTTGAAGGGACGATGCCTCAAACAGAAACAGTCTTGCGACAAGCGCTAAAGGAAAATGTCAAACCAATTCTCTTCATTAACAAAGTCGACAGGCTTGTCAACGAGCTCAAATTGGATCCACAGGCTATGATGGGCAAGTTCGTCAATCTCATCAATCATGTGAACAAGCTGATCAAGGGGATGAGCGAGAAGAAGTTCAATGAGGGCTGGAAAGTCAAGGTCGATGATGGTTCTGTTGCGTTCGGATCCGCTCTGTACAACTGGGCCTTAAGCGTCCCTCAAATGGAAAAAACGAAAATCACATTCAAAGATGTATATGAATACTGTGCAAATAACAAGCAAAAAGATCTTGCAGACCGCAGCCCGCTTCATGAAATAGTACTAAATATGGTTATCACACACCTTCCGAATCCACTGCAAGCGCAAAAGCAACGCGTTCCTGTGATATGGCACGGAGACAAGAACTCGGATGAGGGCAAAGCGATGCTGAGTTGCGACCAACACGGTCCCGTAGGGCTCATGGTTACCGACATCTCTATCGACCCTCACGCAGGCGAAGTCGCGACAGGGCGCCTTTTCTCGGGGTCGCTAGAACGCGGACAAGAGCTTGCAATTTCAGGCATGCCAAACAAAAATCGAATTCAACAGGTTGGCATATTTATGGGCGCAGAGCGCATCGAAGTTGAGCGAATTCCGGCAGGTAACATCGCGGCCGTCACCGGACTGCGAGACGCGATAGTGGGCTCGACCGTTTCTTCTCTAAAAGGCATTGCTCCTTTTGAAAGCATTAAACACGCAAGTGAGCCAGTAGTTACGGTTGCGGTCGAAGCCAAGAACATGAAAGATCTGCCTAAGCTCGTTGAAGTCCTGCGACAAGTCTCTAAGGAAGATCCGACGCTGCGGGTGACGATTAATGAAGAGACTGGAGAACACCTGATATCTGGCATGGGCGAACTGCACCTCGAGATAATTGCCCACAAAATCGAAAGAGATAAAAACGTCCAAATCACCACGTCAGAACCGATTGTGGTGTATCGAGAGACCGTTCAAGGCCGTGCGGGACCCGTCGAGGGCAAGTCTCCGAACCGCCATAACCGGTTCTACTTCGAAGTGGAAGCGTTACCGCGCGATGTGATCGCTTTACTAAAGGAGGGCGCCATCAACATGAACGCCCCGGAAACTGAACGGCGAGCGATCTTGATGGAGGCCGGCCTCGAAAAAGATGAAGCGCGAAACGTCGCCGATGTCTTCGAATCAAACCTTCTGCTAGACCTGACCAAAGGCATCCAATATCTGCGTGAAACGATGGAACTGATCATAGAGGGATTCCGGGAAGCAATGAAGACCGGACCACTAACAAGAGAACCCTGTGAGGGCATAAAAGTGAAACTAGTCGATGTCACCCTACACGAAGATGCAGTCCATCGAGGTCCTGCGCAAGTCATACCTGCCGTCAGACAGGCGATATTCGCGGCCATCCTGATGGCCAAGGACGTGGTACTTGAACCGATGCAGAAGGTTTTTATCAGCGTCCCCCAAAGCCTAATGGGAAGCGCCACGCAACAAATACAAGGAAGGCGCGGTCAAATACTGGATATCGACTCCGAAGGCGACACAGTAGTTGTAGTTGGTAAAACCCCAGTCGCCGAAATGTTCGGTTTTGCCGGAGATTTACGATCCGCGACAGAAGGACGCGCTATATGGAGCACGGAATTCCTGGGATTTGAGGTGTTGACGCAAAGCTTACAACCAGAGATAGTAAAACAGATAAGGCAGAGAAAAGGCCTAAAAGCTGAGCTGCCAAAACCACACGACTTCATAGGCTGAAAGGAGGAAAGAAGAAAAATGGCTGAAAAGCCCCATTTGAATTTAGCAATGATAGGTCACGTTGACCACGGCAAGAGCACGTTAGTTGGAAGGCTGTTGTTCGAGACTGGCAATGTAGGCGCGCACATAATTGAGTCATATAAGAAAGAAGCAGAGGCAAAGGGCAAAGGATCCTTTGAGTTTGCCTGGGTAATGGACTCGCTCAAGGAAGAACGCGAACGCGGCGTCAC
>JBEKIR010000010.1:0-30983 GCA_050011655.1 Halobacteriota archaeon | reverse complement strand
TTCTGAAGTTCAAGTCGCTTCTTAGCGGTAACGACGTCGGCGATCCCGCGCTTCACATTGGTGAGCAGCTCGAGCTGCTTTTGGTAGGAGTAATCAAGCGTTTCGCGTGGATCTTCGTGTCGGTCAAGAAATGAACTGATTTTTGCCTTAATCATCGTCGTGAGACGATCTAGTATCCCCATGTATTTCCTCCGTAATGATCTGTGGTGGCGTATTCTGGTGTAGCTTAAGGTAAAATGGTATTCCTTAACTAAATAGCTTCGTCGCTCAACGTGCGCGATGAAATCGAAACGGCTAAACCCGAGCGATTCATGTGCTCCTTTGTGGAACCCTCGCACGTAGAGAAGGAAGCAGCTGGAAAATCTATAGCAGACCTAGTCGATGACGGAATGATTGTGGGACTTGGTACGGGCACGACTGTTGCGCACGCGATCGTTCATCTCGGGAGGCGCATCGCTGATGAAGGGCTTTCGATTTCAGGCGTTCCCACGTCGTACCAGTCGATGCTGCTGGCGATCGAGCACCACGTGCCGCTGGCGTCTCTCTACGAACACGAGATCATCGATATCGCGTTGGACGGGGCTGATCAAGTCGATTCCCGCCTTCACCTCATTAAAGGAGGTGGAGGGGCGCACACGCGCGAGAAAATCGTGGCGCGCGCAGCACGGCGATTCTGCGTCGCGGTCGACGCCTCAAAGCTCTCGCCGCGGCTAAATCTGCCGGTACCGCTCGAAGTGCTTCCCTTCGCATGTCCAGTCGCTCGCAGCGAAGTGCGCCGTCTGGGAGCTTCGGCAAAACTTAGGCGATTTGAGCAAAATCGAGCGTATGTTACTGATCAGGGGAACCTCATCCTCGACGCGTACTTTGGAATCATCAGAGATCCAAAAAAGTTGGCAATCGAGCTGTCCGCTATTGCCGGGGTGATAGAGCATGGCATTTTTACAGACGTCTCTGAAGTTCACGTCGCGCGCATTCGCGATAAGAGTGCTATCGTCGAGATCTTAACGCCGTGATTTGTCGCAGTATCGAACTATTTAGTTACTCCGACGGTCCGAGACAGGCTCCGGAGCGTGGCGATCGTTTCCTCGTCTTGTCGTGCGTCGCGTTTTCGTGAATCGTCGAGATGGTCAATGATGTCGCAGAGTTCGACAGAGAGACGGTAACATTTGAGCGGGCGGCCTTTGCCCTCCTTTTTTTGTTCCCACTCTTCGATCCAACCACGTTCCCTCAGCTCGCGCATCGCTATACTGACTTCAGGTTGTCGCAAGCCAGCACCCAGTTCAATATTGCGGGACATCGATTCGTTGACGTTTGCAAGATACACTAGTGCCTTCGCCAAGTTCCTCTTAAGGCCGATATTGCCCAGGAGGTTAGCCATCACCTCCTCATCTTGGTCGAATACCGGCATGGATTCGTCCCTCATTATATTCCCCTTACTATTTTTATGCTATAAATTATATTAGCGATATAAATACGTTTTTAAATTATTTTGCCAAGTTCCCTTCAAAAAGGCCTTATTTTAATTATAGGAAGATATTTATATTATTTTTATATAAATATGGTGGCTCTCGCGACAAAAGCCTTTTATAGAGCGCTCTTAATAGCGGGAGTATCCGTAGCGTTCGCTGTGGCGCGCTACGGCATCTCGCGGGCCGGGGTGGCCTAGTAAGTTGTTGCTTATACGGCAGCGATCTAGACGGCTAAGGTGTCAGACTCATAGGGTATTCTAATACGACACCTGAGACATCTGAAGAGCGCGGGTTCAAGTCCCGCCCCCGGCATGCTCTATTCTTCGAGCAATAAGTATATATGCCTCAATTTTCTATATAACTTCAAGATTTTTATGGAGATTCGAAAGGTTCAACTTACTGGCAAATCGAGCTACACCGTTTCGCTGCCCAAGGTTTGGGCCACGCAACTCGGTTTGAAGGAGAAGTCACGAGTGGCACTGTCCACGCTGCCGGACGGCTCGCTGCGGGTCACGCCTAACGAACACGTTAAGCCACAGGAACGCGGGATTTTCAACATTGACGCCCTTTTTGACGAGGCCTTGGCACGCCACATGATTGCCATCTACATCGCGGGCTATGACACATTCGAGCTTCGCGCTCAGAAGATTCGATCCGATCAGCGAGAGACGATACGTGATATGTCCTACCGTCTCATTGGCATGGAAGTCGTCGAAGAGACCGCGAAATCGGTCGTGATACAGGATTTCCTAAGTCCCAAGGAGCTGCAAGTCAAAAAATCTATCAAGAGAATGCACCTCATGGTCGAGTCGATGCTCGCCGACGCCATAAAGTCACTGCTGAAAGATGACATCGACCTTGCCAATGACGTTATAGTGAGAGATCGCGACGTGGACCGCCACTATTTGCTCACGCTCAAACGCCTGCAAGCGATGGTCAAGACCCCGTTTGCGGAGGCTTCAGACATTGCCGCAAACGAGAGTCTTGAATACTACCTCACCGCCGTCTCACTCGAGCGAATCGCCGATCACGGGACTAAAATAGCGCGCTGCGTGCTGACGTTGGCAGGAGGACCAGTCCCTGAAGAGGTGCGCAACAGCATGAGCGAGGCGAGTGTCCTATCAAATAACGTCATACAGCTCGCTATGGACGCACTGTCAAAACTTGATACGAAGCTTGCAGAGGAGGCTATCAGCGCAAAGAGCAGACAGCTGCCGATCCTTAAACGTCTTGAAGAGATGACGCTCGACCTAGACGCTCACGTAGCGCTGCCAATATACTGCATCGTCAACAGTATTGACCGGGTTGCAGACTACGGGATGAACATCGCAGAGGTTGCCATCAATCTCGCAGTCGCAAAATCGAACCGGTAAACCCGTGGTCTATTACCTTTTATAGCGCCGCTCCTTGAACTATATAGTCTATATAGGATACTCATAAGATCTATATTCGCTCGAGGGTGAACGTATGAAAAAGATTTTGCCAATTGTCCTAATCTCATTACTCGTCGCAGTGGCGGTGTTCGGAGCAGGATGCACATCCAGCACGAACAACTCGTCTAGCGGCGGGGCTAGCGGCAGTACATTAAACCTTGCAGGTTCGACATCAGTGCAGCCAGACGCGCAAGCACTGGCGCAGGCCTACATGGCAAACAACTCAGGCACAACGGTAAACGTCGCAGGCGGTGGAACGGCGGCGGGTATTACGGCCGTCGGAACAGGCACTGCGCAAATCGGTGACGCTTCGGCCAATCTTACGGCCAGCCAGCTAGCACAGTATCCGAATCTCAAGCCTATTCCAATTTGCGTTGACGCGATAGGCATCATCGTTAATCCACAAAACAGTGTGACGAGTCTGACCTTGAACCAGGTGCGTGACATCTATACGGGCAACATCACCAACTGGAACCAAGTCGGCGGAAGCAACGCGAAGATCAATGTCGTCAACAGGGAACAGGGATCCGGCACGCGAGATGGGATACAAAAAATCGTACTGAAAGGCGGTAACTTCAGCACAGGAGGGATCCAACAGTCCTCTACGGGATCGGTGAAATCGTATGTCGCTGGAGACGCGAACGCAATCGGTTACATCGCGACAAATGCACTCGATAACTCGGTCAAGGCACTGAACATCAACAACGTAGCTCCGACTTATAACAACATAGCGGATGGAAGCTACGTTATTCAGCGGTATCTCCTCTACGTTACGAACGGATCCCCGACGGGACTTGCGGCGGACTTCATAAACTATACGCTGAGCCCCGCAGGCCAAGCGATCTTGAAGGGCCAAGGTGAGGTATCACTCAACGACGTGCCAGGGTACGTCTCGCCGATAATGACAACAGCAACAGCAGCAACAGCAGCAACGACAGCGACGCCAACCTAACGGCCTAACCGTCCCCTCCCCCCCTTTTTTTTGCAACTGAGCGGTGGTTATCACGTCGAACGGGGTGCGTACCCTTCGGAGAACAAGAACGAGGGTTGTAGGAGAGCGTCTCATCCAAGGGATCTTGCTGTTGTGCGCGATCTCGTCGATCTTCGCTATTTTTTTGATCATTGTTTTCGTCTTTAGCCAAGGAGTGCCGTTCTTGGCTGAAGCCGGGTTGAGCTTTTTGACAGGCAGCGTGTGGTTGCCTACTGATAGCTTCGCCGCTGGTACGTGGGGAATACTCCCTATCATTCTGGGATCGCTGATCGTCACGTTGGGCGCCGTAGCGATTGGAGCGCCGCTAGGGATCGCGTGTGCTGTGTTCTTAGCTGAAATTGCACCCCCTGCGGTCCGGCGCGCGTTGATACCCTCCGTAAGCGCATTGGCAGGTGTCCCATCAGTCGTTTACGGATTCTTTGCCCTTCTTGTGATTGTACCGTGGATACGCGGGCAATTTGGTGGATTTGGGACGAGCGTTCTTGCCTGTTGGATCATCCTCTCAGTGATGATACTCCCCACCATCATCAGCATTTCTACTGATTCTGTACGCGCTGTTCCTCGTGAATACAAGGAAGGGAGTTTAGCGATGGGGGCTACGCGCTGGCAAACGATTAGGAGCGTCTTGATCCCCGCAGCGAGCTCGGGCATCATGGCTAGCATCATACTCGGCATGGGGCGCGCTATCGGCGAGACGATGGCGGTATTGCTGGTAGCTGGAAACGCTATAGCCATTCCCACTTCAATATTCGCTCCGGTGAGCACGCTTACGGCGACAATCGCGCTCGAGATGAGTTATGCGACGGGAGCACACCAGCAAGCCCTCTTTGCTATGGGCGTAGTACTTTTTGTGTTCATTTTGATTCTTACGGGGCTCGCGAACCTTGTGAGCAGGAGGCGAGTGACCTTTTAATGGCCGCCAAGCTCCGTGAGACTGCAGCTATAGGATTGCTCTGGGGCGCAGGCATTGCGACCCTGGTCATCCTCATCGTTATACTGGCCTATATACTCGTAAACGGACTTCCGCTCATCAGCTGGCACTTCTTGACGACAAATCCTGGTGTGAGGGGGCAGCAAGGGACAGGAATCTACTCAACGATAGTGGCGACGGTCGCGGTCACGGGCTTAGCATTACTAGTAGCTGCGCCGCTGAGCGTCGGCGGTGCGATCTATTTGAACGAATACACAAAAGAGAACCTTCCGCGAAAAGTATTTCGCCAAGCGGCAGAAGTATTGGCGGGCATACCGTCTATCATTATCGGCCTCTTTGGGTTCCTCTTTTTTGTCATCTATCTACAGCCTTACACCGGAGGATGGTCTATATTATCAGGCGGGCTGACACTCGCATTCATGGTGCTCCCTATATCGCTCAGAATTTCTGAAGAGGCGTTGAAAGCCGTCCCAGGGGAGCTGCGGGAAGGCAGCCTAGGCTTAGGTGCGACGAAATGGCAATCGATTACCACCGTAGTCATGCCTACAGCGCTCCCAGGAATCATCACTGGACTCATTCTCGGCGCGGGGCGTGCTATCGGCGAGACTGCGGCCATCCTACTTACTGTAGGCGGTGCTCTGGGTCTGATCCACGGCCTGCGCGATCCTGCGTGCCCAATGACATTGTATATTTATAATATCCTTACTGAGTATAACGACACCACAACGGCTTACGGTACAGCCGCCGTGCTGATTATTGCGATCCTGGCGATCACATTTATTACTGATTATCTAATGAACCGCTATACCAAGAAACTAAAGGGGCTATGATGACGTGAGCGGCGAGATTGAGATAAGTATAAAGAACCTGAACCTCTGGTTTGGGAACTTTCAAGCCCTCAAGAACATCAACATCGACATTCCAAAGAACGCAGTCACGGCCCTAATCGGCCCATCAGGGTGTGGAAAATCGACTTTTATCAAAACCCTTGACCGAATGAATGATCTTGTAGACAACGTCAAGTTTACTGGTGAAGTAATCTACAAGGGACGTAATATCCTCAACTCGGATACGGACGTTGTGGCACTCCGTAAAGAGATTGGAATGGTATTTCAAAAGCCTAACCCGTTCCCGAAGTCCATCTTCGACAATGTCGCCTACGGACCGCGGGTCCACGGGATTCGAGATAAAAAGACCCTGAACGAGATCGTAGAACGGAGCCTCAACGGCGCGGCGATTTGGGATGAAGTTAAGGATCGGCTTAATGAGTCCGCGCTCAGGCTGTCGGGCGGCCAGCAGCAGCGCCTCTGTATCGCGCGGCTTCTCGCGGTGGAACCTGACGTCCTCCTCATGGATGAGCCCGCGTCGGCGCTGGATCCGATCGCGACATCGAAGATTGAGGATCTTATACACGAGCTGAAAAAGGAGTATACCATCATCATCGTCACGCACAATATGCAGCAGGCAGCACGCGTCTCATCACACACGGCGTTTTTCTTTCTCGGCGAACTCGTTGAATACGCTTCAACGATAGATTTATTTGAACGACCGCGAGAAAAGAAGACAGAAGACTACGTAACCGGGAAGTTCGGGTAAGAGAAACACAAGCCATGGCCAGGAATCGCTACATTAGAAAGCTGAAAGAATTGCGGCAAAATGTCACAGAAATGGGCGCTATTACCCTGCGATCAGTCGAGGATGTGTTGACGGCCCTCGACACGAGTGATGCTGCGCTCGCTCAGCGGGTGATCGCCAACGACGATGTGATAAACAAGTTCGATCGGAAGATTGAAGCGCAATGCATGTCGCTCCTCGCCCTCGAACAGCCTATGGCAAAAGACCTTAGGATCATTGCTACTTCTTTGAAAATGATAACCGATTTGGAGCGCATTGGCGACTTCACCGCAGACATCGCTGAAGAGGTCGTCACTATGGGGAAGCCCATCCGCATACCCGTTTCTGCATCGAAGTTCAACGAGCTCGTCACTGATGTGAAGTCGATGGTCGCCGATAGCATCGAAACGTACGCGCAAGGCAACGTTCAGCTGGCCCGAAGCTTTGAGGCGCGTGATGACAGAATTGATTACTTGTATAAGGACGTCGTTCAAAATATGGTGAACGCGCTCGCTCAGGGCAAATGCTCCACGGAGACCGTTGCTGATGTGGCTAGCCTGCTATTCATCATTCGGTACCTTGAGCGGATCGCGGATCACGCGGTAAACATCGGTAATCGCGTCTGCTATATGGAAGAAGGTGCGCGGCGCTACTTGAAATAGCAAACCTCTTCGACAGCCGTTAAAGTCCTGCGCTTTTTGATTCAAGTACGGGTCACCTGCGAAGCTCAGGTGGGAGGAACCAAATGGCTTTTTCACTGGCCCGGTTCGTCTAAAGGCGTGGATTCAGACCACGTGTCGCCAGTTTTCACTTCGTGCAGTCTTATTCTGGCGTTTTTCGACGCGCGTTCTATGTCTTCAGAGGGCGTTTGCGAAAGCGATCCGTGGCCGGGAAAGAGTCGCTCTATCTTTTTCGTGTTAAGCACGTCCATGGAATGCACGTAGTCACCAGCACTTCCCGAAGGTGCTATCGCCGACAGAGTCCCGTGTGCAAAAACGGTATCTCCTGAGAATAGCAGTTTGTTATACTCTTCATAGACACATATACAGCCTGATGTATGGCCGGGAGTATCGATCACTTCGAGTTTCGCGTTTTCTAGGTCGATAAACGCTCCGTTCTCGAACCACACATGCGGTTTCGTATACCGATAATCGGCCGAAAATGACGAGTACATGGTGACATATGCGTCTTTTTCGGTTATTTTTGCGGCAGCGAGCCGTCCAGCCGCGATAATGGCGGTGCGGTAGAAGTACTTGTTGCCGCCAATGTGGTCAAAGTGTTCATGCGTGTTAACGACCAAATCGACATCTGCAGGCGTGAATCCAATGTCGCTTAACGCATCCCTCAAATCACTAAAGCTCGCATCAATTCCCGAATCGATCATGACGATCTTGTCGGTCCCAACGATGAGGTAAACGTGACACGATGGCCGCTGCGCCGGTATCTGGAAGACGCCGGCGCACACTTCTATGGGTTCTTTGCGCTGATCTATCACATTTCATGCCTACGGTATCCTGCCTTTATAAGTGATCTACATAGACTCAATAGACGTAAGGAGCTTTCGCGCTGAGTAGGGTAACGGTCAAACGTGCGGCACCCGCGCTAAACTGGCGACAAAGCAATAAGGTAGGCGGTCGAGTTAGTGAAAACGGGAAGAAACCCCGCAGATTGGAGGTACCGAATGGATTTCTCGATGAGCACAATTAGGGCTCCGTTAGACGTTCCCCAGGAGCTGCGAATGGAATACACAAGAAATCTATTCACCATCACCAAGGGAAGCGGCCGTCTTATGCTTTTCGCGGGAGATCAGAAGATCGAGCATTTGAACGATGATTTCTATGGCCCTGCCATCTCCCCTGACGACAACGATCCAGAGCACTTGTTTCGAATCGCGAGTGGCGCTGAAATCGGGTGTTTTGCGACGCAGATGGGTCTGATCGTTCGCTATGGTGAGGACTATCCGCACGTCAACTATCTTATAAAGCTTAATTCTAAGACGAACCTCGTAAAGACCGCGCAAGCAGAACCGTTCAGTGGCCTATTCTATTCCATGGAACAAGTCGATGGGTTTCGGAAGAGTTCGGCGTTGAGCATTCCCGCCGTCGGGTATACTATCTACGCCGGAAGCGAATACGAAGCGTACATGCTGCACGAGGCTGCCCAGATCATTTACGGCGCCCACAAGCGTGGCATGATCGCGATCATTTGGATCTATCCCCGCGGCGAGGCAGTCAAAGATGAGCACGACCCGCATCTCATCGCCGGCGCTGCCGGGTTGGGTGCCGCCCTCGGCGCGGATTTTGTGAAAGTAAACTACCCGAAGAAAGACGGCGTCGATTCCAAAGAAGCATTCAAAGAGGCCGTTCAGGCTGCGGGTCGATGCAAAGTATTGTGCGCAGGGGGTTCAAGCGTGGACGTCAAACTTTTCCTCGAGCGCCTCTGGGAGCAGATATTCATAAGCGGCGCAAGCGGCAATGCGACGGGCCGGAACATCCACCAAAAGCGGCTCAAGGAAGCCATTCAAATGTGCAATGCGATTTCAGCGATCGTCGTAAACGGTGAAGGCGTGGAGGAGGCACTGGAGATCTACACGGGAAGAAAAGCGTTTAAAGTGAAAGAGTACACCATGCCGTGAATCTGCGGTTGTTCGTCGCCGTGGATACCGCGACATCGCCTGTGCGATTCTGGTGAACGCGGACAGAGGGAGCTATGATATACACGATCACGCTAAATCCTGCCCTTGACCGCATCCTTACCGTTGAGTCCATCGAATATCACAACCCTAACCGAGTGGACGGCGATGAGCGATATGCAGGCGGCAAGGGGATCGACGTCTCGAAAGCGCTCACCCGGCTTGGCGTGGATAACAAAGCGATTGGGTTTGCTGGCGGGTACACAGGCCGGGAGCTTGAAGGATGTCTTTTTAACCTCGGCGTCAACTGCGAGTTTGTGAGGATCTCTGCTGAGACCCGAATTAACGTTTACATTCACGAGACAGCAAAAAATCGGCAGATCTCGTTCAACTTGCGCGGCCCCTTCATTCAGTCCTTCGAGCTCATGGAGATGATCGACACGATAAAGCGTCTCAAGGATGCCAGCTATGTGATCATCAGCGGAAGTATCCCTTCCGGAGTCAACCCGATCATTTATCAGAAAATCGTAGAGATCGCAAAAGCCAAAGGAGCTATTGTTGTCCTCGATTCTGATGATGAGCCGTTCAAGGCCGGGTTGAGGGCAAAACCTCACATTATCAAGCCCAACGTGCACGAGCTTGAACGACTGATGGCTACTCATCTCAACAGCATCGGTTCGATCGTTGATGCCGCTGTCCAGGTGCACGAGCGAGGTATCGATGTTGTGCTTGTCTCCATGGGCGCTAGAGGCGTGCTTCTCGTAACTGAAGATGAACGCTGGATAGCGCGTCCGCCCCGAGTGACGGTCACGAATACCATCGGTGCAGGAGACTCAGCAGTTGCTGGGTTTGTTCAGGCGTTGGTCTTAGGAGAGAGCTATAGGGAGGCGGCAAAGCGGGCGGCTGCGACCGGGACGGCAGCAACACTCATCCAGGATGTCTCCATAACGCCAGAAAACGTCAGCACGCTCCTGGCTCAAGTCAGTGTCCGCCGCATCAGTTAGGCCGTAGGGGTCTCGATATCCTCCCTATAAGCGTTGATCTCATTGCGGAATGCAGTTGCCATCTTGTGGGGCGACGGCGCGAAAATGACGTCTCTCGAGACGGCGATGATGCCCATGCGCCCTTGCGAGTTCATCCCGGACGTGACTGCCGCTTGAAGATTGCCGCCCTGCGATCCTACCCCTGGGATGAGGAGCGGAATACCTTCGCCAACGATGCCGCGCACCGTTTTCAGTTCGCTGCCTTGGGTAGCGCCCGCAACGATGCCGAGATTGCCGTGTATGTTCCACTCTAAAGCTTTTTTCGCCACGACCTGGAAGAGCGGTTCGGCGCACGATAGATTCTGTATCTCTGCTGCTCCGGCGTTTGACGTTTTGCAGAGGATAAAAACACCCTTGTTTCGCCGCTCGATGAAGGGCTCTATCGCGTCAAGTCCCATATAGGGACTAACCGTCACGGCGTCACCTCCTACGATCTCGTACACGTACTTTGCATGTGCTTTCGATGAGTGTGCTACGTCGGCCCTCTTTGCATCTACGATGACCGGCACGCGCACGAACTCTTTGATATACTCGACTGTCTTGATAAGCGCGTCCAACCCCGAAGGGCCGCGCGCTTCGTAGAACGCCGTATTAACCTTGAAACAGCAGACCAAATCGAGCGTAGCGCTGATGATACGCTGGTTGAAATCAAAAATATCATCCACCGTGCCATCAGGGTCTAGTCCCACGCAGAGCCAGCTATCGTTCTGACGCGCTGTTTTTTCCAAGTCTCGCAAAAAAGCCACCATTTCTCGCCTCTCTCCCGAGCAAGCAGGATGTATTTCTCCCTCTATTTACTGCTTGCGTTGCCCATCAGCCGCTGCTTGCGACGCTGACATCTCTTATTCGAACGGTTGGCGTCGTCAAACTGAAGTACGTCTTAACCTCGCGACTTATGCCATCGATCTGTTGAAGCAAGTCGAGGACGTCGATTCCGATGTTGGTTTGCTTTAGTGCGTGTTCAAGTTCGCCGTCTTCGATGGCGTAGCCGGCGTAGACCATTCCGGAAAACTCTCCGGTGCTCGTATTTGGCCGATCGCCGGTGGCCCTAATATAAATGCCGTGTCGCACGTGTTCGATTACGTTCGCCTCAGCTCCGCTTGCGATGACGAGGTTTGTGGGCGATATCGAAGGCGGCTGCCGAAAGTCCCCGCGAGAGGCGTTGCCCGTGCTCGTTCTCCCCTCTTTGTTTGCCGTGTAGCTGTCGTACAGGTACGATCGCAAGACGCCTTTTTCGACGAGAGGGGTTCGCTGTGAGGGCACCCCTTCAGCGTCAAAGGGGCTTGTCTCTAAGCCGCCGTTAAGGAGTCCGTCATCCACGATCGTGAACTCGCTTACAGCGATGTGTTCGCCTATTTTCCCTGTTAGAAACGAACGATCCCGTTGCGCGTCTTCAGCGCTCACGGTGACCGCAGCTGCGATGACGGAGCCAACAGCAAGTGGATCAAGCACGACAGGCATCTTGCCTGATGGGATCGACTGTGGGTTCATACTACGCAGCGCCATCTCTCCGGCTGCAATTCCAACCGAATCAACATCGAAATCGAAACGCCGCGACGCAGCGTACTCGAAGCCGTTTCCGCTGGCCTCCCCCTTGTGTGCAATTACGTCGACGTCGAGCGCTGCCTGCGTTCCACTGTCCGTTCCCGAAACGCCCAACGTGTTTGCGATCGCGCCGCTCCACCGCCCGACTGACGCGCCAGAATTGATGATATCGACGCACTTGTCAATGCGCGATGCGTCGGCGACGTCAATCGCAAGTTGCGCGACCGTTGAGACGTCGAGTGATGCGATCGTGTTGTCCCAGGTACCGGAGACGACGGGATAGCGCTCGGCCGGCGGAAGCGATTTAAAATCTCTGTCAGGACTTCCGGCACGTGCCGCCGCGATCGCTTGGTCGACAGCGGACTTAACCCGTTCGAGAGATGCGTGCGCGTACCCCATGCTGCCATCCTTGAAGATCCGAATCCCGATGCCGCTCTCAAAGCCGCTCTGGCTTGATTTGATTTTACCCTTCTCGAGCTCTGCGCTCACAGAGTTCGAGTGAGTGGCGAACGCCTCTCCTTGGTAGATGGACGTGTCTACGAGCTCCAATGCCCGCGTGCACACTTCGAGTAGCATAGCCTCTCGCTCGGTGTGAGTCGTCACCTACATCCCCCCTACAACGACGTCACTCACACGCATGTAGGCGCCGCCTGTGGTGTTTGGTGTCATCTGTCCACCTTTGCCGCACGTTCCAGGGTCGAACGACAAGGTCCGCGCTATTGCGTTGATGTTGTGAAGGACTTCGAGCGTCATCGCGCTCAGCGCCGCGTCCCTCAAATGATCGCCCAGTTCTCCGCGTTCGACCGCGTACGCCTCTCTGCTTTTGAAGGTAAACATCCCCGTTGTAGGGGTTGTGTAGCCATACTGCCAGCCGATGAAGTATATGCCGCTGAACCCCTCGAGCAGCTCTTCAAACGCGTAATCTCCGGGTTCAAAGAAGGTGTTACTCATCCGCACGATGGGCGGAGCGTCGTACCGTTGGGCACGTGCGCTTCCGTTTGATCCCAAGCCTAGGCGCGAACCGGTTTCGACGTCGGTCAGGTAGGTCTGCAAAATCCCGCGCTCCAATAGCACCTTTCGGCGTGTCTGGATACCCTCATCGTCGTAGGCCATGTAACCATAGCTCCGCAAGCTCGGGTCGTCAATGATCGTCACTGCATCAGAGCCAATCTTCTGGGATAGCTTCCCTGCCAGGATAGACGTGCCTGAGATGATTGCGTCGGCTTCGGCTGCGTGTCCGAACGCCTCGTGCGCAAAAACCCCGGAGAGCGACGGGTCGAGCACGGCATCAAACTGTCCGGAAGGTGCCGGTTTTGCGTCGAGGAGCGAGACTGCTTGTGTGGCAGCCGTTCGGCCGATATCCGCACCGTCTAAGAATAACTCAAACCCCTTTGAATCGCCTTTGGCCTTATAGCCTGACTGCCGCAATGCACCTTCTTTAGCGAAGATCATCGCGCGAGCGATCGACCGCACGACGGTCTCGTCCACATACGTTCCTTCCGAATTAGCGATTATTTTATGCAGAACGATGTCGGCGTATCCGATCTCTGTGCTGCTGACGCGCGTATCCGTTTCTTTTGCTTCTCGCTCTTGCTGCAGGACGTAGCCGAGCTTATCGGCGATTGGGACTTGAGTCGGCAGGCGCTGTACAGTCGTCTTGACGGTGTCTTCAAACGCCGGTACCTCGATCGAAAACTTCTCAGCGCGCTCATACACAGCTTGGGCGAGACTGACCGCGCGTTCAGCGCAATCGGTCATGCCGCGGCGATCGACTTGTGTCGTGTAGGCAAACCCCCACGCTCCCTCCAAAAAAGCCCGTATTCCAGCCCCAAGTTCATTTGAGCTACTTATCTTCGTTATCCCGTCTTTCGTAGAGATTGAAGTGCCATCAGAGCTCTCTAGACGGATATCAGCGAACTGGGCTCCGTGCTCGCGTGCTGTGCTGAGAGCTTCTTCAATATCGTCCCTTTTTTCGCTTAGTTCTTGCATCGGCGATCGTATCTCCATACGACTAACATTGGCTGTGCTTAAAGCGTTTATCCACGGGTGTACGGAAGACATGATGTGGATGCTAGACGCGTGAGGCGGCCGCTGTTAATGTGACGCACAGTTGATATCATTAACTTCCTTTTGCTGGCGACATCGCAAACGATTATGCCAAATGAGGCAGCTAGACGCGCTCCGTAAGCGTTCGAATAGTCAGTCGACGCAATAATCAGTAGGTTGAGCACTCGGCCTCGCAGCGTCTGAAGATGTTACGTGTGGCCGCTGCATGTCCCCGGGCGCGGGCACTCCCCTCCTTAAGGATATAACTGTCATAATCCATTTTTTCTTGGTCTACGATTTTACGGCGACGCTGACAGTCGAAACCATCACGAGCGCATGCGGCTCACAATCCGTTTTCTGTGATAGATCAGGTAACCGACAAGGCCGATTATCCCCGCTATGACGACGATATCAAGATATCTAAAGAGCGCCTCAAGATCCGACCAGTGGGGGCCTAGAAGAACGCCAACATAAGCAAGCCCAAAACACCAAGGAAGCGATCCGAGCACCGTGTAGAGCGAGAACTTCTTCACGTCCATCCGGACGACGCCGGCTGGAAGGGAGATGAACGTTCGCACGATCGGCAACACCCTGCTGACAAAAACAGCGATTTCTCCAAATCTTTCAAACCATGTGTGTGCCCGATCAAGTTCACTCTTACGTATCAGCACGTATTTGCCATACCGCTCGAGCAGAGGCAGACCTCCGTATGCCCCAACAGAGTAGGCGACGAGTGAGCCGGCGAGGCAGCCGGCGGTACCCACAAGCGCAACGCCGATCAGCGTAAGTTCCCCTTTCCAGACGACAAAGCCGGCAAAGGGCATGATCACTTCACTTGGCAGCGGGATGCACGCGCTCTCTAACCCCATGGCAACAAAGACGCCGGCGTAACCGAATTGTTCAATAACGGAAATTACGAAATTACTGAGCGTCTCTAGGATATTGAGGCTTAAAGCTAACATGCATGATCTAACCGTAATAACAAACTGCGCATTTTAAAGCGGGATGCTGCATCTCTTAACCCTGATTGTTTGTCGTCGTTGTTCATTTGCGATTACCGTGTTCATTACGTCTTCTACTAGAACATTGCGACTGTGTTCTCCGTACACGTGCACCAGAATTCTTGGGTATGCCGTGTTGGCAAGCACCTCATGTGGCGAACCGAAGAGATGTCAATACTGAGTCCTGCGCGCGTTCTTGAAAACAAATCGTTTCTTTGAAACGACGCTCAATCACTAAGCGCGAGGCGTTCGTCACACTGGGGGCTTGTGGAACACTCCGTCAAAGACTTCACCCATTATCAACGATCTGCTCATTCGGCTCTCGCGCTCGGGCAGCCCTGCCGTAGACATCAGGGTGCGGATTTCGACAACAGGCGTGCCATGCTGCTCTCGAGTCGGATCGCGAATAAACAGTCTGCCGTGCGGCCTTCACTTTCGCGCCAGTATGTTTACTTTTTCTTGCCGCTAGTCCTTTTCTACACGGTGCAACACGAAGTGCACGACAACAAAGTCATAGGCACTATCTGTTTTTTTAAGTGCAGCAATGTCACCAAGCTTATAGTCCCCATTGGGGTACTTTTTCAGCCCTTTTTGTATGGTCTTAATCCATACTCTAGAAACGTCGACGCATGGCCTTTACCTGACAACAGGCGTTCGACTTTGTGCCGTGATATCCGGCCCGAGCCAGATCCGTAATCCAGCACCACTTCATTGTCTGCTAGATCGAAGCTCTCTACGTAGCGCTTGTAAGAGCACGCCAGGCCGTATCCCAAGAGGACCGTGAAGAATACCTGCAAGCGATTCGTTCACTGCTCAATTGGATCCACCAGCGGTCAGCCTTGTGTTTGTCGTAGAAGGAGCGACTTCCAACTTAACAGTTCCCATGCTAATCGAGTCGCGTACTATGCACCGTTTACCAGTCATTGTCACCCGTCTACTGTTGTGAACTCGACTCTTTTCTTGGCAGCGGGACAAACTGTCGAATGAGAAGGTTCGGGCAGACGCGCAATTTATAAGGGCCCACGCCTACCTGACTAGAGGAGAGACCATGAAAATCAAATATCAAATGAGGTGTTGAACTGACAGAAGAACAACCAAGCAAGGTGAGACTGCCCAGAAAACACCAGAATGAAATCTTTGGAACGGTTGAAAAGATGCTCGGCGGCAGCCGAATCACGGTTCGTTCCCAGGACGGAAAAACCCGCATGGGGCGAATTCCAGGCAAGATGAAAAGGAGAGTGTGGCTCCGTGTGGGCGACGTCATTATTATTCGGCCCTGGAGCATTCAAGATGAAAAGGCAGATGTCGTCTGGCGATATCTTCCGCCGCAAGCTGACTGGTTGAGAAGAAAAGGGTACATCTAAACTCTACAGGACCTCGAATACTCCTTTTTTGCATAAGCGCTGTGTCCGCCGCCGAGTGATAAGTGTCGCAAATCTTAGGTGTTGCGACGATGTTAGCCGCTGAGGATAATGAGGACAACGTATCGGTACATCAGTCTGTCAGTTGCCGGCGAGAGACGTAAGTGAAGCGAATGAAAGAGGACATGATATCATAGTGGTCGGGGCAGGCCCAGCAGGCTCAGTTGCAGCGCAGAACGCAGCTGCAGAGAGCGACGTTCTGCTGATAGAGAAACGGCCAGAGATAGGGGCGCCGGTGAGATGTGCGGAGGCCGTGCCTCTTGTTGAAACTCCGTCCGTTTTTCACACGTCATTCGAAAAATACGTAAAACCTGACAGGAAGTGGGTGGCAAGCGAAGTCAAGGGAGTACGGGCTCGCTCCTGATGGCACGATAGTCGAGGTCTCGGGCGAAATGCTCGGGAAGGCAGAACCGCTTGGCATCGTTCTAGAGCGCAAGCTCTTCGATCGACAGCTGGCTAAGGATGCGGCTCGTTCCGGAGCGCATGTTATGGTGCGCACCCGTGCAACGGGGCTTATTCTGGAAGACAGCACGGTGCGAGGCGTAAAACTTAGCCGACTTGGTGAGGAGTTTGATGTGCGCACTAAGCTCGTGATAGGTGCCGACGGTAAGGAATCTCAAGTGGGCCGGTGGGCGGGGATAAACACCACGCTCAAGCTAGGGGACATTGAGAGCTGCGTCCAGTATCACATGCAAAATGTCGAACTGACGGACAACACGCTCGATTTCTATTTTGGCTCCGCGGCGCCGAGCGGGTACGCTTGGGCATTTCCAAAAGGAGACGGCGCGGCCAACATCGGACCCGGGGTACTTGGAGCAAGTTGATGGGCAAGCGCCCGTTGGCGTACCTCGACGAGTTTGTCGCGCAGCGCTTTCCCGGCGGCAAACCGGTCGAACTGGTGATTGGAGCTTGCCCCGTGAGCGACGCGCTTCCGCACACCGTGAGCAATGGGCTGATGCTCGTTGGTGACGCAGCGCATCACACTGACCCGATAACTGGTGGGGGCATTATGGCGGCGCTCCAAAGCGGAACGATCGCCGGCCAGGTTGCGAATAAAGCGGTACACAAAAACGATGCGTCGGTCAAAGTGCTTCGAGAATACGAAACTGAGTGGAACCGTTCATTTGGCAAATCACGCAAGCGCACGTACAGAGTCAAAGAGTTCTTGGTGAATCTCTCAGATGATGAAATAAGCCGGATCTTTCACGCATTTGCAGGGATAACAGCTGAAGAGCTGAACCCAAAAGGGGCCCTAAAAACGCCTGCTTAGATTGGATCCGAGGCTTTTGTTTAGTATACGTAAGTTGCTTTAACTAGCAGAGTCATTTTTTTGCGGTTACTTTTTTAAACTCATTACAGTCTTCTTACCTCTTCCATTTTAGGCTTCCGTCGAAAGAGTCGCTCCGTCAATGACCGCTTCGGCGGCGCCTCCTCCGGCTCCGGCAAGGGCGCCTGTACCTCTTCAGCTCCCGCCTCCCCACTGGGGGGTGGGGGAGGAGCTGACGCGGCAGAAGGCAGCAAGTGCGTAAGCGTCTCACTCACGTCCGCTAGTCGGTTAATGATCTTGCTCGACTCACTTCCATAGAACCCCGCGATGGTCTCATACCGCTTAATCTCGTCTTCGCGCGCCTGTTTGAAGCTCTCGTACTGCGCCGTCAGTCGCTCTATCATGTCTGTTTTCATATAGAGGAGCTCCTCTTTATGGCGCAGTTCTCGCTCCCGTTTTTCAAGCTCAGCTTCGAGGCGCGTCACCGTTTCACGCGGCACCATCAGCATTCCTAGGTCTTCGTCTGCAGTACCTTCGCTCTCGCGTGCCTCGCCTAAATATACTTCTAACGCTGTCGCGACGATCTTGCTGCGGCTACTGTTTTCAGAGCTCGCTTGCTTGTCGGCAGCGGCCAGGAGTTCGCCTGAGATGGCAATCGTGACTTTGTGTAACGGCATGGAAATCACCACGTATGACGATGCGGGCCGCATGCGGCCTGCGCTTTGGTTCTGTCACACCATAGTATGAACGCTTCATACTTGAGCATATCGACCGCGAAGAGGATTTTCCACTCAACAGGTTGCATTGTTTCCTATGCAACCCGCGCGATCCCTCACTCAAGAAGAATTGACTTATGCGCCTCGATGGAAAAAATAACAAATCGCCAAGCTCTTTTGTTGAACAGGTGGCAGTCGTGGCCGATCTTTATCAAAAGGTCTCTGTGAAGCTCTCTGTTCGCATAGGTCGCTTCGTGGGTTGATAACGGCAGTCGAAATGCAGCTAGAAACTATTTATAGCAGGTAAAACACTTTTTTTCGGAATTCACTTCTATGGATAGTCCGAAACTGCGTGGTTTCTCCATGGATATAGGCAGAACGCCGTGCGTTTACCAAAACATCTATCGTAGCACAAGAAAATACCTTTGTTTCGAGTCCAGATTTTAAAAAGAAGGACGAAACAGAAACGAAATCGTTAAATATGATCGGTGCACTGTTTGATGTGTCGATGCAGCAGGAGCCGGGCTTTGCCGAAAGGCCCTACCTCAAAACGCGCTCTTTTCGCTGGCGGGCCCGTGCTCCATGTTGGTCGCCATATCTCCTCCTCAGTTTGTTGTCGCCGTTGTTTCGTTTGACTTGTGACCGCTTCTGACAAGCATGTTTGTGCGCCACAGAACACGGTGTTTGTGCGCCACGTCGCGTGTCGAGCTTCCCGCATTCGGTGGACGGAAGGCACGGATTTAAGCTGACCGAGCTGCCCAAACCGGCGAAATAGGGGATGGCAAGAGACTCGCGCTGCTCGTAGAAGAAGTCGTAAGGATTCGTATCGTAAAAAAAGGGTAAGGACCTTTGAACAAGGTTCAGCGATGAACGCGCGCACTTCGGCACGCAATCAGGTACGATATGGCGAGTTAGCGTATTATTTGTTGGGGCGCAGAACAAAACGGTTAGTCTGTTTTCGTTGTTACCGTCGGTTCCAAAATCGGGAGAAAACATTGCGAGAAGGAGCCCGTTCTTCAAAACTGCGCATGAAAAAAAGCTTGAAGTAGGCGCTGTCGACCTTTTTTCGCAAGATCATCTTGAATCCCAATTCTTGGTACATGGTTAAGGCTGCAATGTTGGTCTCCCATGTGGTTATTAGCGTTGCGTCCATCCCGTTTTGAAAGAGCTTCGACATGGCGTATTGAACGAGTTTCTTGCCGATGCCCCGCCGCCTAAACTCAGGGAGAACGGCGAGCGTCTCGATAAGTCCGAGCTGAGGTCGCCTATAGTGATAGATGACAGCGACGACGCCGACAATGCTTCCGCCATTGACCGCTTTGATCCAGCCCCGCCGCCTGTCATTCAAAATGCGTGATACTTTAACGCGTAGGTTTTCGCCTTCCGTGAGCGGCGGCACAAATTCGTGATTGACGATGCTGAGCACGCTCAGCATGGCATCAAAGTCGTTCCAGGTTGCTTCACTGATAGTGAGCGTCTCGAGCGGTTCCAGCAATTCTGTTACCATCCATCACTTAGTATGGGCGTCACGGCTAGCAAAGCAGGACGAGTGCATTCAACACGATTCGATCGGAGGCCGACTCGTTAAAGGGCAGACCAGCGTTGCGCGCTGTCGCTCCCACATCAATGCCCATCGCCTCCATAGACGGTCGTGCTTTGTACGGGTTTCGGCAACGATTGCCTACACCGGCGCACGCTTCGCAAAGCGTGCATTTTCCCGCGGAAAACGCCGTAGCGAACTTGAGGCCTTTTTTAAATGCGTCCGCTTCAAGACGAGCGGCGATCGTATCAAGCGTATTTTTAGCTACCAAATACGTCTGATCCCACCCTTTGAGATACGCTTCATCATTGTAGAGGGTCGCAAGATCTTTAGCCGCGTGGATCCTTTCGAGCATCCAGTTAGGCACGTCATACGCAATCTGTAAGATCAGTGCCTTTTGGAATCGCGCGAGCACGTTCCTGAATTCATCGAGCGGCATAACGTTAGGGGGACACATCAAGCAGACGTTGTAATTCCTGCAGATAGGAACGCTGCATTTGAGTCGCACGCGGTCGTCGACCACTATACTCGCAGTATCAAATACCTTGGCGGCGGTCGCACCAAGTACACGTGCGGTTGTAAGAAATTCACTAGAAAACGTTTCGAGGTCGCAAGCTGTTTCCATTTCTAACCTTTAGGAGATAGCGATCGAAACTATAAGAAAGTTGCTTGGCGTGGATCGCGTTTACTGGCCGAGGCTCTGGAGCGACCTGCATTGAAACTATAAGAAAGTTGCTAGGTGGGGATCGCGTTTACTGGCCGAGGCTCTGGAGCGACCTGCATTACCCGTCAATCCCTTGCTGATAGCGCCAGATGTTATATCACGTAAGCTCAATTTCCACGGCTCGCGGTTCTTGCAGGTCCTCTAACTGCTTCATTAAGCGTGCGCGCTCATCTTCCAATGCTCTCAGATCGCCAAGGTGCGCACCCTGCTGGATCTTTTCTAGGTGGTCTCGATTTACCGCGCTCGTAGCACGTATTCTTTCATACCGTCCACTAGTCACGAGCTTCTGAGTCTCACGCAAGAAGGTAAGTAGACCAGTGGGGGCGTTCAATTTCGACAAAAAAGGGATAAGTCTGCGGATCTTGACGGCAAGAGATACGCCGGGCTCTTCAAGAGAGAGCTTCAGCGCCCCTCGTCGTTTGATGTCATCTAACGATTCAAGCCATACGACGTTTGACTCTAGGACCTGCCTGAAGCTTGTCGTATCTCCAACGTAGTGCGAGAGCTTGCTGTCAGAGTATTTGGCATATTCGAGAAACCGGAACAGCGGGACTGTAGTAAGATCCTCGCTGAGCACAAAAGAGAGGAGTTTTTCAGTGTTTTCGTGGCTCGGTGGCGGCGGGAATCCGAGCTCAGGATGGTAACTCGCGTCGAGACTTATTCTGAGAACGTCCAAGATGGAGGCTTGCTTAACGAACGTCTCCAAGAACGTGCCGACGTCGTCGTCATACGCCGCAATTTGCTCCTTCAGAGCAGCTAGCTCGTCAAACGAGGTGACGTCCACGTTTTGCAACGATTTGTAGTACGCGCCCTTCTCGCGGATTTCTGCTTCAACGCTTTCGCAGCGGGTGCGCAGCGCCGCGTAGCCTTTCTTGTATTCTTCAAATAGTCGGCGCTGCTCTGTGAGAAGCCCCAAAACTGGAATTCGATCAAGCTCCTTAATGGCGGTTTCAAAACGGCGTTTCTTGAGCACGGTGAGCGCCTTTTCAAGCTGCTCGGGGTAGTCCAGTGATTGGTCTTCGTGTGCTTTTTCGACCCGCCGCGTTATTCGTTGAAGGCGCCGCGTCAGATCGAGAAACACCCGAAACGTGTCCGGTGTGCCTTCGAAGTCGCGCACAAGCTCCCGGATCTCGCGGTTGAAGCGCTCGACGAGCTCAAGTCGCTCGCGACCAGCTTCGCGTATTCGTTTGTTGATTGTGGCGATTTCAGCAAGAAGGTCAGCGGGTTCCAATCAAAGCCTCTCTAGCAGGTTAAGTCTCACAAAAGGCTTTTACTTCGACTTCTTGCTCGAGGGCTAGCTCTTGGCGAAGCTCCTCAAGCGACGCGACACGCTCTGCGAAGGCGTTATGGCGGTGAATGCTCTCCTCGTTGAGCTGCTTTATGGTGACAATGGAGTCGTCAGGCAGGTAGGGAAACGCTTCAACCACTTTGTGAGCCATGACTCGCACGCAGTCCTCAACGAATTTGGGGTTCTTGTGAGCGGTTTCAACGACGACAGCTTCGTCGGTTCGCTTGAGTAGCTCGTAAATCTTCGAGCTCATCGATTCTTCGACGATCTCGATGATCGTGTCAAGCGGCACCTCGTAGCCAGGGCCGACTTCTATGGCGATGGTTCCGCGCCCTCGTTGGTTGTGGGTTGCAAGCGGGATATCTCGAAGAAACGCCTCAATGTCTGCGGGCGAGACGTTGAGTTCCTTCAGGCGCATCTCGGCTTGCTCTCTTATGTGCTCTTGGGCGCAGGGACACGCGGTCATTCCGACGACCTCTGCCCCGATCATACGTCGTGTGCGGTGTCGCTTGTCGTTGGTGCGGTATGTTGTCGTTTCCGCGAAGATGTTGGTAATCTCTTGGGTCGTGATGCCCGTGCTTGGGGTTTCTCGCTTTACCATGTATTCGCTTCGCATGCGCACTTCTGCGCGTGATGCATACTCGTGTCGATCGAGCAGCTTTTCTGCGACGTCCCCGCAAAACTGTTCTATTTCGTAGACTGGCGCGTTGAGTGCGTCTTCTAACGCTTCGTCCATCACCTCAAAGTTTCTGCTGAGGTTGGCGCCTTTGCGATCCGAGGGCAGATCAACAAACAAGTCAAATTCAGAGACTAAGATTACCGGGCGTTTGTCACGCCGCGTAACTTTAATCAGTTTTTTGACGTTCGTTACGCCGACGCGCGTCAGATTTATAGAGAATTCCGGGCGATTTGCTTGTACGTCAACTTGTGCATCCATTATGCTCCCCTTTCTTTTATTATCAAATAATGCTTTTGACCAACCGTTAAATAGCGTTGCCGGATAACGGCACAACCCGCCGTTCAACGCACGCTTAGCCCTTCTCTCTTTGATATCGGCTCTATGAGCCGCTTTTTACAAACCCCAACTTAATCATTGGCCTGATGAGCTTCAGCAAGCGAGGCGCCTTTGTACTCAACAGCAACTTGCGAAGAACGATGGACGGACGGTCCATATCACCGTACTTCGATATGATGTCCAACATGTGTTGGTCGTCAAGAGCGCTTATGATGTAGTTGAGATCATTGTCACTGAGCTTGTTAAATCCCTCACGGATGCGCAATCCCGTCTCGAGTTCGCGCCCGATCTCGGACCGCCACTGTCTGTCGTACGCCATCAGGGCGTCCTTAGACGCGTTCGCCTGTGCCGCTGCCTCCGCCGCAACGGTCCCTGCTATTTTGGCGCATAGCGTCCCGGGATATATCCCCCCGCCGCTTGTTGGCTTGACGTGGCCGGCGGCGTCTCCAACGATCAAGGTGCCGGCCGCGACCGTGCACGGCGGCGGTCCAACCGGTATGCCTCCTGCGCAGAAGTGTAGGAGCGAGGTCGCGGAGCGCGGCGAAAGCCGTTCTATCAGCGGGCCGAGTCGGTCGAGTGACCGTTGAGTCGAGCAGAGTCCGATTCTCACTGTGCCCCATCGCGTCGGTATTGCCCAGGCAAAAAAGCCCGGCGCTACATCCTGTCCCAGGTACAGGTCAACGAAATCGGGGTGCGCGACGTCGGCGTAGACTTCTGCTTGCGCACACGTGAACACCGTTTGTACTCGCTCCAGTCCTGCAAGCCTCCCCACGGCGCTTTGCAGTCCATCAGCTCCGATCACCACGCGAGTGCGTATTTCGATTGGTTCGCCCTGGCTTAGTGCGGCGATGATGACGTCGCTGCCCTGCCGTCGCAAACCGCTAAATCGCGTTTTGACAAGCGAGGCAACTCCCGATCTGAGCGCCTCTAAGGCCATCGCTTGATCAAGCTCTCCTCGGTCGACAACGTAGGCCATCGTACGTTTGCCGTCGACCCTTAGAACGCGCCCGTCGGGGGCGTGGATATTGGCGCCTCGGATGGCGTGCCTGCTGAGCGTTTCGGGCACTTCGCATCCTTCTAACGCGCGCGTGCTGATAAGGCCCGCACACTGTACCGGTTGGCCAATTGCAGCGTGTTCTTCGATCATGAGCACGCGTGCGCCAGCTTTTGCGGCGTACTTTGCAGCCATTGAGCCTGCGGGACCTGCGCCGACCACGACGACATCGTATTCCATGGTCGTAAGCGGTTACGAGTTTACTATTTATATAATAAACCAGTCTTAGGCTCTCGTGTCAGAACGCACAGGCGAATCGATCGTGTGAGGGAAGCGCGCATGGATTACAAGCAGTGCCTCATTATCCGATCAGACCTCCGGTTGACCGCAGGAAAAGCGGCGGTTCAGCTTGCGCACGCTGCCGTCTCCGCGTATGAGCGCTCGGATCCGGTCACAAAGCGTCGCTGGTTTAGTGAGGGGCAGAAAAAGGTTGCGCTCAAGGTTGCGACGCTCAGGGACATTTATGAGCTTAAGTCGATAGCTGAGGCGCGCGGCTTCATCACGGCACTCGTCGTCGATGCCGGGCTCACGGAGGTGCCGCCCGGAACCGTTACCGCCCTCGGTATCGGCCCGGCAAAGGAGTCGGAGCTAGATAAAGTGACGAGCGACCTTAAACTGCTCTAGCGGGCAACGACGATGACCGACGTCAAAGCAGTTCCAGAAAGCGACGTGACTGCGGGAATGATGGTGTACCTGACGGCGTCTCGCGGCATCGGCGGGCGAATCCGTCAGCGCGTTGAGGACTTTGTGGTCAACGAGGTCTACGAAGACCGCTTCACTTCGGAGGGACGCTACCAGTTAATCAAAGTGACCAAGACGGACACGGAGACGCACCACATGGCACGTGATCTGTCGCGCCGCTTGCAGATAAGCCAAAGGAGGATTAGCTGGGCAGGAACGAAGGATAAGCGTGCGGTGACTACGCAGCGTATGAGCATCGATTCGATTCAGCTTGCCGAGCCGCTCAGCTTTGGAACCGTCGTCGCAGAGCCCATAGGGAGATCCGATAGGCCGATCTCATTGGGCGACCTCGACGGTAACGATTTTGCTATTACGGTCAGAGGCGTTGAGGGGTCTCAAAATGACGTCACAAGCGCAGTGGGGGGCGTCGTCGAGGAAACGCGCAATGCTCGTGGGCTTCCTAATTTCTTTGGCATTCAGCGCTTTGGATCAATCCGCCCCGTCAATCACATCGTAGGGCGTGCGCTTGTTGATGGGGACCTCGAGCGGGCGGTAATGACGTACATCGCAAAGCCGTTCCCCGATGAGCCTGACGACGTCAAAGCAGTGCGGCAATCGATAGCGGAAACGTATGACTTCAAAGAGGCGCTCAAGCGCATGCCTGTGCGGCTGCGCTATGAGCGTGCGATGCTCAACCACCTGGCGAAGTATCCCAATGACTTCGATGGTGCCCTTGGCGTGCTCTCCACGAATCTGCAGAAACTTTTCGTGCACGCGTTTCAATCGTATCTCTTCAACAGGATGCTGAGCAGCCGATTCGAGCGGGGGTTCCCGCTTGCTGTCGGATTTGACGGTGACCGGGTGTGGGCGCCAGACAGGGACCGCGTCAGAACGGTCGTGCCTAAGAACGTGCACGAGGTGAACCAGAGCCTGGCCGCAGGAACTGCCTCCGTTCAAATGCCGGTTCCGGGATACGACACCGAGCTGTCAGACGGGGTCATCGGTCAGATCGAGCGAGATGTTCTCGCATCGGCAGGCGTTGATCTTGATGCCTTCAAAATCGAAAGCTGTCCGCGACTGGCATCAAAGGGTGTAATGCGCAACGTCCTGTTGCCGGCAGATATCCGGTTTGACGTCGCCCCCGATGAGCTTGCGGAAGATCGGGTGAAGGTCGAACTTCGATTCTTTCTCCCCAAAGGAGGCTATGCGACGACTGTGTTACGTGAAGTCATGAAAACGAGGTTGGGTTGATGCGCGTGCGAACGCCTCCACTCATTATAGTTCTGTGCGGCATTATCGCAGTGAGCACGCTACCAGGATGCGTTACGACGCAACCGGGCACGCCGACCAACACGAACTCGGTGACGACTGCAGTGTCAGGCAGCGCGGTCACAAACGGCAGCTCAGCCACCACGGCGTTGAAAGCACCGACGACGTACCGCGTAACGATGGGGAGCTCAACAGTTTACGCTGAGGCAGCTGATACGCCTGCAAAACGCGAAATGGGTCTTATGAATCGGACCTATTTGAATGAAGATGCCGGCATGCTGTTCATCTTCCCAACGCAACAGCAGCAGAGTTTTTGGATGAAGAACATGCGCATCCCGCTCGATATTGTGTTTATCACGGCGGACAACCACGTGCTCGAGATTTACGCATCGGTGCCGCCGTGCACCAGTGATCCGTGTACGCTTTACACGTCGAGCGCGCCGATAAAATATGCACTTGAAGTGAACTCTGGCTTTTGTGCCCGAAACGGGATCGCAAGCGGCGATCCGGTCATCATTGCTGCCGGAAGCTGAGGTGCAGCGTCGATTTGTAACGGTTGTCGACCGAGCTGCACTCTTCGCGAATCGGACACGGGAAGCACGCAGGGGCAGTCGCGTGACAAAACTCAAATCCGTGTTGGATTAAAAGGAGGTGACTCCGGCCGGGGTGAACAAGGTCGTGCTCGAGTGCCTCTTTGGCCAAGTCTTTTGACCTGTTGCTTCCACGAATCTCCTCCACGTTAACGTCGAGAGCACGCCGCATCGCGCCGCGTTCGATGAACCCGAGTCTGCGAGCAACCCGTTCGATGTGTGTATCTACGGGAACGATTTCGTGTCCCGCCGCGTAGAGCAGGACACAATCAGCAGTTTTTGGGCCGACGCCGGGCAGAGACAGGAGGACCTCGCGCGCGCGGTGTGGTTCATCGTACACCCACGACATATCTCCGTTCCACTGCTGCATAAGCTTGCGCGCGATGGAAATGAGGTAACCCGCCTTTCGGTGAGGCCCACACCGCTGCAGGGCGGGCAGGATCTCGTGCGGATGTGCCTCGCACAAGGTCTGAGGCGTGATCGATCCAAACCGTCTGGAAAGTTCACAAAAGGCCGTCCGAGCGCGCTCGGCGGTCTTGTTCTGGGTGAGCAGGGTGAGCGTCAGGCACCTGAAGGGATCTTGCCCGTTCATGAAGTATAAGCCCGCGTAGGCATCTTTAAGCTTACGTATGCGGGGGTCGAGGCGTTTTAGTTGAAGAAGCGGCGTCCAATGCATCTCGTTAGGGCGCACGCCCTCCATGTCGAGGTCGGAGGCCAAGGGGCCGTTGCATGCGTGCGGAGAGATCGTCTGCGTGACACCGTCAACGAGTCTGCGATAGCAGTTTGAGTCACTCACCCACTCCAAAGCGGGAATCTGAATGGTCATGGTGCGTGCAAGGTCGATGGGCGGGGTCATCGTGAATCGCACGCTTAGACACCTCGGTGGCCGCAAGCCTGAGTTTGCACAGAACTGGTAATGAAGATACATGGGTATATAGCATCCGCATAATCACCTCATTTCGAAGCGACAGTCCGGCGACGTGGCACGCGTCCAAAGAAAACGCCGATCGCCTCGTCACGTTTGGTAGGCAGTGTGCTAAAACGGTACGACACGGCAAGGATTCAGTGAATAGGTCGCTTGCACGCGGCCCAAGCGTCATTTACGCGCGGGGTGGCACAACTCTGCAACCAAGCATGGCGCTCACAATGCCATCCGTGGGCTCAGACGTAACACTAAACTTTATCATACCGGACGCTTCAATACGCGACTGGAGGGCTAATCGTACTGGCGCAAGATCCCGCGTGGCGAGTGTTCGCCTATGAGCTTAACAAGTCGACGCTTCAGGTGAAAGAAGATGAAGAGAGCGGTCCCTCGTACGTCATCTCTCCCACTGGTGCTAAGATCAACCGCATCTTTGTGGTTGGCGTGCTCACCGAAGTAGAAAACGTTCGCTCGAGTGAAGACCTCTGGCGCGCACGCATAGCCGATCCCACGGGGACCTTCACTGTGTTTGCGGGAAAATATCAGCCCGAGGCAGCAGCGTTTCTTGCTCAGGCCGACGTACCCCAGTTTGTCGCCGTCCTTGGAAGAGCGCGCCTCTATACTCGTGACGAGACCTCATACGTGTCTATATGGTCGAAGGAAATCAATCCAACGACTGAAACGGTCCGCAACAACTGGGTTATCACAACTGCCGAGCGAACGCTTGACAGAGTTGAGGCCCTTAAGATCGCCTTGAGCATGGGATCGCAGAGCAATATGCTTCGCACGAAGCTGCTCGACAGCGACGTCAATGCAGTGCTCGCAGACGGGATCATCCGAGCCGTGCTCTCATACAACGGATCGGACGTAATCGCTGATATCGTTCCGGTGATCGCTTCGGCCATCGAGGCCGTTGTCGAACCGCGCGAGTTCACGCCGGCAAACGTCGATCTGCAATCCGCCCGCGCGACGGACGACGCAGTGATCAGAGAAAATGAGCAAGGGGACGAGCAAACAGACGAGGCGGCCACGACACCGGAAGATTCCGCAGCGACGGAGGCGCTTGCGCGGAACAAGGAACGCGTGCTGCTCAAAATGAACGAGCTCGATGCCGGTTCGGGCGTCCCGTACGACCGTCTGATCGAGACGCTTGAAGCACAAGGTCTCGACGAAGATGACGTTGAAGAAGCTGTGCAAGAACTGATGGATGCAGGGAAGTGTTACGAGCCTAAGATCGGTATTCTCAAGTTAATTTAACCTTCTACGCGGACTCCGCGATAAGTTCTTTCATAAATGGCCTTTGTCCGGTGGAACAGGTTGTCTGTCTCTTTTTGGACTCATTTTTTCAAGAAATAGTTGGGGCTCTAGATAACGCGGGTTGGTTTTGAAAAACGCTTGCCGTAAACAGATCCACAACGCGCGCAATGTGTAAGCTCTTCTCGTGGCTTGCTATTGCCCCTTTAGAGACATCAGTAGCGCTGCCACTTTTCGGTAGGACGCCTCTCAGGGATGTGCTCAGGGACTGTTTTTACCCCCTTGGCGCACTCTTCACTCACGTACAAGCCACAATAGCACGCGCCGTATTCGGCAACATCCGGGTCACAGTAAACGCACGGGCATATGATATCCTTGTCCCAATCCTTGTCGTTTGCCGCCATTCGACAAGGACAAGAGTGGTACCCATAACGCTCCTTATTCATCAGTATCCCATCAACAAGAGCATTCACAATGTCCTTGTCGGGGTTCAGGTAGCGTCCCTTGCGTGGCGCGGCCGTGGTTATCGCTGCGAGGTATTGTTCGCGATCCATACACGTTCTTATTACCCCTCTCATTCTTTAATCTTGCTTTTGAATGTTTTCCTTAGACGTCGCTCAGGGATGCCGATTAAAGACGCCGTTCATATGGGACTTCGGGCCCGAGAGGTCGAGAAGGGTAGTCGGCTGCTCGCACGTCTCGGCGAGCTAGACAAATTTTTTGAACATCATTGCATGGAGTTGACTGATGCCGAGATGTCTGGATACAAGTGCAATGTCGCTTCCTGTGACCGCTAGGGCCTTGGAGGGCGGCAGCGCCGTTGCTCCGCGCACGTAGATCGTGCCTCCTCGTTTGTTGGCCCCCAAGTAGCCCTGAGGCGTGCCCCCTATCACGAGAACGCCCGATTTCATGTCGATTCCGGCGAACGCATCCGCGTCCCCGCGTACGATCACCGTTCCTCCGTTAAGAAGAGCGCCCGAGTTCATGCCTGCGCGGCCGGTCACGATTACTGTCCCACGCCGCATGAGAATGCCGGTGCTCAAGTCAACGTCTCCTTCAACGCAAATTCGTGCGTCACACGCGCAGCGTGCGCCAACGGTGTCTCGCACGAGCGCATCAGACACGGTGAGCTGTGTGCCCGATAGAACGTTAGGGGGTACAAGCGTATCGTCACGTAGGCTGTTGCACACGACATCTGTGATCGATCGATACTTCCGGTACCCAGTCCGATCAGACGCGACCTCAATGACGTTGCCGATCGGCGTCTTTACTGCCCCGGCCACGTAAACCGCTCCAGCGGTCATACTGATTCCCATACGTGTGTCAACGTCGCCATCGACGATCACGTCGCCCACCGGGATAGTGGCGCCGGTGCCCGAGAAAAAGTGCAAGTCGACGCCGAAGCTTGAACACAGCCGATGTCCGACGTCTCCGCTGACGTAGACATCATCACCACGTTTTAGGGCCTCAACGACGTCGCGATAGGTGTATGCGCTGCCTTCTTGGTGCGGGATCCGGTCGTTGGGCTCCAGCTTCGAGCCTCGATGCTGCCAATAAAAGTTGTACGTGAAATCCGCTATACAATCAACCGGTGCGCTTAACTCGAGCTCCATTACAAAGCCGCCATGGTGTGCGCGTTAGAAAACGCTATCGAAAAGGCTTGCGTTCGACGGTTAGCGAGTCGTCCCCGCGAAGCACGACGTGTCCTTCGACCGAGCTAACTTCGAGTCCGTTTAGTCCTAGAGAGCCGCAAAGTACGTCCTGTTCAGGATGCGTCCCTTTTTGGATATCACAGCGCAAAACCGTGCGCTTTCCTACCGATGCAACGACCTTGAGTCGCGCTGATGCGGGATGATGCTTGGGAAGTACGATGAGGGGTGACCCAGAGTCCCGGATAAGAGCGAGGGTGCAAATAATTGCGTTAGTGGTCGTACGATCGTTGCTGAAACCCGATGCGACGAGAAGATCTTCGGGGTCAACGGTCATTACGATCTCGTCGTCTACCGTCTCGATAAAGAGCTGCCGAGCAGCCCCTGACTTCACGACGCCGATCACGCCGTCAGCACTGCGCACAAATAAGATCTCGTCGGCGTCGAGCGGTATGCGTTGTTCCATGCTGGCGCTATTGATAGTCTAAAATCACTAGTAAGAAAAGGGGCTCACGAAAGGCTTCGCAGGGCTAGGCGCTACGCTTCAAGCTCTGTTATGTCTTCCGATTGGCATGATGGGCACATCGGGTTCTTGCCTATGCCCTTGAACTTCGACCCGCACTCCTTGCAAGCGTATTGTTTCGCTTCGAGTCGCTTTATGTCTTCGTTTCCAAACGGGCCACCGACCGTACACATGGTGAACTCTCCTTAGTACAAACATGCTCTTGAGTGCGTATAAGGGTTTCCTTAGGCTGCCGAGTTAGTTTCATTTGCTTTAAGACAAGGTTATATGCGGTCAGAGGGAAAAAACATGGTAGCGCTGCTAGCTTGGGGTATCCCTCTATCGTCCAATATAGCTTGTAAATAATAATTTAGTTTATATTAAAT
>JBEKIR010000009.1:0-32218 GCA_050011655.1 Halobacteriota archaeon | reverse complement strand
TGCCGAGATTGGCCTTTCTCATCACAGTTCTTACCCGAAGCCCGCTTCTCTGGCCCATCGGACAGCTTGCAGTGCACGTTCCGCACTGATAGCACATTTGTGCGTTCTTGCCGCCGAGGGCTACGACCTCTTTGATGAGATCGGGGTCAAATTGAGTTTTTCCAAGCTGGTAGTGCTTTGGATCTCTCATACCTTCGCTAGCCATCGTTTTATGCCCCCAACTTTTCGATCGTCGGAGTCTTAAGCTCCATCATCTTGCCAGCCGTCTTCTTGTAAAGGTCCGTCTCCGTGCCTTCGACGTGTATCACGTCACGCTTGACCTCGATCGTGTTGGCGACAGGACAAACGTTCACGCAAGCACCGCAGAGCGTGCAGAAATCATCATTCACTTCAAGCTTTGTTGCTATCTCCCCGGGCTCTTTTTGAGGCGGCAAATAGAGTGCGTTGCACGGACAGATCTCCACACACGCTGTACATCCTGCCGGGCAGTTTTCCGTCTTTATATTAATAGACCCTTCAAAGATCTTCTTGATGTCAATGGTATTCTCGACAGGGCACGTCTTTGCACACCACGTGCAGTACATGCACTCGTCTTTGTTGATCGTGACTTCACCTTGAAGCTTCGCCTCAGTGATCGTCCGATCGACCTTGATTGAGTCTGTCGGGCAGATCTCTTCGCAAATCTTGCACCCGTCGCACTTTGAGGATTCAAACTTCACTTCTCCACTCGCTTCGACGTTGATGGGAGTCGCCTCCTTGTGCTCCACCGTCAGCGCATCACAGATCTCACCGCAAAGGCCACAGTAGGTGCACTTGTTTTCGCTTCCCGGGTCCTCGTCGAGTTGCATATCGGCGGTGTACGTGATGGCTTGCTGTCGCTCAGTGACCTCTGGCACGTTTCGCTCTATCGCGTTGTCGCGTGGACACATCTCTTCGCATACTTTGCATCTCACGCACGTGTCTAGGTTTATTTCAGCCACCTTCACGTAGTGTGGGAACCCCTGCTGGTCAATCAGATCGGTCTTCGGCTCACCATTTTCGGTGAGCTTTAGCGCAGTAAATGGACACAACTCCACGCATACGCCGCAGTATGAACACTTTTTCTCGTCGAAGACCATCTCTGGGACTTCCATCTCTTTAAATCCCACGGCTCCGACTGGACCTTTCTCAATCGCCTCTTCTGGGCATACCTCTTTGCAAATGCCGCAGCCAGTACATCGCTCCATATCAAGGGCGAGGTCGAGGGCCTGTACTAGCGTCTTTTGTTCTATGATCGATTTTCGTCCTTCGGTTCTCTTAGAGTATATCGGAAACAAAGCCAAAGCTCATTCCCTCCTTTTATCCCTGTCCGGTTAGCTGGATGCAATCTCGTGGACATGCCTGAAGGCAAACGCCACACGCTTCGCAGACATCCTCGTCTAGGGTTATGGATTTGCCGCCCTGCACTTTGTACGTCTTCTTGGCCGTCGCAGGATCTTCAACGACGAGTTCAAGCGCGTTGACAGGACACGCCACGACGCAGTTGTTGCACCCAGTGCAGGTTTTTTCTATATGTAACGCAAATGTCACCTATTTCACCAGCCTCATGTCTACTAAAAAGTCAACTATTCGCACGTAGGTTCAAGATATTTAATATAAAAGGCTTATTATTTAGTTCAACTATCGAAGCCATTTGGTTGTTCTTCAAACCTACCCATCACTTTGCTTGGCGCGCCAAAAACAGCGCCAGCCGTTCCTCGTGCACCAGCATTCATATATTATTTAGTATGATTATATATTATTTACTTTAATAAAACAAATCAAATTCATTTTTGGGCGAATGCCAAGACAAACGCGTTCACCCAATTCTCTGTGATTCTTTAAAATATTCTTTAAAATATATACAATTATATATTTCTCTCTCGTAGATGATAAAGCTGCTGCAAAGACCCGCCGCGTCAGTAGACATGGCGCCAGAGGCTTCTGAGCAGTCTAAGCCGACCCCGCGTGCGCACGGATGCACAACGAAGCGGAACGTTGGTCGGACTCGAAGAGTCGATAGAGGAGATATCGCCTCACGTCCCTCAAATCGGGCATAACAAGCTTATATATTAGTAATTTCATATAAATTACTAGTTAAAAGTGATAGCAGTTTCTGCGCCTCTGTACCGAATATTTTTGAATTGAACTTCATTAGTAATTTCACTCAAAATATTTTATATAGAGGAAGCCGAAATACAAGTGGGTCAAGAGTGTGAGGCAATTTTGCACTTCTCCGAGAGGTCATGATATATTTGACCTCATCATTGACTCTCACTGCTTTTCCGGAATTCAGACACGAGGTGACTCATAAATGGGAGATAAGGTAAAGGTCCAAGAGGACTGGCTTGCCGTTTGTTCTGGTTGCGAGATAGCCGTTCTCGACCTGCACGAAGCGCTTCTAGACGTACTACAAGCAATAGAGTTTGTTCGCATACCAGTGCTAATGGATGTGAAGGACTTCGATCAACACACCACGGTGGGTATTCTGACCGGCGGCATTCGGAATACAGACAATGAGCACGTCGCCAAGAAAGTTCGCGAGACCTCAGATATTGTGGTCGCACTCGGCAGTTGCGCGGCGTTCGGCGGCATACCCGGTGTGAACAACATCAATTCGATGTCAGACATCAAGCAAACAGTTTTGACATCAACGTCCACAGCTCCAGATCAACAGATTCCGACATCACCAGAGCTTCCAAAGCTCTTTGAGACACTTAGACCGGTCTCAGACGTTATCAAAGTTGACTATTTCATCCCCGGATGTCCGCCAGATGCGTTCCTCATCGCGGAGGTTCTTACCGCACTTCTAAAGGGCGAAGAACCTCAATTAAGCAATAAAAACGTTTGTGAGGACTGTCCCCGAGAGAGGAAGGAGAAGAGGATAACCGATATCAAGCGGCCAATTGAAGCAAACGGGGAACCTGTCGAATGTCTGCTTAACCAAGGATTCATGTGTATGGGGCCCGCAACGCGTAGCGGGTGCGGCGCGCAATGTCCACAAGTCAATGCGCCGTGTACAGGCTGCTATGGACCAACAGCGTCTTCATATGAACAGGGTGCAGCGATGCTTAACGTAGTCGCATCAGCATACGGTTTAGATGAGGACTCCTCAGTCGACTTAGACGCGATGGTAAAGGACGTCTATGATCCAGTAGGCACCTTCTATCGTTATACGCTGCCTGTTTCACTTATTAAGGCGAAGGTCACCGAAAAGAGGTAATGAATATGGGAAAGAAAATCACTATAGAGCCCGTATCGAGAATCGAAGGTCACGCAAAGGTTACAGTAAACCTTAACGACGCAGGACAGGTAGACGATGCGCACTTGCACATCGTCGAGATGCGTGGCTTTGAAAAACTCCTACAAGGGAGACCTATAGAAGACGCCCAGAGAATCGTGACGGCCATTTGTGGCATATGTCCTGTCAGCCATCACCTCGCTTCGGCGAAAGCAGCTGACAACACCTTTGGCGTTCAGATCCCACGTCCCGCTGCGCTACTCCGGGAGCTTATGCACATGGGACAGATGATACACAGCCACACGCTGCACTTCTTTTACCTTGCCGCGCCGGACCTCATATTCACGCCCGATGGCGATCCAAAGAAGCGGAACGTCTTTGGAGTGATTGAAGCAAATCCTGAGCTTGCAACACAAGTTGTCCTCAACAGAAAACGAGGCCAGGAGATGATAAGGGCCGTTGGTGGAAGAGCCGCACCTGTCACCGCAAAGCCTGGAGGACTCACCAAGGGGATTACCGAGGACCAGCGTCAGAAGATGCTCAAGGACGCCCAGGACTCGATTGAGTTCACAAAACTTGGCTTAGAAGTGGCTGCTCCGCTATTTGAGCAGTATATGGATGTCATAAAAATGCTCGGAGTCGTCAATACCCCGATGATGGGCTTAGTCAAGGACGGAAACCTCGAGCTCTACGACGGAACGCTTCGCATGATGGATACAGACGGCTCTATTATTAAGGAGTTTGATCCCACCAAATACGCGGACTACATTCAGGAGAATTACCAGGATTGGTCGTACCTGAAATTCCCGTATTGGAAGGAGAAGGGCTGGCCTGAGGGCATCTATCGCGTTGCGCCCCTGGCCCGTATAAACGTGTGTGACAAGATTTCAACACCGCTAGCCAACGATATGCTTACGGACTTCAGAGCCGCTTTTGGGAGGATGCCACAGCAGACGTTACTCTATCACTACGCAAGGCTTATTGAGCTGATGTACGCTAGCGAACGTGCTGTTGAACTCCTAAACGATCCAGACATAACCAGCACAGACGTTTGGGCAAAGCCCGAAGTACGAGCGGCGACTGGCGTTGGTGTTATTGAAGCGCCGAGAGGGACGCTCATCCACGAGTACACCACAAACGATGAGGGCTTCATAACGAAGGCAAACATGATCGTTTCGACCGGTCACAACCAAGGAGCGATCGATTTAGGGGTTCGCGAGGCTGCGAAACTCCTGATAAAGGACGGCGAACCACAGGAAGGATTACTCAATCGGCTTGAAATGGTCATCCGTGCGTACGACCCGTGCTTCTCGTGTGCAACCCACACGATTGACGGACGTTGGCCAGTCAAACTTGAACTTGTTGGACCCGACGGAAGGACCAGAACGTACACCAACTACTAGATAAAATTAGAACCGATAAGGCATTTTTGCCTTATCTCCCACTTTTTTTTGATTTTTTTTAATTTCTCTTGGATTTTGCTCTGTCAACACTATCGGCAAGCCACGGCGCCTATACCCATGATGGTATCCTGAGCAAAATCCCACACTACGACCTTCTCCGAGTTATTTGTAATCTCAAGCTTTCTCGTTCCGGTAATTTCGCCTATTTTAGCCGCTGCCATGCCGGCCGCTTCGAAGATGCTTACGACCTCTTGCACGTTCTGTGGTTGAACGGTTAACACGAACCCCATTCCTGGATACATGCACAGCCATAAATGCATGTCCATGCCATCGGGGATCGGAATCCGATCCAGTTCTACCACAGCGCCCGCTTCAGAAACTTCGAGCAACATACCGAGTGTGCCGAGCAAACCTGGATTGCTGATGTCTTTTCCCGCCGACACTAGGTGTTGTTGCCCGAGGCGAGGCATGGTCTGCAGCTGTCTGCGGAGCATCTCTGGATGCTTCATCGTCGTCGTGTCCCAACAGAGACTGCACGATGGGTGAACCCTCCCGTCTAAGTCGACAGCAGCGAGGACGTCCTGTCCTTCTTGGGCCTTGCAGCTGTAAATGATTGAGTCAGTCTTTGCGGTGCCAATGATGGCCACGTCGAGCGCGTTATAAGTAGTGTCGGGGTGCACGTGCCCACCGACGACCGGCACGTCGAATTTTTTTGTGGCTTCGCTCATGCCCGCCAAGACGCGGTTGCAAACTTCAGCCGAACTCGCCGAGAATACGTCGACCATCGCCAGCGGCGTGCCCCCCATAGCTAAAATGTCGTGAATATTTACGAGGACTGCACAGTACCCCGCCCACTCAGGGTCCGCGTCCATGAGCTTGGACCAGATGCCATCAGCGGCTATAAGCAGGGACTCGTCGCCTCGCTCGATCACCGCGGCATCCTCCCCAAAGTTTCCTGTGCTGAGGTCCTCGTCAAACCACTTCACAAGCGAACCGATCGAGCGCTTCCGTGTGACGCCTTCAAAGTCACGAAGCGACTGAGCCAATTCGTCGAGTTTCATGTCATTCACAAAACATTAATAGGCATAAGGGGTTCTTATATCCTTATACCGCCCCTATCTCTTGATTTCTGCGCTTGATTCTATGGACCTCGTTGAAAAATACCGTCCGCGGACTCTCTCAGAAGTGAGAGGCAACCACAAAGCCATCGAAGAGCTCCGCAAATGGGCGCTTAACTGGCCCGCGGAGAAAACGGCAGCATTGTTATACGGCAAGCCCGGCACAGGCAAAACGTCCGCTGCCGTCGCGTTGGCAAATGACATGGGGTGGCAGCTGCTCGAGCTTAACGCCAGTGACAAGCGAACTCAAGCAGCTATTAACGCGACGGCAGGAGCGGCGTCACGAAACGCGTCACTTCAAAATGCTCAGAAGCTAATACTGCTTGACGAAATTGACAACCTACACGGCAATTCTGATCGCGGTGGGGCAAAAGCAGTGACAGAGCTCGTAAAAAAAACGCGCGAACCTGTGATTCTGACGGCCAACGACCTGTACGGGGTCTCGTCGACGCTCCGTGGACACTGCAAACTCATCGCTTTTTTCGCCATCAGGGAGGAAAGTGCGCAAAAAACGCTGGTAGATATCTGGCACAACGAGAGGAGAGACGTTTTACGCGCCCACGAAGCCGTTGCTGACTTGATGCCCCGGCTCGAGCAGCCTGAGCGGGCTTCACGAGATGCGGCAGAACTGGAGGCGATCAGCGCTGATCTTAAGATTCTCACACAACTCGGCTTTGACCTAGACAGGCCAGCGATTTGCGAAGCTGCGGAAGCCGTTGCTGACTTGATGCCTAGGCTCGAGCAGCCTGAGCAGGCTTCACGAGATGCGGCAGAACTGGAGGCGATCAGCGCCGATCTAGCCGTTCTCACAGATTCGGTACGCGAGCTAGAGACGCTACGCGAGACGCTCTCGGACATTGACCGATCGCTGAGTGCCGTCGACATGATCTCCATTCAACAGATCGTGAAAAACGCGAGAGGAGATCTGAGATCGGCGATAACCGACTTTCAAGCATACTTCGGAGGGGCGCAGATGGAAACCGCATCTCGCGATCGCGCCCAATCCCCATTTGACCTAATGAGAAGTATTTTTAGCGACACCGACCCGATCAAACCCCTCATTATTTCGTACGGGGTCGACGAGACGCCTGAAGACCTTATCCACTGGGTAGACGAAAACCTCCCACGTTCTTTGAAAGATGGGGCTCTCGCACGCGCATTTCAGGTACTGCGTAGAGCTGATATTTACCTCGGACGAACGCGAAAGAGACAAAACTACGGCCTATGGCGATATGCCGCCGAACTGATGACCTCGGGAATAAACGTCGTGAGCCGCCAAAACCGTGGACAACGCCACGCCGCGGCCAAATATTCCCCACCGACGCATTGGATGCGCCTCGGGCAGACACGGTCTAAACGCGCTTTGAGGGACGCGGTGGCAACTAAAATCGGCACCGCAAACCACATCTCAGTGACCAAAGCGCGGCAAGACATTATTCCACTCTACAAAGAGCTTACTGAGAGAGTCCCAGCAAGCGTAACGGCAGCCCTGCATCTCACTGCGGACGAGCTTGCGTTCCTAATGAACACCAAAAAAGATGCTCCAGCGGTAAAAACCGCTTTACAAGTAGCGCAACGATTGAGCAGTGGGGAGACGCCCGTGCGTCAACCGATTTCAGAGCATAAGGTGCCGGTTAGTTTCGATGCGCCTCACCCCGCATCTGAAAATCAGGGTGATTCACCTTCAGAATTGCACGTTATGCACGGCGATAAGAAACGTGCAGACAATCACGATAACGCAAACAAAACGAACTCACATCGCGAGCAAAAATACCTCGACGAGTACTAGCCCCGTGTTTTAAAGCGTACCCGTCATTCGTTCGTTAAATCGCTTCAGAATTTCCATCATAACACCGTTGTGCACAAGTGCTTCCTTTATGCGCTGCTGTGCACGCTTCTTCGCGTACGTATCCTCGACGAAGTCGATGCCATCATATTCGACCCGCGTAAGTATGAGTCCCGAAGCTGGTGCTGACCGAATGCCTTCGACGTGGCTTCCCTCCAACATGTTCCTAAACCACGCAACGCTTCGCTCTCCGTTTCCCACAAGAGCCAGCCCTGTAACGAGTTTTCTCATCATGTTCCACACGAAACTATTGGCCGCGATCTCAACAACGATAAAGTTGCCCGACACGCGCACGCGCGAAGAAAAAACGTTCCGCACGGTCGGTCGCCGTTTCTCGAGGCTAAAATTGTGAAAATCGTGCACGCCGTGCAAAAGATCCGCTGCCTCACGCATAGCGTGAACATCGAACTGCCCATCGCACAGAATGTATTGGTATTCGCGCATACGAGCATCCCGTCGGGCATCGAACGTAAGGGGCACATCCGCGCGTGCCCACGTCCATACCTCTACCGGCAGATGAGTATTGATGTGACGAGGGAGGGCCAACTCACGAGCATCAGTTTCAAACGCTACCACCGCATCGAGAGCGTGAACTCCTTTGTCTGTTCTGCCAGAGGCCGTGAAATGAGCAGCACGAGGTTCGTCAAAGAGTCGCGCACGGCGTAAAGCTTCGACAACCGCCGCTTGTACGGTCGCGCGGCCTGGTTGTGCCTGAAAGCCTGCGTACTCAGTTCCCACATACGCAAGTCGTAAGGCAACTCTTGATTTTTCCATGGGTAGCTTCAGTTCTATAGCAATCGCAATTTAAAGCTTTCAGCCGCTTATAGGAGCTGTCTCAATAATTGCTCCTCGCTTGCTGCTTTCGCCCGCCAATGTTGGTTAGTACGTTAAACAGCCACGATATCGGTCGTGCCTACGTGCCGCACGGAACGCAATAACTTATTTACCAGATACTCGTGATTAGCATAAAAGATGCACGACCGTCAAGCTAGAACCCGCGTCTTCCCGTAGAACGATCATGAAAGCGATCCTCGCATTTGAAAATGGCGCCGCTGTGGTGGGGAAACGGTTTGGAGCGAAGCGCGCCACGACGGGCGAGCTTGTTTTCGCCACCCCATACACGGGCTACGTGGAGGCACTGACCGATCCCTCGTACAACGGCCAAATCTTGTTGTTCACGTATCCATTGGTCGGAAATTACGGCGTAAACTATGATGACTGCCAGTCAGCACGCATACAAGCCGAAGGATTCGTCATCAGAGAGCTGTGTGAGCACCCCACTAACGACCAAACACTCGATGCGTTCCTCAACGCTTACGAAATTCCCGGCATATGGGACATTGACACTCGGATGATCACCATCATGATCCGCGACGAAGGCGCAATGCGGGCCAGCCTCGTGCCAAGCGCTAAAGGATCGCGCGCCGACATTCGCAGGGCTATTGACCTTGCACGCCGCGCTCCAGACATCGCCAACCTTGACCTAGTATCAGAGGTTACCTGCGCAAATGCCTACCGTATTCCCGGTACGGGGAAGCGTTTCGTTCTTATGGACTTTGGCGTCAAGCACAACACAATCAAGAATCTGCGACATCGCGACATCGACCTCGTCGTCGTGCCTTCAGACACGCCGGGAAAAAGAATAGCAGACTATGAACCTGACGCGATACTGCTTTCCAATGGCCCGGGGGATCCCGCGCAAGCTAGTAACGGGATTCGCGTTGTCCGCGAGCTTGCAGGACAGCTACCCATCTTCGGGATATGTCTCGGACATCAGCTGATCGCCCTCGCACTCGATGGAGAGACGTATAAACTCAAATTCGGACATCGAGGCGCGAACCAACCCGTTTTGGACCTTCGCACGAAGCGCGTATACATCACGGCACAAAATCACGGTTACGCGGTTCGCTACGACCAACGGGATAAAATGACCGTAACACAGGTAAACGCCAACGATAACACCGTCGAAGGCATTGCAAATGAATACCTGCATATAATGAGCGTGCAGTATCACCCTGAAGCATCCCCGGGTCCGCACGACCTTGAGAAATCGTTTTTCGACGAGATTGCCGATGTCGCGGGTCACAAAATGTGACGGTATAATCCCCGTGGTGTACTCCCAAGAAGCATGCCAAAAAGAGCAGACATAGAGAAGGTGCTACTCATCGGCTCCGGTCCTATTGTGATCGGGCAAGCGGCCGAGTTCGACTTCAGCGGCAGCCAAGCCTGCACCTCTTTGAGAGAAGAGGGGGTAGCGGTCACCTTGGTGAACTCGAACCCCGCAACGATAATGACCGACCCGAACATGGCGGACGCGGTGTATATTGAACCGTTGAAGCCCGACATCGTAGCTGCAATTGTGCGAAAGGAACAGCCTGACGGAATAATCGCGGGTCTTGGGGGCCAAACGGGCCTCAATATCACTGCAGAACTGGCAGAGATGGGCGTCTTGGCAGACCATAACGTCAAACCTCTAGGAACGCCACTCGAGACCATTTATATGGCCGAGGACAGGGAACGGTTCCGGACGACGATGGAAGGCATCGGAGAGAGAGTCCCCAAAAGCCACGCCGTCTATGACTCGAAGGACTACCAATGGCTAGCAGCGGAACTCGGCTTGCCTGCAATCGTCCGATCCGCCTACACCCTGGGGGGAGGTGGCAGCGGTATAGCCAGAAATGAGGAGCAATTGAAGGCCATCATCGAGAACGGGATAAAGAAGTCGCGCATCGGCCAAGTCTTGGTAGAAGAAAGCGTTCTCGGATGGAAGGAGTTCGAATACGAGGTGATGCGCGATTCCGGAGATACTTGCATCACCATCTGCAACATGGAAAACGTCGATCCCATGGGTGTGCACACAGGCGAATCGATCGTCGTGACGCCGTCGCAAACCCTTTCCGATGTTGAGCACCAGATGCTGCGAAGCGCTTCGATACAAATTATTCGTGCCCTGCGGATTGAGGGCGGGTGCAACATACAGTTCGCCCTGAGGAACGGAGAGTACCGCGTTATCGAGGTAAACCCACGGGTGTCACGTTCATCGGCGCTTGCATCAAAAGCAACCGGGTATCCAATCGCGCGCGTCTCAGCAAAGATCGCAATAGGGATGCAACTATATGAAATCCCCAACCGAGTTACCAACGAAACGCCCGCCTCGTTTGAGCCGACCATAGATTATACGGTCGTCAAAATACCGCGATGGCCGTTTGACAAGTTCACGAGCGCAGATAGTACCCTAGGAACGGCCATGAAAAGCACGGGCGAAGTCATGGCGATTGGTCGAACGCTCGAGGAGTCGCTCCAGAAAGCGATCCGATCGCTCGATTTGGATATCGCGGTTTCCATCGCCGAAGATCCCATTGATTTGCTGTCTACCCCCACTGACAAGCGACTATTTCAGATCTACAGCGCCCTCAAGAAGGGGCACGCTGTCGCGGAAATAGCGCAACGCACGGATATTGACCCATTTTTCATACGTAAGATCAAGAATATCGTCGATTTTGAGGCTCACCTCGAAGCGAAGTACCTGAACCGGCACGCTAAGCAGATGAGCGCTGAAGATCTGCGACGAGCAAAGCGCCTCGGGTTCACCGACCAGCAGATTGCTGACCTGGCCGGTTTTGAACGAACGGAGGTCACAGACCTCAGACATCACAAAACGCACAACGTAACAGCGACGTACAAGATGGTCGATACGTGTGCGGCTGAGTTTCGAGCGCAGACGCCATACTACTATTCCACTTACGAACAGCAGAACGAGGTTGTTCCTACAGACCGAACGAAAGTGCTCATCATAGGGGCAGGCCCCATCAGAATAGGACAAGGGATTGAATTCGATTACTGTACGGTCCACGCGGTGCTCTCGCTACGAGAGGAACACATAGAAGCGCATATCATAAACAACAATCCCGAGACGGTTTCGACCGACTATGACACGTCAGACAAGCTCTTTTTTGAACCTCTAACGCTGGAAGACGTGATGAATATCATTGAAAAAGAAGAACCTTACGGCGTTCTCGTGCAATTCGGGGGCCAAACATCGGTAAACCTCGCAATCCCTCTTGAAAGCGAGATAAAGCGACGGGGGCTTTCAACGAAGATCCTCGGCACATCCCCCGATTCTATCGACATTGCAGAAGATCGAGATCGGTTTTCGAGACTGTTGGAACAGCTCGCCATTCCGCAACCGGAAAGCGGTTCCGCGACTTCGCGCGAGGGAGCAACGAAAATCGCGCACGAGATAGGCTATCCGCTTCTCGTCCGACCTTCATACGTGCTCGGGGGCCGCGCCATGGAGATCGTCTACGACGAATCTGAGCTGGGCCGTTATATTGACGAAGCGGTGAAAGTATCCAGACAACACCCGGTACTGATCGACAAGTTCTTGCAGCACGCAGTTGAGATCGACGTCGACGCGGTTAGTGACGGAGACCAGGTCCTGGTGCCCGCAATAATGGAACATATCGAAGAGGCAGGGATTCACTCCGGCGACTCGGCGGTCGTCATCCCAGCTCAATCAATTGACGCTGAGATGCAGGAGATCATCAAGAACTACGTGAGGAGAATTGCCCGTGCGCTGAACGTCGTTGGGCTCATCAACCTTCAAATGGCGATAAAAGACGGGACGGTTTACGTTTTAGAAGCAAATCCACGCTCAAGCAGGACGATTCCATATGTCTCAAAAGCCACAGGCGTGCCGTTGGCAAAGATCGCCGCCAAAGTGATTATGGGACAGCGGTTGCGCGACCTTTATCCGACAGAGCCCACGATCGGGCACGTTGCCGTGAAAGAAGTTGTGCTCCCGTTTGACAAGCTCCCCGGAGTAGATCCGATATTAGGCCCCGAAATGAAAAGTACGGGAGAGGTCATGGGCATAGACTATGACTTCGGAAGGGCATTTTACAAGGCAGCCCTCGCGAGCGAGAATGAACTACCGCTTTCGGGGACGGTGTTCATCTCGGTACGAGACGAGGATAAGCCTGAATTATGCGGCATCGCAAAATCACTACACAAAGCCGGATTCAAGCTGCTAGCGACGGTCGGGACTGCAAACTACCTTGGAGAGCGCGACGTGCCAGTAATTAGGGTGCCCAAACTCACCGACAGCCCCGAACTGCTGGACATGATGCGCGGTGGCGGGATACAACTAATAATAAACACCCCTACGTGGAAGCAGTCCCGGCTTGATGGAGAGGTGCTGCGGCGCGCAGCCGTAGATCACAATGTGCCGTACATAACAAGTGTCCAAGGAGCCCGAGCTTCAGCGGATGCCATCCACACGATGCTCGAGCATTACGACAAGCCACGAGCTCAGAACCTCACGATAAGGCCTTTAAATAGCTACATTAGTGATTTATGGCCGGAAAGCTAATTGCGTGCACGATCGCGCCGCTTCAGTGGTTGACCCGCGTCGCGTGTGTTCAAAGCCGCCGTTCCTCGAGCAGCGGGCGTGCTGTTCTGTACCTCGCCGTTACTGCGCGAGAGCGACAGCAGTAAAAGCAGCGAACTTTGCTCGAAGTGCGCTCGCGTTTGAGGACCGCAATATGAAGCGTGGCGGAAGCGAGACAGATTACAAGGTGCAGCGTCGACAAAAACGCTTTTAAGCTCGCGCGTGTTACTGTGGAGCGACACTATGCAGCGAAGGTTTGAAGTCGTACGAGCCAACAGCGCACTCCAAAATCTATGGACGCGACGGGCAATAGCGTTCATCATCGACTCGTTAATTTTGCTCGTCGTGTTCGTGGTGTTAAGCGCCGTGCTAGCAATTGTTTTGGTCTTGCCTTTATTGGTATTCAACGTAAACGCTTTTGGCGGATTATTTTCGGGATTTTCAGCCATATTTGGCCTCATCATCGTGTGGGGTTACTATGTCGCACTCGAAGGATCGACAGGTGCCACGATCGGCAAGCGTTTTATGGACGTAAAAGTAAGGTCGCTTGGCGGCAGCATGACCTTTACAAAAGCTTTTGTGAGAAGTTTCACCAAAGCCTGGCTTCCAGCTTTCGCGCTCCTATTCGCGCTAGATCTGATCGTTGGCTTCGCGACTCAAGGTGACCCGCGACAGCGGTTCTCAGATACGGTCGCCAACACCGCCGTAATTCACGCGCGCGCTTGAGGTAGCCGATAACAGACACGCGTGCACAAACTGTGAAACCCTTGCCACTTTATCAAGGTGATTGTGATGAGCAAAGTCGTGCTTTCATATTCGGGAGGTCTTGACACTTCCGTCTGCATTCCGATCTTGAGAGAGCAGTATCAATATGATGATATTGTGACCGTTACGGTTGACGTCGGCCAACCCGAGAGCGACCTGAAAAAAGCAGAAGCGCGGGCTGGCAGGCTGAGCGACAAGCACTACACCGTCGACGCGAAGAACGAGTTCGTAGAGAAGTACTTGTTTCCGCTGATCAAGGCGAACGGCAACTACGAAGGATATACCCTGGGACAGGCCATTGCCCGACCACTCATCGCAAAGAAAGTACTCGAAATCGCTGAGAGAGAGCACGCCTCAGCGATCGCACACGGCTGCACCGGTAAGGGCAATGACCAGCTTCGATTCGAAGCGGTATTCCGAGCATCAAAATACAAAATTCACGCGCCAATGCGTGAACTCAATCTCACGCGTTCTGAGGAGATCGAATATGCGCTTGAACACAATCTTGACGTCCAGATTACTTTTGAGAAGCCGTACAGCGTAGATGAAAACTTATGGTCGCGTTCCATCGAGGGGGGGCGTCTCGAAGATCCCTCCTGTATCCCGCCGGAGGACATCTATAAGTGGACAACGGCGCCGACGAAAACACAAGGAAAGCTCCTGTTGAGCCTCGATTTCGCAAAAGGCATCCCAGTCGCATTAGATGGCGCACAAGTGAGCGGACTCCAGCTCATCAGAAAGCTCAACGAGGTAGCGGGAAAATTCGGTGTCGGTAGAACCGACCTCATAGAGGACCGCGTTCTTGGCCTCAAAGCGCGAGAGATCTACGAACATCCAGCAGCGACAGTCATTCTGACGGCTCACGAAGAGTTGGAGGCACTTGTCCTGACTCGACAGGAACGCAGGTTCAAGGCGCAAGTTGAAGCGGCGTGGGCTGAGCTGATCTATCAAGGCTTACTGGACGAACCGCTGACCGCCGCACTCGACGCGTTCATCAACAAAACGCAAGAACGGGTCACCGGGTCGGCCACGCTGCTACTGCATAATGGGACTGCGACCGCCGTCGCTCGAAGTTCGCCCAAGGCGTTGTATTCGGAGGCACTCGTTTCATTTAATGATAAGTCGCTAGATCAGCGCGACGCTGAAGGATTTTCTAAATACCACGGTTTTCAAAGCCGCGCGTACAACAAGTTTGTCAAAGATTGAGAGAGAGGCAGACACAGCCGAGTCAGGCATTGCCCACGAAACTTTTCAGCAAGAAGAGGACTTTGAGCAGCTGCTCAAGACGCCATAGAGCGGTACCGAAGCGTGCTAGAAGAACTTGCGGAATTTTAGCGTGGTCGTGTACTTGACAATACAGCAGATTCGAAGCATACACCACAAGATGATTGAGGCGATCGAAGGCGAGCGCGACACTTGTCTTCACCCAGGCATTCGCGAAAATCTACTTTCAAGCTGCCTCGATCGCCCTCGAACGCAAATTCACGGCTACATGCCTTATCCCAATATATTCTTAAAAGCTGCTTCCCTCATCGAATGTATCATCAGTACAAATGCATTGATCAAAGGCACGAAAAGAACCGGTTTTCTAGCATGCGATCTATTCTTAGAGCAAAATGGTTACTATATAGATCCCAACGCACCGATAAAGAATTTCGTGTTAGCTATTGCGCGAAACGAACTTGAGCTACCGACGATTGCTGAGTGGCTCAAATCGCACGTCCTGCAGAAGTTATGAGATCACCCGCGCGATTTCAGTACGGGAAGCTTATCACACTCTACCGTAATGCGCCTGCGCATGAGTCTCGCTTGGATCCCTTGTGCCTGCCTGAGAAAGGTGAGAGGTCACAGCGGCATCGTCCGCCCGTCGCGTCGCGACGACACAAGCCCGGATCTTAGGTAACCGTTCGCGTTCTCCTCCCCGACAAGGTCGACGAAGGACTTACCGTGGGACTCGGACTCCCTGTTGGACTGAGTGTCGGAGTCAGGGTCGGGCCAGCTGTGGGTGTTGGTGACGGACTCGGTGTAGGCCTGGACGTCGGGGAAGGCGATGGCGTTGGTGTTGGTTTTGGCGTTGCTGTTGGTTTTGGCGTTGCTGTTGGCGTTGGTGTTGGTGCCGCTATAATAAGCAACACGCCTTCTCCTTGTGAACCCGCGTAATCAGCGTTGCCATTGCATTTTGCGAGAATTTGGTGTTCTCCCACCGCAAGTCCCGAGACGTCGCTGACAGACAGGTTGTATGTTGCAAAGCCAAAGTAGGTGGAGCTTTGCCCAAGAGGTTTGCCGTCGAGATACCAGTAAACGACCTGATTGTCAAGGCCCTGCCCGTTCGTTATGTTCAAGACGCAGGAAAGCGAGGTGTTGTAGCCCACCATTACCTCAACCGATCTGACGACTAGTAAGGAGTTCGCAAGAGGTGCCGTGTTAGTATTATTGCTCTGCCCACCCCCCAAACAGCCACACGAAAACAGCATTATCGTAACAATTAAAATCGCAATAATCCCTTTTTGCCGCATAAGCTCGCGACTCACGTGTCGTGGTACAAACTTCCGCCTGCCGATCTTCGCCTGAAAACCACTCAAATGAGCAATTCTTGACTATTTATAAGTTGTGCTAGCTGGCAGAGCAGCCTTTGCGTCGTAGATCGGAGGACAGAGCCGCATTCGCGATTTGTGGCCTCAAAAAAAGAGAGAACGATGACTGCTAAGCACAGTCATCAGTCAATCACAGTTCCGCTTCTCAGTACATCTCTGGACCTTCGCCACCAAGTTCGGGCTTTTCTGTGCTCGCAGCGATGACGTCGTCAATCCTCAAAATCATGTTGGCAGTCTCCATCGCAGATTCGACCGCGTTTAGTTTTACGCGGAGCGGATCCACAACATTGAGAGCTAGCATGTCCATTACCTCACCGTCCACTGATATACCGGCATTTCGATGGCCCGATTCGTGGGCACTGCGAAGCTCCACAAGCTTGTCGAGCGGATCTCCACCGGCATTTTCGATGAGCGTTTTTGGAATGATCTCCATCGCATTTGCAAAGGCGCGCACGGACAGTTGTTCACGCCCGCCAAAAGTCGTCGCATAGTCGCGCAGAATCATTGCAAGTTCAATCTCCGGAGCGCCACCGCCTGCCAGTACTTGGTTCTTCTCAAGGGTCAATGAGACGACTTTCAGGGCGTCGTTTACCGCCCGATCCATCTCGTCGACAACGTGTTCGATGCTGCCTCGGAGCAAAATAGATACCGCCTTGGGGTTTTGGGTTTTTTCGACAAAAATCATCTCATTGTCGCCGACTTTTCGTTCTTGCACCAGACCGGCATAGCCGAGTTGGGCAATATCCTCCAGCGTGTCGGTAATCTTGCCCCCAGTCGCCTTTTCGAGGCGTTTCATATCGCTTTTCTTGACCCGCCGTCCCGCCAAGATGCCCGCTTTCGCAAGATAATGCTGGACGAGATCGTCAATCCCTTTCTGGCAAAAAACGACGTTTGCCCCGCTTGCAATCACCTTGTCGGCGATCGATTCAAGCCTCCGCTCTTCCTCATCCCAGAACGACTGCATCTGTGCTGGATCGTTGATCTCAATCTTCGCGTCGATCTCCGTCTTTTCGATCTCCAAGCCAACGTTAAGAAGAGCTATCTTGGCATCTTTCACCGTCGAGGGCATAAGCGGGTGCACTTTCTCTTTGTCGATGATGAGGCCGTGCACGAGTTTTGAATCATCGACCGATGCCCCGTAGCGGCGCACCACACTGATGTCGTCGGGGTCGACGGTTTTCTTTCCATCGACGTCCTCAGCGACGAGCTGCACTGCTTCGACAACGATGTCGGCTATCGTGCCGAGCATCATCTCAGCGCCCTTTCCCGTTATGGCCGTCATCGCAACGTGTTTAAGCGTCGCATCATCGCCTTCAAAAGCCATTTCAGTAAGGACGTCTGTCGCCTTGCGCGCTGCCAAGTTGAACCCCGCAGCGATTACGGTGGGGTGGACGTCTTCACCCAAAAGCTCCTCTGCTTCTCGCAAAAGTTCACCAACGAGCACGACTGCGGTCGTGGTCCCGTCGCCGACTTCGTCGTCCTGGGTCTTAGCGACCTCAACTACCATCTTTGCAGCCGGATGTTCAATATCCATCTCTTTTAGGATGGTTGCTCCGTCATTGGTGATGACAACATCGCCGATACTATCGACGAGCATTTTGTCCATCCCCTTAGGGCCAAGAGTCGTTCGCACTGCATTTGCTACGGCGCGCGCTGCTTCGATATTCATGCTTTGGGCTTCCTCGCCTCGCGTCCGAGTAGCGCCCTCTTTGAGAATCAAAATCGGCTGTCCGCCGGCACTAACAAGTTGTCCTGTGGGTCGTCCTGCCATACTCTTCCTCCTATAAACGTGAAATGACGTGATTACATTGCGTACAGTTCTATATAAAATTGATGGCAAGCCGCACGTCCACTGGGATATTACTAATGCTCAGCGGCCTAACTGCGTAAAAAAGGATTCTGCGAGACTTTAGTGTGCGCACGCGACTACTCGGCGTCAATGCGCTTCAATTGGTCGATAGTTGCCTCAGGATGATCACGCAGATATTCCGCTATTCTCTTCTTGTGGATTAGTCTGCAGTCAATACACGTCCAGATAACGTCGCCTCGAGAGCTTACTATCCACTTACCTAGCTGAGAGTCCTCACACGGGTACTTCGGGCAATAACAAAATACGCACACTTGTCCTTTGAAATGACACGGATAGTGGGGGCACTCTTCGCCTTTCGGCAAGCCCTCCGGCTCCGTTAAACACTCGCGTTTCTTACGATCCTCAGGAAACTCTACTTCCTCAGCGTTTTTCATTTTTTCGTGCAATAATGGTCGTCCTTCCGCCACGCGAACGCACCGGCACGCCGTGCAGTCCGGCTCTTGACTTAGGCGCCAGCTTCGTTTCTAGAGCTGCCACAGCCACATGAATTCGCTGTCAACGATTCAACTATTGATTTATATTATAACATTTATCAGTATCTAGAGGTTTGAAACATGCCTATTGGAGATGTAGAACTTAAAGAACTTAGAAAAGACATGGGATTCTCCCCAGCGCTTCTGAAGCTTATTTACGAGTCGCATCCGAAGATGTTTGACGTCATCTATAACATGGATAAAGCGCTTCTGAGCGACGGAGCGATTTCGGCAAAAACAAAGAGACTAATTGCCCTCGCAGTCGTTTCAGCAATGGGGTGTGAAGCTTGTGCAACCGCACAGATGCGCGCCGCGATGAACATGGGCGCTTCGCGTGAAGAGGTCCTCGACACGTTGGGGGTCCTCGCGGTGACGGCAGGAATACCAGCTGTCGCGACAGCTCGCGACGCACTCAGAAAGTGCTGCGAACTTCCCGAAGAAGATTGGGGCGGAGAATAAGATCCGATTATGCCTCTATCTTCCGGGTAGACACCACGCTGCTTGATGTGCGCACTCAAAGGGGGACACGTCAAGCAAATATTTTAATATCTTTATTTTCATATTAATATATGCAAGTTTTTTGGAGTGCTTTGCGAAACGGCGCTGATTTTTTTGATGTTCGAACCGAATCAATAAAAACTGCGCCGGCGATATCGAGAGCTTGCGTGGAGCGTTTGCTGCAATTTGGCAGGTCGATAAAATAACTGAAGAGAGTAATAAAAGCATGACTCATGAAAAATCCTTTACAGCGGTAAGGGTGTTCTGAGGTCGCCTACGGTCGATTTTAGGGAGAGAGAATTGCCTGAGAGATAAGGACCATTCGCTTTTTTTATCAATAATGAAACCGACAGCCTTTAACAAATGGGAAAACAAAGTGGTTAAGGGTAAAGTGGATCACTCTACCACAATTGAACTTTATTTAAGCATTCACAACGCACGTAGTGGTGTTGGCTATGTCCGATGAAATGAGAATTGCAGACGTCGCAGGTAGTAAAGTCCTGTGGGACCCGTCACAGATGCGCAAGATCCAGGAACACCCCTGCTTTTCCGAAAAAGCGTGCCACACATTCGGGCGGTGTCATGTTCCGGTAGCACCCAAATGCAATATCCAGTGTAATTACTGTATTCGTGACTTTGACTGTGTGAACGAGAGCCGCCCCGGTGTCACAACAAAAGTACTCAATCCTGATGAAGCTATGGAACTGGTTAAAGAAGTAATTGACAAATATGATTATATTAAGGTCATAGGGATCGCCGGGCCGGGTGAGCCGCTCGCAAATGAAGCGACCTTTGAAACGCTTCGCCGCGTTCACGAGCAGTACCCCAATGTTATCAAGTGCCTCAGTACAAACGGCCTATTGCTCCCTGATAAGATCGACCTGCTCCAGAAATATGATGTGGGTAATGTCACCGTCACCCTTAACGCCATTGACCCGGAGATCGGGGCAAAGATCTACGCGTTTATTAATTACAAGGGCAAACGCTATACCGGGATCGAAGGTGCAAAAATTCTCCTCTCCCAGCAGCTACGAGGGATTGAAGAGGCGGTAAAGCGGCATATGATCGTGAAAATCAATACGGTCTATATTCCGGGCATCAACGACAAACATATTCCGGAGATTGCGAAAAAGGTAGGCGAAATGGGTGTGTATACTTTCAACGTGATCCCCCTTATTGCACAATACAAGTTTGCCGATATAGCGCCGCCAACAATGGAGATGAAGCGTAAGATGCAGGATGAATGTACAAAATACGTGAAACAGATGCGCCATTGCCAGCGGTGCCGGGCAGATGCAATCGGAAAACTTGGAGAGGATATTCAGTCCTGCCTTTACGTTGGCCCAATATAGGGTGTGCAAGCAATGCACCGCTGACGCCAGAGGGATTCCAGGACATGAGCGAAGGACCAAGACATTCTTCGATGCCCTGGTGGCGGCTAGCAGCAAACTAGGGATCCTCACCAGTTTTCTTTTTTGAAGCCTGCTGAGCGGAGCTTTTTTTGCTAGAAAAGTTAATCACCCCGCGCGTCGTTTGAGTGAGCGGTGTCGTCTATGTTTGCTCAAATAGATATTAGCGTTATCGTTGGAGTGGCGATTTTTGTCGTCGTGGTGATCGCCATCTATTTGCTCACTGGGCTTCGCGTGATCTACCAATACGAACGAGGGGTGAAATTCACCTTCGGATCGTTCAGAACTGTCTACCCCCCAGGATTGCGTTACATATTCCCGGCGTTTCAATCGATCAAGAAAGTGGACTTGCGCGTGAACACCTTAGACATTCCGCGGCAAGAAGTTATCACGAAAGACAACGTCTCGTGCAAGATTAATGCGGTGATCTTCTACAAAGTTGTCCAAGCAGACAAGGCGGTCATCGAGATAAGCAACTACGGGTACGCGATAAACCAACTCGCACAGTCGAGTCTGCGGGACGTCGTAGGAACCGCTGAGCTTGACACGGTCCTCGCTCGACGTGACGAGCTCGGCGAAAGAATCCGCAAGTTTGTCGACGAGTTTACGATGCCGTGGGGCATCCACGTATTATCGGTCGAGCTGAAGGACGTTGAGCTCCCTGAGGAAATGAAGCGATCCATGGCCGCCCAAGCTGAGGCAGAACGCGACAGACGCGCGCGTATCACGCTTGCAGAAGGTGAAGCGATGGCAGCGGATCGGCTATTGGAAGCAGCTCAGACGATCGAAAAGTCACCTGCCGCCTTGCAGCTTCGGCTCTACCAGGCCATGGTCCGAATCGGTGAGGAGAACAACAGCATCATCGTGCTTCCCGTCCCCATAGAGATCCTCAGCATGTTTGGAAAGAAAACGAAAGACTAACGCTGTCAGTGCGTCTAACGCCATATGACCCGCTTTCTTCGCACGTTTCCACGACCAGCCCAGAGAAGCAGCTAATGCCACTCATTCCCCATTTGAACGCTTTGGAGCTGAAAAAACGTTACAAAGGGCCCTATAAACCCTCTTTTTAAAAAAGAAGAGCCTAGCAGCTTTGCTTTTTACGAATAGAAAACTATTAATTGTGGAATCTGCGCTTATTTACTGTTATGAGATCAAGAGTCGCCATCCTCATTGCTACAGCGATAATCGCAAGTGTTCTAGCCGCGGGCTGCACATCAAGCACGCAAAATCAGAGTACCTCGCAATCCGCTAGCAGCACAACCCACGATCCAGTGCTCCAAGCCGTCATCAACGATGATCTGCAAGCGTATAACAACGCCACCTGGGTTCGAACTTTGAACCAATCAATCCAATGGGTCAATGCTACAACCGCGATGGTGACCTACAGAGTAACCAATCCGAATGAAAGCCTTGCGTATACTGCACAGTACGTAAAGTTTGCCTCTGAGTCTGATGCAAGCAATTATGTCAACACCATCGACCAAGGATATAACGCTACAACAGCTGCCGAGCTTATTAATTTCCCAGCCCTGACAACTGCAAGCTCCACAAATACACATCAGAGCTATCTGAGCGTTGCAAACAGCCTACCCAGCACGACCTCGTATATAAAAATGCAGGGCGACCAGCCGACGTCTCCTGCAAGTTATATAATCCAAGTGAACGATGTCGTGACTACGTTTAATGCAACACTACAACAAGCCAGCTGAACGCTGAAAAACGCCTCTCTCACGACCCCGCTGAGGAGCTCAGCGCTCCAGTTACGTGGTACTTCAGCGCAATGCGTCGGTCGCATATGTAACGAGAGTCATTTCAACGGATCGCTCGACTGGGGCGTGAAGACTCGTTCCAGGCTGTCGAGCAGCATTAGCACGACGTTGTTTATTGCCTCATCAGGATAACGCAGATCCAAGTGGGGATCGCGCCGAACAAGTTGTTTTATCTCCTCGAAGAGAAACCTGTGCGCTGTGCCTAATTCCTCTGAGGGTACGTCTTCTAGGCTCGGACGGGAATATAAGTTTCCGAACTGCTCCGCGAATCGCTGAGCAAGTTGCATCGCTGCATCTGCTGACAGGAAGTCGAGATGCTGCTCAAATATGCGGATGATCGTAGTTTCCATTTTTTTTGCACCTCGGCAGACCCACGAATAAGGTCGATCAAACCATGATTGTTGTGGCAAACAGTCTAGCAACGATAGGTGATAATATCGACGCCCTAGGCGGTAGCAATAAGTCGTTTGCCACCGTGTCGGAGAACAGCGACATCAAATACAGCCGAATTTAAGAATGTCCGCACTGAAGTTCTAAAGCGCCTATTTCCAGCGTCTATACGCTTTGCCAGATTTTAACGGTGTTTTTAGGTCAGTAAATTTGCTTACACTTGCTTCGCTCTCTGTTTGTCTCCTCTTGTTCTTTCTGTGCCAAATTGGCTATCTCCACGCGCAGGAGCTTGTCTATTTTGACGACTGATGCCTTATTTGCTTCTTGCGCGAGACGAGTGTGCAGCCGAAAAGGGGTTCATGACCGCGTGGTCTACGCGATGTTACCAAATCGGTTATAGTGGGTGAAATCCTCCACGTTTCGGCGCACCCTTAGATATTTAGCTGACGCAGAGACAGGGCAGCCCAGGCGACAGGTGTAGGCAATCTTCATGTTTTCGGGAATATCGAGAACTCGCTTTACCTCATTCTCTATTGAGTCTGCGCTGAAGACACTCATTATCATAAAGCCAATCCCGAGGGACTGCGCCATAAGCCACATGTTCTCCATAACGCAACCGAGGCTCATCATGCCCAAGACATCGCCCTCGGAAGCAGGAGCTCTTTTCTTTGGATCGTAGATCACGATCAGAAGCAGCGGACTGCCTCTAATGGTCCGGTTCAGGAACGAAGTCTCGCGAACGGCCTCATCCACCTTAGCAGGATCCGTCCATGTCGGGGGAAACATAGTGCCGAGGATCCCAACCTTTTTTTGGCGTAACTCGTCTTCCGAAAACGAGAGCTGCTGATAGTTCTCCCGAATGAACTCCTCCGAGATATGAGATTCAATCTTCCCTAACTGTTCCAGAAGCTTCGGATCATCAACGACGATTATTTCAAAGTTCTGCATGTTGTGGGCGGTAGGCGACCAACGCGCCGCCTCCAAAATCTGCGTCAGATCCTGTTTCGCTACGGGGCGTTGCGGATCAAAGGGAGCTCTTGCTGAGTGCCTTTCCTGGATAAGTTTTAAGACGTCTTGCATAATGACCTCCCGTCAGTCACCCACTTTTAACACAGCCCTAAAATGTACTTTGGCGGTCATCATCTTCTCGTACGCCAATGCGGCTTGCTCTAACGGAAAAACTTCTATCATCGGCAGAACCCCGGAAATAACACTAAAATTCAGCACGTCTTCTGACATATGTTTTGCCGGTCTTACGGTCCATCCCTTGATCGAACGCCTTTCGCCCAACAACTGCCAGGCAAAGGCTTGTATCGGATCGCCAGGGTATGCGACCACTATTAACTCGCCCTCAAAACCAAGCCCGTTTACGACGTCCGAGATCGCTTTACCGTTGGGCGCGGTAGCCAGAATAACCCGTGCGCCGCCAAGCTTTTGGAGCTCCATTGCCGGATTTGAAGACTCAGTATCAATATAGACGTGGGCACCTAACGTATAGGCCAACTCTTGTTTGCCCGTGCCGCGCGATAGGGCCACCGTTTTAAAACCGAGCTTTCGAGCGAACTGCACCCCTAAATGGCCAAGGCCTCCGAGGCCGAGGATTGCTACCAGATCGCCGGCCTTCGCACCGCTGTAATGCAGGGCACTAAAACTTGTCCTACCGGCACATAGTAGAGGCGCTGCTTCTAACGAGTTGAGCTCGTGGGGTATCATTGACAGCGCCTGAATGGGCACGACCATGTATTCGGCAAAGCCGCCATCAAATGAAACCCCCGTAGTTAAGAAGCTCGTACACGTGCTGGGGTCTCCCATTCCGCACGCTTCACACTCAAGGCACGGCCCTCCGTACCACCCAACTCCCACTCGTTCACCAGTCTCCCAGAAAGCAACATTCAAGCCGAGTTTATCAATTGTCCCGACAACTTCATGTCCTGGGACTCGGGGATATTTGATGTCGGGAAAGGTTCCCTCTTTTACCACGGCCTCTCCGTGGCAAACGCCGCAGGCTTGCACTTTAACGCGTACTTCGTTCTCCTTGGGCTTGGGGATTTCCTTGTCCACTAATTCGAAATCAGCGCCCGGCTCGCTAATTTGAACGGCTCTCATTGATGACATACGCAGTTCACTTCCTTATCACAGTATTATTCTGTCCTGGTACTTTGCCTTTGGCAGGCATGCATTGGTTTCGTACGGTCTAGGAGAACTCAAAATATGATCCAATTATTGATTTCAGGATGCTCTACAATCTGAAGGTTTAAGAGAGCGCCACGCTTCCGCTGCCGAAAAACTGAGCAATCAAACCTCGACGAATCAGGCATGTATGGACTATTGGAAAGACGTCCAACTTTTTTGGACGTGCCCAAGCTGGTCGATACGCTTACTCCGGTGCTCGTGTGAATCTAAGGAAAAGGTGCGTGGGCTGCTGCACCATTAGGAACCCCAAGAAGTCATCTCGGGATCGGGTCAGAGGTCGTTAACATTGACGGCAAAAGGGAAAATTTTAAGCTAGAACACACTATTTTTACAGCTTAATGGTTTTTGGTCGCTAGCGCGGCGCACTGAGCCGTGGGAGGTACGAAGTGGACGCTTCCCAAAATATTGATATTGGAAAATGACGCTGGACGTAGAGCCGTCCGTTGATCTCCGTCCTTTTTGCTCTCCATGTTCTCTAACTTGGGCTTCATAACAACAATGAATAGGGAAGATGACTGAACCGCGGGACACTATTGAAATTGTAAATGTGGTTGCATCCACCGGCATTGGACAAGAAATAGACCTCAAGCAAGCAACGCTTGCTTTAGAGGACGCAGATTACGATCCTAAACGGTTTCCGGGCCTCGTCTACCGGTTATCGGATCCTAAAGTAGTGGTTCTTTTGTTTGGTTCCGGCAAACTGGTTATAACCGGCGGCCGAAAGCTCGAAGATGCGGCTAATGCGGTCGATCGAATCGTTGAGGAGCTTAAAAACTTAAGCCTTCTGTAGTTTCCTCAGTTTTGACCACTACGCTGAATGATAATCACTGAATCAGAGCGCTAAAAGGCACCGTAGGTTGGGGAGCGAGTCTTCTTCAACCCTGACACGGTTAGAGCAAATGAGAGCGTGCAGCGCTCCTTCTGCCGGCCGCTTAACGTGCCTATGAGTTATGGCGTGAGAGGTAGGGTGCAGTGCTTGTTTTAGTTGAGGTTGCTATGTCACCCGATAATAACCCCCCTACTTTGCCGCTGCTGGGATAGCATCGATGCGCGAACCGCGACACCGCCCGACTTTCCTTTGAAACCCTCGACAAGGTCGCCGGGGAGATTATCCGCGCAGTGCCTGGTATTGTCAGCGTCACGTGTAATATTGCCTCCAAACCTCCCTAACAATCGAGGTCATTTAATATCGGTAGATTACTTAGAGGTATAAAGGCCTTCATTGCGGCTATGGGAAAGGAGAAATTATCCGTATTATAAAAATCATGCCTTCCCCGGATATGAAAGATGGCCGGATGAGGACAGGAGTCCATTTCGTCGATCTCAAAGATGCGGGCGACCCTGTTGAAAATGTTGCCTATTATCAGCGTGAGAGCGCTGATAAGCTAGCTTTGCTTGATATAGCAACCGTGGAAAACAGAAAAACGAAACTTGAATGGGTAATGCCTCCGAGGTAATTGACGTCCCTTTGACAATGGGCGGGGGTATTTCGATCTTAGAAGATATTGGAAAGGTTCTACCGCCAGCGCCGACAAGATCCCATGAAAGCGCCGCACCGCCACATTTTTGACAGAGATGGTGTCGGTACCTCCAGCAGTATATATCAATGGCAAGGGAGACTCTATTAATGGCAAAGGAGAGTCCATATATTTTGTGAGTCGACAAGAGCGGAGCGCGCACCGGGAGTGCTCCCGGATATATATGGCAACTTGAGCACGGGCACAGAGGGCATCTGTAGCTAATCGGCGAGATTCACACTCCACTGGGTCATATACTGTTTGGCTTTCTGTAATGCTTGCCAACGCGAGCGATAGTGGAGAGAACTGCGTAAGATAGAGGCCGGCTCTGCCCTTTCGAGTGCGTATATGGGGCTCGCCCTTCCAGAGGAGGATTAGATGGCCGCAAAGCGGGAAAATCAACGGTGGAATGCTGAAGTAGACGTAATCGTAGTCGGCTTTGGTGGAGCGGGCGCATGCGCCGCATTGGAGGCCGCCCAGCAGGGTGCCTCGGTGCTGGTGCTGGACCGCTTCCACGGAGGCGGGGCCACATCTGCCAGTGGCGGCATCATTTATGCTGGCGGCGGCACGCCATACCAGAAAGCGGCGGGATACGAAGACACCGTGGAGGAGATGTATAAATATCTTAAGCAAGAGGTTGGCGAAGGTGTCATGTCGGACCAGACATTACACCGCCTCTGCGAAGGGTCAGCAGAGGACATCCACTGGCTGGCAGAGGCGGGCGTCCCATTCGAGGGTTCACTGTGCCCGTTCAAGACCTCATATCCCACAGATGATTACTATATCTACTACTCCGGCAGCGAGAATAACGGCGCCTATAAGGCGAAAGCCAAGCCTGCGCCTCGCGGACACCGCGCCAAGGGCAAAGGTATCTCAGGTTTCGCACTGTTCCATGATCTTGAGAGAACGGTGCGTAAAAGCAAAAACGTCCAGGTGCGCTGCCAGACCCAGGTGCTAAAGCTCATCAAGGCGGAGGATGAACGGGTGATCGGCGTGGAAGGACGCTCCATCCCCCCGAGTTCAATTTTCCTCAGGCGGTTCCACGGCGGCGTCACACGGATCAGCGCCAAGGTCAACACCTTCTTGCCTCCGGTAGGAAAGCTGCTCGATAAGCTGGCCACCGCTATCGTGAAAGTACGCGCCCACCCCTACCGCGCCCGTGCGCACAAGGGCGTCATACTGGCGGCCGGCGGCTTTATTTTCAATAAGAAGATGGTTAAGCAATGTAATTGCGCCTATGAAAAGTGCCTTCCTTTAGGAACCTATGCCGACGATGGCTCAGGGATCGCCCTGGGGGAGAGCGCGGGCGGAGTCACATCCAACATGGATAAGATGTCGGCGTGGCGCTTCTACGTTCCGCCCGAGGCGCTGATGCAGGGCGTCCTCGTAAATAAAGAGGGAAAGCGCATATGTAGCGAGGACCTGTACGGCGGCAAGCAGGGTGATTATATCGTATCCAAAGGCGGCGGCAATGCCTATCTTATCTTCGACAGCAAAACCTATAAAGAAGCGAAGAGCCATTTTGGAGACCAGTGCGCCTTTTTCCAGAAGCTGACCATAATACCAATGGTGCTTATCAGCCGTAAGAAGGCTTCATCATTTTCCAAACTGGCACAGAAGATCAAGGTTTCCCCCGAAGGACTCGAAGCGACGATGACGCGGTACAACGAGATCGCAAGCAATGGCCAGCCCGATCCGCTGGGCAAGCTGCAGAAACGTTTCGTACCCCAAGACACGCCGCCATTCTATGCACTGGACTGCTCTCTTCAGGGGTTATCTCTAACCAATTTCGGCATCCCTACCGCAGCTATGACGCTCGGGGGGCTTGCTGTGAATGAACAGACTGGACAGGTTAAGCGAGCAGACGGTACGTCAATCGATGGCTTGTACGCAGCAGGGCGTAACGCTGTAGGCCTCTGCTCCAACGTCTATTTCGCCAGCGGCTCGTCTATTGCGGACTGCGTTTTCGCCGGACGTCGCGCCGGCGGTCATGCAGCAAAACAGCCTACGAAGTAACCGATTTTGCCGCGTCGCTGCGCTCTTCGCACAGACGATAAACAACAAATAGCGTAAGATTTATAGTTGTGATCATACAGGTACACAGTTTCAAATGGTAGCTGCCGTGCACATACGCATCCGCGTTTGACGAGCACAGTGGCGTGTTCGGTCGCTGCGGTATTTGTCGGACAAATGACCTCTTGCACGGAGGCGCTAACCATCATAACGGCGATAGTAAGCCCTTATTGGAGGTAAGTGATATGCGAAATAATGAGACGGAAGGGGAACCGGAACTGTGCCTATATTGCGGCAAACCAGCCGTATGTGTAGTATTTGAGCATTTTTCCGTTTGCGCGGCGTGTTCTGATGAGATAGAAGGCGATCGCATATATGAGAACGCCCAGCGAGAATATGACGTTATGGTGGTGAGATGGCGATCGGAATGTTAGCCCTTTAAAAGAACGCAGACAGCGAGAATGAAAAAAAGAAAGGAACAACCTAAAGGTCAATACGTAGAAGATCGCCTCATTAAACGGCTGAGCTTATTGTGACGCTCGTCTTATTTGCCGCTATAATAGTAGAAGTGTTAGAAGGCAGTTTTGGCAGGCGGGGAAGGGCTATGAATGAAGCCGGGTTAAGCTGCTCGTAAAGCGCGCTTGGGTAGACGGTAAAAAATAGGTATTCTCTCGAATCGTTCGAATTGCGGTGCCGTATTCAGAGAGGTTAGACGGCGATGTGGATCATCACGAAGGCGAGTATTGTTGTCGCAGCGATTAATATCGCGACTCTAAACTGACTCCGTTGCATAGCTTTTCCTCTCATTAGCGCAGACGTTACAACGGGGCAATTAATGACACAAATGAGCGAAATCACCGAGCATGAGTATGCCTCGCAGGAGTTGCCGACGCAGTCGAGGTTAACGTTCGCCACGATGATGCTCAAGAACCCTGCTATCTTAAGAAAGGTAAGGGTGATGGGTCCCGATGAGGAGCGGTACGTCCGCCCGCCGAGGGAGTATGAGATCCCGCCGTTTCGCGAGAGCATGCGGTACTGCACCTCCAACGAGAAGTACCTCAGACCCACGCGGTGGTGCAACCCCCGTGAGCCCGAGGTCATCGCGATGGCGAACGAACTCGGCGCGTATGAACTCTCAGACTATGAGTTCGCCGACGCCGCGTACTGGTTTGTCAAGACCAAATTAGTAGTTGAGTTCCTGCCCTTGGATAGCGTGAGCGCGACCTTGAAAAGGGGCACGGGGACGTGTTATCACCTGATCTCCGTGTGGATCGCCCTCTGCAGGGCTGCCGGGATAAAGGCCCGGTATAAGACGTTTACGATGATGTTGCGTGACGAGATCACGAGCGGCGTTCAGATGTCTGAGGAAAACGCGATGACGGCGGACATGTTCAACAGCGGGACACCTGAGGGAGAAGGCGAGGTGTGCATCGACGGCAAATGGGTAGTCGGACACGTGGCGATGAGGCCTGAGATCTATGCGCGTGCAGGCCTCCCTATAACGAAGTTCGGGGAAGACGCGGCAGGCTTGACGTTTAAACTAATTCCGGGGACGACAAAGCGCTTTGAGTCCATCCCCTTGAAGCTCGGAATAACGATGAAAGCCCTCATGTGGTTAGCTCCCGCGGCGATGGAACGAGTTAATGTTGCCGCTCAAGCGGTAGTTCCAGAGGGGAGGGATATCATCGAGGAGGCGGGTGGAAGGGAGGCATACGATCAGATGGCACGAGAGCGGTTGAGGCTCTCCTCCCCGACAATAGAGGCAAAGGACGATACAGCACTAGTTTTTGAGGCCTGACAAGTTTTTCTCGCAGACTCGCTCTGGCACCCGCTCGTAGGTCCTCCAGGTCACAGTCGTTAAATTGTAGGTAGACGCGTCGTGTCTATGTTACTGTGGCCAAGTAGCTGCTGCAATCGTCGAATGTCGCAACCGTGACGAACCATATTAATGGCATAGCTGCGGCGAAACCTATGCGGATGGATATCCTGGTCGATCAAACGCCCGTATCGCCGGATAAGCATCCGGGCCCACTGTTGCGTTTTATCTTCAAAAGAATTACAAAAACAGATGGGCTCGGCCGGATTCGGGCCGGCGACCTCTGCCATTCCAAGCCTCCTTTTCGAAATTGGAGCTCTCGCTGAGCTTCTTTACTGCTGATTGCCAGCTAGTGAAAGAAGTCCAATCGCGTGACGACGAAGAATCGAAGGGGGATCTTTGCACGTCTAGTGAGGAGGATCGAGGCGCGTCTCACCGACAAACAGACAGCGAAAATGGCCTATTTCTGGAACGTGCTGCTGAGGAGACTAATTCCGAACGTACGCTAACAATACCCATCCACGAATTGTCGTATGATGATTTTGCGACCGTCGTAAACATCCAGCGAGATTCCGCCACGGTATCTTTATCTGATACAATTTTGGCAAGAGAATAACGACGTGGCGTTCACTCTCGACGATCTTGAGCGCTTCGTTAGGGCTATTGAGAACGACTACGTGAGAGAGGGGCTGCTCCAGCGGCTGGAAGTGGCGCGAATATCTGGTCTCTTTGGCGCAAACGTGGTAACGGGATTTATCGAAGCAACGCGTGAAGACGGGGGTCCAATCATATTCAACCTCTCGGAAATCAGTCATTGGTAGCGAGAGATAGCGGTCGAGTTTATGCTGAGCAGGTTGGTGCGATTAGGACAAGCCGAGGAGTTTGAGGCAGTCTCATTGTTTTTGGAAGAGGCCAAGCTCTACGTCGAGCGAGATAATATGGTCGATATCATAACGAGGATGAGGCATTCTGGCATCTTTCCCACGTTTATTACAAACACGCCTAGAACACTTCCTGACGACGTGTTTGCCTCGCTAGACAACTTGATCGCCTTTAGTTTCCGGAACGAAGATGAACCATGACAGTTAGCACATTCGGGACTTATTGATCAGAAAACGGTTAACGCTGTGCAGCACCTTGAAAAGCAGCAATGTATAGCAGTCGGGAAAATAACGTCACAGTACCAGTTGTTTCTTGAAATACAGCCACAAACTGGAGCGGCTATGGGTGGTGAGACTCGCAATTTAATCTATTTAGATTCTTATGGTTCTTGCATTGGCGAAATTTGAATTGAGATAATGGGCGAAACTTCTTGAGCAGCTTGCATGCAAAAAATCACCTCCAAAGACAAGAGAGACTGTTTTTCGTCTAAATCAGAATAATTTTATTCAATGTCCCCAGAACAACAATGTATGATCGACGTTGCTCTTGCTGCTTACGAAGGTGAGCTAAAAGAAGCTTTAAGGTTCTTTTGGAGCACCCGGAATACTCAGCCGGAAAAGAGCAGCTGCTGCAAAGATATCGAAAAGCTGGTATTGGCGAGTAACGGTAATGGCTTTTGTCGCTACCAGAAGGTTGTAAAATATGACATTTTATGACATCACGTTTCGTGATTCGTTCGGATCAACTGTTAGTATGTCCGAATTTCGTGGAAAGGTTGTTCTCATTGTTAACACAGCGACCAAATGCGGTCTGGCGGGTCAGTTTAGAGAACTCGAAGAACTTCACCAGACTTACAAAGACAAGGGACTTGTGGTGATTGGCTTTCCCTCTGACCAGTTTAAACAGGAGCCAGAGACAAATGAGACCATGGTCAAAGCTTGCCTGATAAATTTTGGCGTAACATTCCTCATTTCCGAGAAAATAAACGTTAACGGTAAAGATACCCATCCTCTC
>JBEKIR010000008.1:0-35276 GCA_050011655.1 Halobacteriota archaeon | reverse complement strand
AAAGTCTGTTGGAACCGCTGCTTCATATGCTAATGGTCAGGCTGTTGCGTATATGAAAGTTGTTGAGCTAATAATGACTATGAAGCAGGAAGTAGTCCTCGACGATAAAGAAGCGTGGGATTTCCTAGTGAATACTATGCACACCAAAGCAATAAGAGATGAATGGGGCGGCAAAAAATAACAAGTGCAGCAATTACGTAACCAACGACAGCTTCCTCGCCCTTCGCGGAGGCGGCTGCTGGGAAGCAATGACCGTAAGGAGCTTACTTAGTCGTGCTTCAGTGTAAATAAGGGGCCCCTTGTTTACAGGGGCGAGGTAGTTTTGAGGACTTGAACGATTCACTAACGAATCAGGCACGCGATCCATGGAAAACCAGCAGACATCCAAAATCAAACTGTTTTTAACTTTTATCTACGTCCTTATCTTCCCCGTCGCCCTGTTAGCTATTTCTGGGAACTGGTTGTGGCCGGAGGGCTGGATATTCAGCATCTGGTTTCTAGGGTTGTGCTATCTCGTCATATTTTATCTGTATCGGTACAGCCCGGCACTCTTAGAAGAAAGGTATAGACTACCGGGAAGCGGTGGGGAGAAGGGATGGGACAAATACTTCGTTTATATTTTGTTCCCGAGTTTCGTACTTTGGTTTGTAATTATGCCATTGGACGCGCAGAGATTTGCCTGGACTACTAACTTTCCGGTCTGGCTAGAACCACTGGGGTTACTTCTTTTGATAGGTTCGGCATTCTTTATGTTTAGATCCTACAAGGATAACGCTTTCTTATCGCCTCTGGTGAGAATTCAATCAGAAAGGGATCAAAAAGTAGTGTCTACCGGCGTCTATGGCTTTGTACGACATCCCTTGTATCTGGGAGGACTGCTGTTATTTTTGGGAGCACCACTGCTTCTGGGATCACTATATGGATTTATAATTGGCGTGTATCTCTCTATCTTATTCGTGGTCCGCATAATGGGCGAAGAAAAAATGCTGCTGGAAGAATTAGAGGGATACGCGGCTTATACAAAGAGGGTTAAGTACCGGTTAATTTCTTACGTCTGGTAAGCGCGCGTCGCAAAGCCGTTGCAAGGGGTGAAAGTCGAGTGGTAAGAAACATCCCTGCTCCCTGGCGAGCGTTTATCAGGCGATCCAAAGCGTTGCAAAATATGCGGTTTTGGTGCGGTTTTGGTGCGGTAAGAGGCCCCCCTTAGTGATTTCGCTGGCGCCGATAGATGCTTAGAAGTATGGTGCTGCTCGGGCCACACACTACGCGGGGCCAGCTCTCTGTTTTACGTAAAACACTTCCCATCAATCGGTCAGGAGTCGGGCCCGCAGGATGGGATTATACTATTCACTGTGAGAAGCGTCAGTAACGACAACATTTATACCCTCAAGCTGCCTTTTTATATGTTTGGAGAAACGGCGGTTACTACTACCGCGTGCCACGCGGTTAGTAAAGCTGATGAGATTATGGTCACTATTGAAATTACCGTGTCAAAGGACACGTGGGAATAGCGATGATGCTGAAGCTCGAAATACAGGCAGCCAAGCAGACTGAGCTATCACAAGACGATATTGTCAAGCTGGGGCTCGCTTGCTTAGAACGGCACAAGCAAGAGACTGAAAAAACTTGGACGTTATAGGGTACAGCTAGAACGGCACGTTAGCATATGCTTCCTGCACGTCCTTGTCATTAAACTGCAGGTAGATTGCTGTTATGTTTATACTAGCGTGGCCCAGCACCTGCTGCTCGCGCGCCACATACGCGCCTCGCATCTATCGCCCCATCGCTCGGAGCGTCTTTTATATTCCGTTATTATCCTGTTCGCTTCCACGTGTTATAATCTCTTAGCTCAGTCGAAAGATAATTCTATAACGTGTATTAGCTCGCCCTCGCGTTGTATCACGTGAATCGTGCAGCTATCCGTTTTAAGTCGCTCCATCTCTATTTTATTCGGCTTCTTTAACGCCGTCGTGCCATTCGGAGGATAAACGAAGATAGCGACGCCATACTCCCTACTAGGTAGGAAGTACGCTTCGGGATACATAATGGTTAATAGCTGAGTCGTCTTAACGCCGTCAAACTCGTTATAACGCGGTACGACCTTGGGCATAATGACGCGCAGCTCCGACCCGCTATAGAGGGTGTCGGAATACCAGATTAAAGCGCGTTGTTTAGCGTTTCGCTCTGGCTTCGGCATATCATAATCATATTCGTCGTCGTTAGCGGTAAACGCTTCTTTAAACTGCGCTATGTCGTACTCGCTCGGAGGCGGTGCTCTTACATTCATTAACGCTTCGTCGCGCATAGCGTGATACTCGTCTATATTATCTATGTTACAATTTTCGGGTTCGGTTCCACGTGCCATAGTCTTCCTTACCAATCATAACGCCCTCGGGCGCCCTGATACCCTCTAAATATTCTTCCGCTAATGTCATAGTCGTAAACGCACGATGCCCTTCGACGTAATCAGGTAATATGGTGCGTTCGCTCTCAGGGGCTGTAATAATTAGCACACGACCGGCATCGGTATCATACCCGCTTATGATGCACGACCCGTCCTTAATGCTTAGTTCGTTTGCGCCCTTGTCCTCATCGTGTATCTCGCCGTAGTCGCCGCTAAAGTGACGCTTAAACAGCGCGCGGACGTTAATAATTCCTCGCTGGCGTGCCTTCGCAATCCCCGGTGTCACGGCTAATACTCCTGGCTCGAATCGGTCTATTTGTATTCCTAAAAAAGACTCAGTTTTTAGCCATGCCATTTTAATTCGTTCTTGTATCTCGCGCTCTTGCGCGGGCGTGCATCGGCTAATGCTCACGGGCTTAACGGCGTCTTTTAGCATTATTCGTTTGCCCTCTCTCGTAGCCTCGCTTAATTAGCTAATTTCGTTTATAGTAACTTACTTTGTAATCGGATACCCTTATGATAGCGCAGAATCGCTAGAATAACATCATCTGGATTATCGGCGTTGATCGTGATAGAACCGATCTGTATCGGCTTTTTTACCGTAGTCGTTTCATCGCCCATATCTACACACCAACTTTGCGCTAGTCATAACTGCGTTCGGATTACTAATATTTATTATGAGCATCGAGGCGGCGCGGACCAATCGCCTACGTTCCTATATAGATTAAGTCGTGAGCCTCTAACCGGCGCGGTTTACGCTATCGATGCGAGAAACGGCCAGAAGCTCTTGAATTTTACGACTGAAGGTCAGGTGTGGTCTTCCCCAGCAGTCGTCGATGACGTGGTCCACATCGGAAGCGAAGATCGCAACGTCTATGCGCTTAACGCTCGGACAGGCGACTAGCTGTGGAACTACACGACCGGTAGCGCCGTAATAGCATCTCCTGCCGTCGTGAGACTCCCATTCCCAGCCGCCAAGACTATACTCGCTATACCAGACGTTCCCGCTAGTGCTGGAGACACAAATCGTAGTGTGGTCGTTAGGGAGGAAGACAGCGGCAAGGCCTTCAGCAATAATGAGCGGCGCTCCCAGGACCGCGTCTTCAGCGGTACGCTCTCCAAGCTCGCATTGAGGGCACCAGGTAGGCATTCTTAAATTGACAACAGGAGATAACTAACAATGATGTGGCAGGACACGATAATCCTCATCTGTAGCCTTGTCTTCGGTTTCCTTCTTATCCCTCAAATACGCGACATGTACAAGGAAAAGACGGGTATGAACATACTCTCCTGTGCGACAACGTTCTCTTTTCTCGTCGTATTAAGTTGTGTGTACGCGACGCTTAGTCTGCCGTTAGCGGTACTTGGAGGTGCTATCGATGCGGGGGCGTGGGCAATAATAACAGCGTTGTCGGTGAAATACAGATCACAACCAAGGTCCTGACCTAATAAAGGGAGTATTATGAACGTAGCGAATATGGACCTACTACATTAATCGCCGTTTTTTCTAATCGAGCGTATATCCTAACGCTTCTTCTTCTCAGATCACCGCCCTCTTGAAGTGGAGGTCAGCTTTGTAATAGTCTCGACAAACACAGCCCAAGTATTTCACTTGCTGTCCGATCGAGCGTAAACAGATAGGGACGTTCCTTGCCGTCCTGCCACACTTCGAGTCCGTTCTCGTAGACGTGAAAACTGGCGATCTTCGAGAGCGGCACGCTCAGTGGCTTATGCCCCGCGAACGGGTTTAAAAATAGGCGTTGGTTACTCACGATCAAGTCCCCACGTGACGTTTCAAGCAGCTCGTCGTGTTTGACGAGGTGACCGCGCGATTGACCCACGCGGTAGCGCACCGGAAAGCCCCCCACCTTTATCGGGAGAGGGATCGAGACGCCGTGACTCGCTCCCGAATAGCCGAGATTGACCGTTTTGATCTCCTTGAGCACCGTCGCTGTTCGGTAATGCGCAGTAACGCATTTACTTTAAAATCGTAACACTTAAGCCCTTAGTTCTGCTTTACGCTTTTGATTCGCTTATCCGCGAAGAACGAATGAAGACGCTATGATGAAGAAAGCCTTTCTGACAGAACTATTCAGGGCCGCCAACATGCGCCGTTGGAATGACAAGATCCGTCACGTAGAACTGAGAGAGTTAGACTGTCAAGCGCATAAAATGGCTATTGCATATCTTTTGGGCCGTTACGAAGAGCTCGCCAACCCCGGAGCAGTGGATTGGATAGCCCTAATTGAACGTGGAATTTTCGAGTTTTTGGAGCGCCTCGTTACTACTGACATTACGCCGCAGGTACAAAGGCGGATAGAGAAGGACGAAGTTGTACATAAACGGCTACGCCGAATGGTTTTTGAGTATTTTGAATTCACGCTTCCTGATTACGATGGTTTCAAACACCGGTTTAAGCAGTACTTGTTCGCCAGCAAAAAGAATGCAAACAGCGATACAAACGCTAGAATCATCGACGCAGCCAGTTTTTGCGCAACGAGATGGGAATGGTACCGAATCCAGCAGCCAAATAACGAGGATTATGAATTCGAAGACATAGAAGAGCATTTTGACAAAGAATGGAGACGTTTTGACGATTTACAAGGAATAAGTGCGTACTGGCAGGAAACTCCATTTACCAAGGCTAAAACCCCATACGATCAAATCAAAGGTTTTGTCGACCTTTGTGGAAACTTGCGGTTTCAGGAGAGATGGAGTCACTTACATAGGATCCCACGAACGTCTGTTCTCGGACACATGTCGATCGTTGCGATTCTTTCGTATCTATTCTCTTTAAATATCGAAGAAACACTCAAAACCGAAAAATGTGCCAAGCGGCGTTTCAACAACTTCTTTGGAGGACTGTTTCATGATTTGCCGGAAGCTCTCACGCGCGATATAATAAGCCCTGTCAAAGAACGAGGCGGTATTGGAGATATCATCAAAGAATTTGAACAAGAGCAAATGAAAAACAGGATCTACAACGCTAAGTTGATTCCTGATGAATGCTTCCCTGAGATGCAAAAATTCACTGAAAACGAATTTCAATCGAAAGTAATTGTTAACGGCGAATTGGTGAGCACGACCTCTGACGAGATTAATAAAAGATATCACGAAGATGCTTTTGATCCCATTGATGGAGAAATTATTAAAGCGGCTGATCATCTTGCAGCATTTCTTGAAGCTTACTTAGCTATTCAAAACGGGGTAGTTACAGCGGAATTTGACCGCGCCGTTTGCGTGTTTAAAGAGGAGTACAAGAATAAAACAATAGCGGGGCTTCATTTTGGGGAGTTATATATCGATTTTTGAATTTGCGGCAATTTTGCTGCACAGATGTAATTTCCAGAAAAAGAGGTCGCGATTCATATCTAGATGTGGCGAACAAGATCTCATCACATTGAACTGCGCTCTTCGTGATAACTGTCTTCCCAGCTTTCTTCACCTTTCCTTGGTCGCACGTTTCATCGCCAGCTAGTATCTCATTCAGTATGCGCTAGGGGTGCATTTCGCAGGTAACCTTCCTACTTAGATTTCGGTGATAGTGAACGCATTTCGCACAAAGGGGAATAAAAGCCATCATCAGGCCTTCCACTATAGGGATAAGGCCAAACGTGGCTCGTCCAACTAGGCTGCATTCCGTTGTTACTCGCTTCTCGATTGACGGATCATCACTCGGAAAAACGGCTAGCCGATGAAGGAGAAGCAAATCAATCATGGCAATTAAGACGAAAAGGGCGTAGCTGGGGGAGGTGTCGATTTTTTCAATCCGGAAGAGGCTGCGGATTCATCATTTATCCAACTCGCGCAGCAGATTCTCCGGATTCCAGATCTGCTCGGCGAGCGCCCGGTAGAGATCTTGTCGGGCGTCCAAATCGGTTTTCTTGAACTTCGGGTGGGCTCGGAGCGGGAGGCCGGTTTCATCTGCAAAGCGGCGGAAGCCGGGATCGCGGGTATAGGCATTCTCGTGTAGCGATTGAGCCAGCAGATTCTGGCCGTAGTAGAGGTCATACTTCTCATCGTAGGGCAAGTCGCCGTAGCTTGAGTTAAAGCTCTTGGGTAGGAGTAGCAACCCTCCAATACGATTTCGATACTCCATGAAGTCCGTCGGGTAGCTGAACTCGTCTTCATGATGTTCTGGGTGATTGGCCCAGATATGTTCGATCTCGTAACCGTTCTTGCCTCCTTGGATATACTCCGCGTAGCGCGACTTACGCCCGGAGCGCGTCTCGACGAAATCTGTCATGCGGGCCAACAGGCGATGGACATGAGGACCATTCATTCCAGTAAGTTGAAACCGCTCGTTCGACGCGAAGGTCTCGTCTTCCGCCTGCAGGCGTTCAGTGAGGATCTCGGCCAGTTCGGCAGCAGACTTGCCAAGTCGGCCAGCACCCTCGAGCTCACGAACAGGAGCCGTATCGTCGCACTGCCTAGTTCAGAGGCGACGGTTCGGGGCTTCAGCGCCCCGTCACTCGTGCTCGTCGACGAGGCGGCGCAGATTGACGAGAAGCTCTACTACGCGGTGCTTCCTATGCTTGTCGTCTCCCACGGGCGGCTCATTCTCTTGAGCACGCCGCTCGGCAAGCGGGGCATATTCTGGAGCGCGTGGGAACAACAAGACGGCTGGAAGAAGGTAAAGGTCACCGGCGACCAGTGCCCACGTATCTCAGACGATTCGTTGGCCCGGGCACGGGAGGAAATGGGAGAATTGCGGTTCGCTCAGGAGTACCTCTGTGAGTTCGTCCAGGGCGAAGGGAGCATCTTCAAAGAAGAATGGGTACAGTACTTCGATCCCCAGTACAGGCCGGATATGGACATGATTATCCAATCCTGGGATACCGCGCAGACCAAATCGACGACTTCTGATTATGTCGTAGGACAGGTCTGGGGTCGCAGGGGCGCAGACTTTTATCTTTTGGATCAAGTCCGTGACAGATGGGATTTTGACGAAACTGTGTACGCCCTGAAACAGGTAACAAACACGTGGCCCGAATCCTCCGCGATTATCGTTGAGGCACAAACGCTAGGCGCAGCGCTCGCATCCCACTTAAAGAAGCAAATATCCGGTATAATCCCCATTCACGTCAAACAGTCAAAAGAACTTAGGACGATGAGCTGTATCCCGGCGTGGCAGTCGAAAAACGTTTTTATCCCGCTTCCTGAGAAACGGCCATGGGTGCGCGACTACGTGTCCGAGCTGACCAACTTTCCGAACGCGCCCAACGACGATCAGGTCGATGCAACCACACTCGCGCTGAATCAGCTTCGAGGCTCGCTATTCCCCAACATGAAGGCCGTAGCGAAGCCTATAGAACAACCACCACCAAAATACGAGCACGAATACTTTATGGGGTGGATTCCGGCTCGCTTGGATGACGAATTTACGGTCGTTGTGTACGATCTACAGGATAACGCCGTTGTTCGATTCTTTAGGATTCCAGCGCAGCCCATAGAAGAACAGGTAAAAACGATCTTTAGTACGAGCGCGATGTTCAATAGTGCGGAATGCAGGGTTATCGACGGTTATGACGATGCGCTCACCTATAATGCCGAGCTTAAAGGAACCTACATCCAAAAGGTCAAGTTTAATCGTGCATCGATGGCTGCAGCGTACGAGAACCTATCGCAGCTTATTAGAAACCAGCTTATCGACGTGCCCGAATATCCAGAGTTGATGGCCGAACTAAACGTCTTTAGGAGTGCAGACACGTTCGACGAAACACCCGATTACTCGCTGCAGGTGGCGCAGCAGTCGGGAATCCACGCGCTGTGCCTAGTAACGTACGATTTGGACCCGACGATGTGGGAGTATAGGCCGGATATCTGGGCTCCTTTTGAATTTGACGTCGTTTATTGAAGTCTCTGTAGAAACAGGCGTTGCGTTTGATGGTCAAGCGGTTTCAAAGTCAAAATCAGGTCTGATCGATAAACGCACGCCGCACAAGTGGGCTCTGTCGGATTTGAACCGGCGGTCTCCGCCGTGTGAAGACGGAGGATTTGGCACGTGTAGTGCGGTTTTGGTGCGGGTAAGAGGACGCACCCTCAGTAATTCCGCAGGCGCCGACAGATGCTTAGAAGTAATGTAACGGCAATCAGCTAACACGTTTGGAGATGACCATGGCTAGTGCGAGGAAAGGAGAGCTTGTCGTACAGCGACTCGAGTCGCTATTTGGCAACGTCACGTTCGACGACGCTTACTGGCGGGAACGAAACGAGCCGTTTTGGCTAATCGCAGAGACGATCCTATCCCAGAACACTTCTTCCCAGAATTCCAGAGCGGCCTTTCGGAGTCTTTTTTCAACATACCAAACCGTTGAGGCCATCTCTTTGGCAGACGTGCAAGACATAGAGCGCGTAATCAAGCAGGCTGGGTTGTACGAGGCCAAGGCGAGAAGCATAAGCGCGGTGGCACGTGAAGTACTGGAGACCTACAAAGGCAATACGTGGTCGTTCATCGGAGGCAGCTATCAGTCTGCGAGAGAACGACTCCAGAAAGTCTCGGGCGTTGGGCCAAAGACAGCAGATGTAGTCCTTCTTTTTGCTCGCGATTTTGACATCATCCCCGTCGACACGCACGTTTTTAGAGTGTCGCGACGTATCGGGCTGGCTCCGCAAAAAGGAGGTTATGGTGCGGTTAAGATTGCTTTAGAAGACGAAATACCGCCTGGAAAACGAAAGTTCGCCCATATAGCCCTAATTAGATTAGGTAGAGAAATATGCGTCGCGCGGGCGCCGCAGCACTGGAAGTGCCCGCTTACGGATTTGTGTGACTACTACCAAGCGACATCTTCCGACGCCAATCACACTTGTTGAAGGTTTATAGAAATCGGACTGTTTCAAGATTCATTGGGCTTCTGGTTTCAATCTTGAATTTCTTATAAATGGTGCTCGCCAAATCGATGCATTTGTTTTCCTCGCCGTGACTTGTGACGATCTTTTCCGGCCGGGGGTTTAGCCGCTTGACGTATTCAATTAGTTGTTGTCGGTCTGAGTGTCCAGAGAAGCCATCAACCGTCTCGACATTCATGTTCATTTGCATGGTGGCAGTTTTGCCGTTGTTTGACATCGGCAGCTCTTTCCACCCTTTCTGTATGCGCCGCCCGAGCGTCCCTTCTCCTTGATACCCCACAAAGACTAAGGTATTATTCGGCCCTGGTCCGAGCGCTTTTAGATACTCCATTACGGGGCCACTGTTGAGCATGCCTGAGGTGGCGAGAATTACACACGGTTCGCCCCGCACAATGTCGTCGCGCATGTTTTGCTCCACCCGCACGAAACTATCTGAGAGAAACGGATTCATGCCCTCGTGAAATATCATGTTTCTCAAGTCATTATTGAGGTACTCGGGATACGTCGTATGAATAGCAGTCGCCTCCCAGATCATGCCGTCGAGGTACACGGGTATTTCGTCAATTACCTTCTTGCGAATCCCCTCCTCGAGAACGATCATAACCTCTTGGCTTCGTCCCACCGCGAATGCAGGTATGAGTACTTTGCCACCCTTTGACAGCGTTTGGCGTATTATGGAGTACAGCTTGTTTTCAGCCTCTCGTCTCGACGGCGTTTGGTCGTGCGGTCCTCCGTAGGTAGCCTCCATTATCAACGCCTCGAGCCTTGGAAAGCTATTAACTGCAGCGTCAAACAGCCTCGTTTGTTCGTACTTAAAGTCTCCAGTGAAAGCGACGTTGTAGAGCCCCTCACCCACGTGAAAGTGAGCTATCGATGACCCTAGGATGTGTCCCGCATTGTGGAACGTCAGTCGTACGTCGGGGGCTATATCGGTGACCCCGCCATAGTTCAATGCGACCGAGTGTTTTATGACTTCCCGTATCTTAGCTGAATCGTAGGGGATCTTTCGGCCTTCGCGGGCCGCCACATCAATGTAGTCGAGTTGCAGAAGCGACATGAGGTCACGCGTCGGCGGCGTGCAGTATATCGGACCTTCATATCCGTACTTGAATAGGAGCGGGACTAGGCCTGCGTGATCAAGGTGTGCGTGCGTGACTACAACTGCGTCAATCTGGTCGAGGGGACTTACTTCAGGCGCGTACAGATAGGGCGTGGCATTATCTTCTGATCCTACGTTAACACCGCAGTCGACGAGTATCCTCGATTCAGGCGTCGAGAGCACAAAAGAGGTTCTACCGACTTCACGACATCCGCCGAGAGTAGTCGCCCGTATCCATTGGTCTTTCGAGGTGATCTCCCTGTGAATCTTTCGACCCATCGATTTCAGAAGCTCTTTACGCTCGTCGCTGAAAGAGCGTAAGTACTGGCGTATCTCCTTCACAGTAACCGATTCGATCGGAGGGGTTCGTACCACTCGCGGCGTCCACCCTATCTGCTTTGTAATCTCTCGGAGTGTGGCCCCGTGCCTTCCGATTACAAGTCCCGGTTTTTTGGCCTCAATAACGATCTCACCGGTGTCTAAGTCAAAATAGTGGTTGGTAATACCTGCCTCTTCGGGCACGATATCGCTTATTTCTTCTATTGACTTCTCGGGGTCTGCCAGAACACGGGGATCTGGCCTTACTACTATGCGCTTACGCAGTTCTCGGGCGAGTTTCTTAACTATCTCTCCGTTGTCTGCGAACGCCCGAGGATCGTCAGTGTAGATCACAACTTCGGGCCCTTCAAACTCAAGTTCGGTAATCGTGATGTTAGAAGGCAACCGTTCTTTGACACGTTGTGTCAACTCAGTAAGTGCTTCCTCAGCTGGCATTGTGCGACTTCCACAAAAACAAAAAAAATACGAGAATAAAAGTTGGCAAGAAACAGAATTGCTTAAGTTGCAAGAGCGGCTTTTCTTTTGTCTATTTCATCCTTGTTTACTTCGACATATCCCTTTGCAGTAATCTGCACGATCCGCATGTCGTTGCCTGAGGCCGAATCCCTCTTCATTGCGGACGAAATCGCTCTAATAGCGAGGTCTACGCCCTCGTCGACGGAGATTTTTTCGCTATATCGATCTTCTATGACGCCAAAAGCTATTGGAGACCCCGATCCTTGCGCTGAAGCCAATCGCTCTTCAATTTGACCTCCTACGGCGTCCAAAGAAAACAGCGACGAGGCGTTCTTATCGAAGCCGCCTATCATGAGCTGCACAAAATATGGGTAGTAACGGTTGCTGTTCAGAATGTTTGACAGCAAAGTTGCTATTGCTCCGACGGTCATCGGTTTGCCCTGCCTCATTTTATATAATTTAGCCTCTACGGTTATGGTGCGTACAAGGCTCTGCGCATCGCCTACGCCGCCTGCGATCGTCATACCAACGAGATCATCAATCTGATAAATCTTCTTGCCTTCTTTGCTGGATATGAAGTTGCCCATAGTCACGCGGCTTTCTGATGCGAGCACAACACCGTCCTTACAGACTATACCTATAGTAGTCGTGCCTTTGTAATGGTCGACATTAGTCATTTTAATTCCTCAGCAAATAGTAAACAAAAACCAGTAAACACTCTTTAGTTCTTTACGTTTCTATTTAAACCTATCTATATGCTGCTAATTGGCAAATATTCGCAAAATTGCGCCAAATCCAAATTGCACGCTCGATTGGCGCTAATCAAAATCAACTTCTACGATTATAGTTATGTTCTCAGAGTTCTTCAACTTTTCGACAAACCGCCGATCGAGATCCGCCGCTGCCTTGTCTGCACCGATCATAAGCGTGCGCCCTGAAGTGAACCCGCTCTTTCTGACAACCATATCGGTCGCATCGGATTGCGCTAAATCAGCGCTTCCGAAACCTGTGATAACTTCGCTCGCGTGTCCCGTATGTATCCTAAAGCGGACTTTTGCGGCGTCGGTCTTCAAGGCAGCTTTGACTTCGCTGGTCAGATCGCTTAAAGCTTTGTCGGCCAAAACTGCGACAACGCAATCTGCCCTTTTTGAGATATGGGCGTCTTTGGTGACTTGAAGAGTCGTTTTGTGTCTCGCTGTAATATTGCTGTGGCCCTTGGCTCGGATCGTGTCGCTTATCATCCTATATTCTATATTTATACTCCTCTGCGCAAGTATTGGTTGATGTATAATGAGTCTTGAGACCAACCTTGAGTGTTACTCGTGCTCGCCAGATAAAAAAGTGCTGCACGAAGTCCTGCATAGCGGCAAGAAACTAGTGGTCCGCTGCACAAAGTGTCACGTAACGCATCAGGCTGAACCACCAGATCGTACCCCGATCGTGAAACTCAAGGTCGTCGTGAGCGATTACGATCAATCATACGTGCGATGGTTTGATGTAGGAGTGGCTGAGCGATTGCGCATCCGAGACGAGATGATCGTGGAAAACGGGTCGATTGACGCCGTGCGGATCACCGCTATCGAACTTAGTGACGGCGTACGGGCAGCCGAAGCTGAAGCTGAGGCGATTCGTGTGGTTTGGGCGCAAAAGATCGATAAGGTAGTCGTTAAGATAGCAGTTCACACAGGCAATATCACACGATCGTATAAAGTGCCGTTTGACGGCGATAAGGAATTTGTCGTTGGGCACGAAGAACAGCATGGAAAGATTGCGCGGGTTAAGGTCAGGGGGGGCCCCGTTCTTGACCGCGCAGGGCAAAGCGCAAAGGCAAAAGACGTGGGGAGAGTCTATGTCACAGGCCCCGCGAGGAGAAGTGAGCGATCTAGGTCAGCCCACCGCGGATCTCGCAAGTCGGCGTTTAGGCGGTAAAAAGGCTATGTCTTTGGAGCCGGAACGAATATCACTGCTGCAGAGCTTGAAGCGCCGGGGTATAAGTGAGCGAGTAGTGAGCGCGATGAGCGCGGTAAAGCGCGAAGATTATGTGCCTCACAAATGGCACGATTACGCGTACCACGATGAGCCGCTACCTATTGGAAACGGACAGACGATTTCTGCCCCCCATATGGTTGCTATAATGTGTGAACTCCTTAGGGTTGAGCCGTCGTCAAAAGTACTTGAGGTAGGAACTGGTTCGGGGTATCAGGCTGCTGTGCTCGCGCACCTTGCGGAGAACGGAATTGTTTACACGATCGAGAGATTTGAACGGTTAGCGCAGGAAGCTAGGGAGCGCGTGCCTGCGAATGTGGTCGTTAACACTGGCGACGGGTCTTTGGGGTTCGCTGAAAAAGCTCCGTTCGACAGGATTCTTGTGACTTGTTCGGCCCCTGAAATTCCGCCTCCGTTGCTTGCACAGTTGACAGCTGGAGGTCGAATGGTACTACCGTTGGGAAGGGGGCTTCAGGAACTATATTTGGTTTGCAAGAACCACGAGATAACAAAGGAGGCGCACGGAGCCGTTGCTTTCGTTTTGCTTGTCGGTAAATATGGGTTTAGTGAATCGCCCAACGGTGGGCGAGCGAATCGCTTCCGTTTCTAAGCCCACAAGCTACCTTCACAGCCACTGGGAGAGTGATCTCTGATCTGCGCCCTTTTGAGCGTTAGCCATCCTCTTTAAGGTGTTTGCGACCCTATCTCGCGAGAAATCGTGCTCATCACAAAGGAAACTGAAAAGTTCTTGCTCTTTTGCAGGCGTCCACGCTAAACTATACTCGTCAGTGACGTCAGGGTCGAGGAAAAATTGTTTGATAGGGTCATAGTCAATGCTCGCTCCAAGATTATCCAGCGCTTCTGCTATGCCATAGCGTTTAATCATCCTCAAGGCTTTTTTTGGTCCAATCCCTTTTACTCCTTTGTTGTAATCAGTGCCGACAAGGATGCCGACCTCAATGAGCTGCTCTCGAGTAATCTCCAAAGAGGAGAGAATGTCGTCGAGTTCGAATAATTCAAGACTGATACTCACATAGACATTCTTGCCCGGCAGTTTGCGCCGTCCGGTCATCGTCAGGTTTCTGACGAGCCGAGGCGTACCAAAAAGCAGCGCGTCTGTGTCTTGAGATCCAGTATACGAGACGTCTCCTTTGATTGCCATGTACGCCGCTTGGGCTTCTCCTTCGCTCGGAGCAAGGACTACCGGGATTCCTAGGTAACGTAGCAGGGCAACTGAGCTCTCAAGCACTTGATCATCAATTCGAGCCGACGCTTGCGCGTATTTAAGAGCGTCAACTCTTCCTTCTGCTCGAGCCTGCACCCATTCTTGCGTCGCACGCTCGCGCGTTTCCCTGCGCCTGATCACGGTGTCCTTTTTCATTTCTGGCGGTTCACCGTCAAAAACGTACACTGGCCTGACGCCTGCTTCTATGATGTTAGCGGTTCGATAAAACAGCCCGGAGAGGTGAGAGGTAACCCTCCCTGCACTATCCATCAAGGGCGTCCCGTCCCTCTGCCGAATGATGCTTAAGAACTGGTATATCGCATTGTACGCGTCAATGGCGACAGTGTCGATATGCTCAAGGTCTATCTTGGTCCGCGGAAGAAGATCTCCGATTGGAACCCCCATGCTATCAACTCAGCATTTGTTGCTATGCGAAGAGCTACATTAAACCTGCGTAAGGATAAACTTTGCCGGACCCGACTAGGGAAAGATGACGAATCACGTTAACGAGCAGTCTTCTCTATTTTGCGTTTATTAGTTTCCTTCTCGTACGGATCCTTCCATCGGATTCTCAAGTTCCAAAACCAAGAGGACGCCAGGTGCGCGCAACTCTATATATCAGAAGCGCATATGGCCACGGTAGACGTGGGGCCACATTTTGCTGCTTTGCCGAACAAGTTTGTAGCAGTCGGTAGTTAAGGGGTTTCTTTTCGTGAATGAGGTACTTAAGCGCATTTCGCCGTTTACCATGGCGCTCTTTATCATCGCAATCCAGTTTATCGCGCTTCTACTGGCTAATCCGTTTCAAGCATCGGGCATCAAAGCGTTCAACAATCCACAATCCGTGTGGAATCCGCTCTATTATCTTCTGCTTATTTTGGTTTTCACAGCATTTTTGCTCCTCATCATCAGGCTCGGCAAACGGTGGGTGTTACAAGTTATCATTGGCCTCGTAATCATCTCAACACTCTACTTCGTTTATTCGTCAGTCCTACTCAGTCTTGACAGTGGCTGGCTCATCGCGATAGCGGCAACAGCCGTGACCGCTTTTTTCCTGTTCTATTATCCAGAATGGTACGTGATCGATGTCGTTGGGATCCTAATAGGCGCTGGCGCGGCTGCAATATTTGGAATCTCGTTCGCCGTCCTACCTGCGCTGGTACTCCTAATAGCACTCGCCGTCTACGACTTTATCTCAGTATACGAGACTAAACATATGGTTAGCCTCGCCGAGGGTGTCGTCGATTTAAACCTGCCGGTCTTGTTTGTTCTCCCCCGTAATAGAGGGTATTCTCACGTGAAATGGTCACGGGAAGCTTCCCAAGCGAGCGGCGAAGAAAAACTAGAGAAGCGCGAAGCGTTTTTTATGGGGCTGGGCGATGCAGTAATCCCGACCGTTTTGGTAATATCTGCAAATACCTTCTTGAGTGCCCCAACGTTTGGGCTCATTAATGTTCCTGCCTTAGGCGCGGCTATTGGCACACTCGCGGGTTATGTGGGACTGATGTTGCTTGTCCTTAAGGGAAAACCGCAAGCGGGCTTGCCGTTCTTGAACTCAGGCGCAATCGTTGGATTGCTGATAGCAAGCTATCTCGTGGGAGTCAAGCCATTCTAGCCCTCACGCAGTTTCGTCGACCCGCCTTGTCAGGGGGGCGTGGTGTGCGCGACTAGCTAGATCAATAGAAGCTTTAAGCACCGCTGCAATTCCTTCACCAGATAGTGTTGAGATTCCGAAAGCTTCGTTAACTGGTTCTGCCGGCCCGAGGTCCATTTTATTTGCTGCGACTATGACGGGAAGGCCGACTTGAGACCTTAGCTCGTGCAGGAGGTGCAGTTGATCAGAGACGTCGTATCCAGAGGTGCCCGAAGGATCAACAATGAACAATACAGCGTCTCCGAGGTTTTTGAGAGCTGAAAGCGCCTGACGTTCTATGGCGTTCCTCTTCGACACGGGGCGGTCGAGCAGTCCGGGCAAATCGACAATCTGATAACGTCGATCGCGGTACGTTATGTGTCCGACGATGATGCCCTTCGTGGTGAATGGGTAAAGTGCGATCTCGGGTTTGGCGCTAGTTACAAAAGCGACGAAACTCGACTTGCCAACATTCGGATATCCCGCGACTAGTATAGTTGGCTCATCGTCTAGCGCGGGAAGCGCGTTAATCGTGTTTCGGGCGCGATTCAAAAAATCGAGATCTGGCTGTATCTCCTTCATGATGGAGGCGGTTCGTCCAAACATCTGCTTCCTAACCGCTTTTGCGTCAGATACGCGAGCCATTTTCCCGATTGCGGCCCTGGACAGCTGATGGATTTTTGTTGATGCCCAAGTGACTGAAGCAAGTGATATTCTAAGCCGATCCAGTCCAACGACGATGTCGATTGTCTCCGCGTAGAACGCGCCGATCTCATCGAAGTTCGGAAATCGTCTCACGACAGCTCTAAGATTGTCCGCCAGGATGTTTGACGCTGTCAAGATCATCGTCTTCTCTGCCGTCCGCCCTGGCGATTTTCCTGCTCTTGCCCGGACACTCTTTCTGAATGCTTTGCCCAATAACTCTTCTGCAGTCGGGACCGTCGGAATATTGAACATTTCTTACTCCTAGACATCGCGAGCTAATAAAACTTATATCTCATAATTAATCATACTAATTACAGGTATGGAACTCACGTCCGTGCAAAGGGAGATCTTAAGCACTCTTATCAGTTTATATCGTCGCAAACTGCGCTCAATCAGAGGAGAAGAGATAGCCGAGATTCTTGGCCGAAATCCAGGCACAATAAGAAATCAAATGCAATCGCTAAAAGCCCTTCAGCTTGTGGAGGGTGTTCCAGGGCCCAAAGGCGGATATAAAGCCACTAGCGCCGCATACCGGGAACTGGAACTGGACACGATGGCGGAAGAAGCCCACGTTGTTTTGATTAAAAATAACGCTGAAGTACGCGATGTTCTCATCGAGGAAATCGACTTTACGACTGTTGCACATCCAGACGTGTGCAGTGCAGCGATCAAGATAATTGGAAACATTCGGGAGTTCGACATTGGCGACACTCTTAAGCTCGGTCCGACTCCCGTGAATAATCTAACCATAAAAGGCACGGTTTGCGGCAGAGACGAGGCGGAGAACAAACTCATCGTTTTGGTCTCTGAGATGATATCTCTTCCGAAAGCGCCGGTGAGTGAGTACGCCTCGAACGATTTAGTCACGATCGATATCGACGCGCCGCTTCAAGAAGTTGCCAGGACCCTTATCGACCACAATATTCAGGGAGCTCCGGTGAAACAGGGCAAAAAACTCGTAGGCGTAGTCACGCTAGAGGATTTAGCAAAAGCTGTTGCGGTTGGAGACCGTGGCTCTGCAGCAGATATTATGAGTCGAGACCTATTGTCGGTTGAAGACGATAGGCCCGTTTATGAGGCCATTCGTCTCCTCCAGGAACATCACGTCGGGCGACTGCTGGTAACGAACAACGGCTCTCCAACAGGAGTCATCACGCGAACCGACGTACTGCGCGAGATTCTCAATTCTGTGATGCTTGCGTGAAGCTTACACATTTCGCGAGCCGCTTCGTTTCGTAATTTCGATGAGGGGGTGACTGTCACTCTCTAGGATTTGAATATCTGCTAGCGATTTCAGTCCAACGTTCTGGGCCGTACGCTCCATACCCAAAAAAACGTCTCGATCCATCGTAATGATGTATGCATCGGCCTCTTTCAGTTTTAAGCGTTTAGCTGCGACTGCCCGGTGATGGCCGTCTACCAGCAAGATCTTATCGCGCTTCTGAATCACGATTAATGGTTCAGCCAGACCCTTCTCAAGCTCATATTTTCTGCCTTCAAGCTCGTCTGCATATATCTTTGACTGCGTCGGTACCAGGTCGACAATCCTCACTCGGCCAAAGTGCTCTTCGACTTGGACTTTGTGAATCGTTCGTAGCGTGCGCATAAGCTTCCACACCTTGTCAGGTGTGGCCCGTTCAATCTGCGATCTAATGACGTCTGTGTTTGATATTATGCCAATTACGTGACTCTTATCATCGATTACGGGCAGCTTCTTGATGTCTGATCTAAATAACACACGCGCAGCGTCAAATAAGTCCATGTCGCGACGAGCAACGACTAAGTCTACTGACATGATATCGGCGACTTTGACCGAAGGATCACACAACAAGATGTCGAGTGATGAGACGTACCCAAATATCTTGTGGTCTTTGACCACCGGAAACCCGTCGTGTTTTGTGTTTTTTATAAGACTTATGACGTCTTTGACCGTGTCTGAGGCTGAAACGGTAACTACCTCGCGCGTCATATAATCTTCGACTTTAAGAGAACTCATTTTCTAAGCATTACTGCGGTTTACAAGTAAATTAACCTAACTGCGGACCTGTAACAGGCATCGCCAGCTTCTGCGACGGTCGTTCGATAACGTTAATAAGCTTACGAAGCCTTTTTATCTTTATGCCAGCAGGCGCGATTGTGTACGATCCTGCGTACAGAGACCACGACACGGGGGATCATATCGAATCCAAAAGCCGAATAGATGCAATCATGGAACGCATACGAGAAGATGAACAGGCAAGACGCGTTCAGATACTTAAGCCGTTTAAAGCGGCCCCCGACCAAGTAGGAGCTAATCACGACGTCCAATATATCGAGAGCGTGCGCCGACTTGCTGAAGCAGGGGGCGGCTGGCTCGATTTGGATACGTATTGCTCTTCGAGAAGCTATGAAGTGTCGCTCCTCGCGGTCGGAGGGGTCATTTGTGCTGTTGATGCTGTTATGGCGGACGTGGACAACGTGATGGCGATTGTCAGGCCTCCTGGCCATCACGCAGTTTGGAACAAAGCAATGGGATTTTGCATCTTTAACAATGTTGCCTGCGCGGCGAAGTACGCCATCTCAAGTAAAGATATCGAACGGGTCCTAATCGTCGACTGGGATGTGCATCACGGCAACGGAACGCAAGCATCCTTCTACGGTGATTCGCATGTGTTGTATGTGTCGACGCACCAACGACCTTTTTATCCAGGAACCGGCGATTTTGAGGAGGTAGGATCGGGAGAAGGCGAGGGGTTCACTGTGAATCTGCCGCTTTCGCCAGGCGTGAATAATGACGGCTTCTTCTACGCGTATGACCGCCTTTTCATTCCAATTGCACAACAGTTCGAACCTCAACTCACCTTCGTGTCGGCCGGACAGGATATACACTACGCTGACCCAATCGGCGGCATGCTTGCCACCTCGAACGCATTTAGACTATTGACTGAACGGGTAAAATCTGTGACCCCCCAGGGACAGGTCATCGCCTGCCTAGAAGGAGGATATGATCTCCACGCCCTAGCAGATTCCACGCTCGCAATATGCGGGTCGTTATTCGACTTCCCGACTCAAGTGGAAGAAGATGACGTCAACAGCGGAATATCGAAGCACGTCAGCGATCGTGTTGAGAGGGCGATCAAGGTGCAATCAAAATACTGGGAACTGTGATTCTAGTCGCAATTGTTGAGCGTCCTGTCAAAGTAGTGGGTTAGAAAAATCCGCATCCTGTCGCTATCTAGAAGCTCTTCGTCTTTGAGGATCTGAAACCCCTGTTCCATCGCGCGCAAGATAGCTTTGCTCGAGCGCACGTTCTTGAACTCGGCTGCTATGTATTCGGGGAGCGTGAGATACTTGCGTCGAAGCTCAACGACGTAGCGGCCACCGTCTATGTATGGTCCTGACAACACGACAGGGTTGTTGACGTATTTCTTTTTGAACTTGTTGGCGTGTTGCTTTGAGTCGACAGGCGGGCCCTCGTGTCTTTCCACGGCCGGGAGTTGCGAAACTAGCATTTCAAAAAGCAAGACAGCCTCCCCGTGATCGTAATAAATGTCGCCCCTCAGCGCCGAAAAGCCGTGTCGCACCAGTGCGATGAGCATTCCCTTGTGAGCTCGCTCGAGCTGCGGGTAAGCGATATCGTCAACAAGGTCTGGCAAGTCAAACTTCACGCCAAATATCGTCGTTTTTCGTCTCTTGACATAGTTTTGGTAGGCGCTGGCGTCAAGGGGCTGGAACCGCGGGGGGAAAAAACACTCAATGCACGGGCTTTCCAGGAAGCTCCTTGCAGAATCAATGAAAATAGAAAAGCTGTCTAGCGAGACTGCGGCAGCTACGTTTCGATTTGTGTCTACTGGGTCGGTAACCGCCAAAGGGCTGGCGAACCTGTTGCTAGCGTCTTCGCTAGTCAAGCTGATGCAGGTTCCCGCTTTCCAATCTTGGACCTTCTTCAGTACATTTACAAAGGAGCCAAATTTGATGACGAGGAGCTCACAGAGGTATCCAGAGAATCCTTTGGTTCGTAACTCTGCGCCGTATATGCCCGCTCCCTTCAAGAACTGTTTTAACAGTCTGACGTCATCTTGTCTCCCGCCAAGGTGCTCGGCTACGAATTTCTGATGAAATGGGGTCCTATCGACTGCTGAGAGTATTTGGCGCGTATTCTTGATTAGGTAGTGCGGCACGACATCGATAGCGAAACCGCCGCAACGAGCTCTCACATAAGGATGCTCCGCAAAACCTATGACATAGCCTTCGACCGCAATTTCTTTTCCTATTTCCAATCCGTAGCGTTCAAGGTCTTCGCGCGAAGTGCTCGTGTCAAATCCGATGAATATGTCGATATCTTGATCGCCCTCTTCCTCGCCCGAAATCCAGGTGTCTCGTGCAGCAGAACCAATTACTTGCACGGTCGCACTCAGATTTCTGCTTGCGAGCGCGCTTTCTGCAGCGGCAATCATATGTTGGGTAGCTCGGCGCAGACGCTCACGTTCGCTCCGCGAAGGTCGTATTACTTTTAGCACGTTTATTTGCACTCGGGCTAACTCATTTTTCATAATTTGAATTCCTCGAGCGTATCATATACGGGGCCGTTAGGAGTCAATGTGCTTTTTTTTAGTTGAAAAGAGGAAACGTTGAGATGACCAACGAAAAGTGTTGAGAGGGGGGCCATAAGGTTAGCCAAGTCCTTCATTTCTGAAGGAATTGCCCGTTTAACTCTTCCTATGGTGATGTGCGGATCGAATCTCCTCTCTGCCGTGTGTACTCCTCTCAGCGATTCGACGATAAGCTGGTGTAGTCTTTTTAGATCTGCAGAATCGCTCAGGCCTACGTGGATAACTCTCATTTTTTTTAGGTTCGGAAAGGCGCCGATACCGCTGAGCGTTACACAAAACGGGTGAAATGAGATAGATCTTAATGCGTCGCGGATAGTTGAAAGTTCAGGAGGCGTAATATTTCCGAGAAAGCTTAAGGTTATATGCGTCGCGAGCGGATGGACTAATTTCACTGATGAGAACTGGTGCATCTCTAGGGTCTCACGTTGAATCGTGAGAAGTCTTTGTAGTGTCTCGTTATCGGGGTCAATCGCAATAAATGCTCTAACGCTCTGCATGCATCATCATAAATGATTTAATCTTTGACTCTAATAGTGATTCACTCAAGAGAGAAAAAATGAACGCCTCGCCTATTAAAAACCCCACGACTGCTGCCAAGTTCATCGTACTTAAGCCTGCAGGCTACCCCATGAAGAGCGAATTTGAATACCCGGAGGTCAGTGAACCGAGAGTATTCGATTACTATGCTAAAGAGCAATGGTTTGGCGTTTCGGTAAAGAAGGGGGACTACCTGTTTGATCGCCGCATGTATCCAGATTTTGCTTTTGAAATCATTAACGTCGAACCCAAGCATGCGACGATCGGAAAATCAACCGTAGTTGTCGTAGAAGATACTGAGAACAGTATCCCTCAGGTGGCTGTAGGCATCCTATTTGACGACCTCATCGGACAACACGGCGCAAAGAAGAAATGCAGGCTTATCGAAAAATACTTGAAAGACCCTGAAAGCTTTGGCAGCTGGGCTCCTAAGAACATTTTGTTCTTTGGGCCGTCTGGAACTGGAAAAACAATGATGGCGAAGGCGTTATCTAGTCTAACAGATGCACCGATGCTTACTGTGAAATCAACTCAGCTGATCGGCGAGCACGTAGGCGAAGGGGCGGCGAGGATACATCTCCTTTATGCGCGAGCCAAAGATCTCGCTCCGTGTATCTTGTTTTTCGACGAGCTTGACGCAATAGCGCTCGACCGAAGCTACCAAGAACTCCGAGGCGACGTCCTAGAAATAGTGAATGCCCTACTGACGGAGATGGACGGAATTGAGGATAGGTCCGGAATCTGCACCATAGGAGCTACTAACCGGTATAGTGCGCTTGACTGTTCTGTGAGAAGTAGATTTGAAGAGGAGATTGAATTCACGCTCCCTAACACAGATGAGCGACTGCAGATCCTCGTGAACTTCGCGAAGACGTTCCCAATCAAACTGCACGCAACGGTTGATCTTGCAAAAATAGCAAGCAAGACGCAGGGCTTTTCAGGCAGGGATCTAGTCGAAAAAGTTTTGAAGATTGCGCTACACCAAGCGATAATTGATGAAACCGCAGTAGAGCCGAAGCATTTCGACTATGCTCTTAGTAAGATTCGAATAGAATCTCCTCCGAGTATACTATTTGGCTGACATTGAGCCAGGTACATTTCATATATTTTGATTGAAGTTGGTATTTTGTGCAACTGAATCTAGATAACTTCGATAAGTCTATAGTAGTGCCGTTCTCGACTATTGATTGGCCTGGAAAAGCCTCAATGGTAGTATTTCTTCGCGGCTGCAACTTCAAATGTTGTTACTGCCAAAACTACAAGATTTGGGGCGCCGCGCCACCAATTAATGTGGACGAGTTGCTACGCGAAATTCGGCGAAATAGAGACTATATAAGCGCACTAATCTTTTCGGGTGGCGAACCGACGCTGCGTCCGAACTTACTTCAGTCGTTAGCTAAAGAGGCAAAAAAAGAAGGCCTGCTCATAGGAATCGAGACAAATGGTGCATTTCCCGAGGTCTTGGATACGCTGATCGACGCTCAGTTGCTCGACGGGCTTTTTATCGATCTCAAGGCGCCCCTCTCCGATGCACAAAAATATGCACGAATCATCGGAGTAAGAAACGCGAATGCATACGTCGAAAAGATTAGGAAGGCCATTAACATAGGCTGCGCAGCATTAGCTGCACATAAGATTCTGGACTTTGAATTGAGAACCACGCTTTTCAAAGGGTTACTTAGCCAAGACGAAATCACTCAAATGGTCAACCAGTTTGAGGCCCGTTACGCTCTTCAGCAGGGCAGAGCTGAGATGTGCGTTCGAAGAGATCTGATTACATTAACACGCGACGAAATCGTTGAACTCGCAGTTCAGTGTCGGCGCCCGCTTAGAATTCGAACCCGTGAGAAAGGCGACGAGGACATATGTTGAGCTACCGCTCGAGCCTCGAGGGGGCGGTTTGTTAATCATCGGGTTCGTAGGATTTCCTGGGTCGGGCAAATCCGAAGCAACAGCTGTAGCGCAGGCCCACGGGTTTGTGGTCGTCGCCATGGGCGATGCAGTACGATCCTATATGCACGAGAGGGGAATCGAGTTGAGTGAAAAAAACGTCGGCGCAATTGCAAACGAACTGCGTGCTCGACATGGGATGGACGCGATAGCTCAAATGTGCATTCCGGCAGTCCGCGCGCTCCCATCTCAGAAGGTCGTGATAGATGGCCTTAGGGGAGTCGCAGAGGTGGATGCTTACAGGAGAGAATTCAATGACAATTTCAAACTTATCGCTATAGCTGCGAGTCCAGAAGTTAGATTTGAGAGGGTCAGGAGCAGAAGCCGCCCCGATGACGCCCTCAGTTTTCAAGGCTTTGAAGAAAAAGACGAACGCGAGCTGGCTTGGGGGCTCGAAGAAGCATTAAGCACGGCTGACTGCCACATCTCGAATGAAGGGAGTCTTGAAGAGCTTAAGTCTTCTGTGTCTAAGGTGATTGAACGACTCTCGTCGCTTGTCCCTGCGACTGGTATCGAGATAAGCGTGCGAACGCCGATCCACGAAACAGAGATCCAAGATAAAGTCGAACGTGCCATCCGGAACATATTTCCAGACGCAGCCTTGGAGCGTTCAGACAACTTAATAATAGGGACAAGTCACACACTGGAGACATTTGCCAACCTTCTGCGAGCACAGCGAATTCGATCTGCGGCAAACGCAGAGCTCATGAAACGAGTGTCATCAAACTCTTTTGAGTTCACGTTAAACAAGCAAGCCGCACTAGTCGGAAAGGTAAACTTTTGGCGGGATCCGCTTGGTCCGATCTTCGTCCGCGTCGTAGCGCCTTCGCCTGACAAGGTGATAGAAGAGATCACAGACGAGCGCAATGAATGAAGGTCTATTTTTCGTCCGCCCACGTCGATCTTGAGCAGCTCGAGGATCTTAAGGATGCCGGCTTCCAAGGTTGGGAAGTGATAGCGGAGGGGCCGCAGGAGCTGGATGACGACATGATCTCTTTGATTGATTATCTCAGGTCCTCGTATGACCTTGAGATTAGCGTTCACGCGCCATTTTCTGACTTGAACATCGCGAGCCTCAATGAGCCTATTTGGGGTGAAACTCTTAGGCAGATCAAGGCGGCGATAGAGGCGGCGGCAAACTATGCACGTGTTTTTGTAATCCACCCCGGTTATGTATCGCCCCTCGCGGCGTTCTGCCCGGATAAGGCGTTGCGAAAGAATAATGAGGCACTGTTCCAGCTCACGCGTTGTGCGCGAGAGCATGGCGTCACTGCGACCATCGAAAACATGGTCAATGTGGAATTTCTGCTCGGTCGGTTTCCCGATGAAATAGCAGACATGCGTGTCGATGGTCTAGGCTTCACTTTTGATGTTGGCCACGCAAACACGGCTGACGCAATAGACTCCTTCTTGCGAATGCCCGTAGACCACGTTCATCTGCACGACAATAATGGCCAGACCGATGAGCACTTAGTCCTCGGCTTAGGAAACATCAACTGGAGCCGCGTAATGCGCGGACTAAGGCGGTATAAGGGTGTTTTCGTTTTGGAATCAAGGACACTCGATGAAGGCGTTCGAAGCTTGATGTATTTACAGCGCACCACCGTTTGAGGTGTTCGCCAATTGCATCGAGTCGTCTCTTAGTCGAACCGATCCCTGTACGGCACCTCTATCTCAAGCAGATCATCTGCGACAGATGTGTTGCGGAAGATGAGTCGCGCCTCTTCCAGCAACGGAGACGCATTTGCGTACCGAGAGCTTATGTGAGTTAGAATTAGCTTAACCACGTCCGCTCTGCGTGCTACGTAAGCTGCTTCGGATGCAGTCGAATGGCCGACAGCTTTCGCGTATTCGTCTAGGTCTCCAGCTAGCGTTGCTTCATGAATAAGTAAGTCGGCGTTTTCTGCTGCTTGCACAACCTCATCAGAAGGACGCGTATCTCCTGCGTAGACGATTTTCCTCCCTGGACGCTTTGGGCCAATCACTTGTTCTGGCGTGACGACGCGATCTCCGATAGGAACTGATTCGCCGTTTTGGAGGGTTTGATACAGTGGTCCAGGCTTCAGTCCAAGCTCTTCTGCTTTTCTTCGGTCAAACTTGCCAGGCCGTTCGTGCTCTTCAAAAACGTAACCGCATGCGCCTATCCCGTGATCCACAGCGAAGACTCGCACGGAGAACGAGCCTAGTTCTATTATATCTCCTGGCGAGACTTCCACAAAATCTACCTGAAACTGGGGATTAATAAGTGCAAACAAGCTTGGAACACCCCCCCACCGAGGTCCATATACGTTTAGCTTGTCGCTCCGGTTCAGAAATGACATAGTGTGAATAAGTCCTGGCAAGCCGAGGAAATGGTCAGCGTGCCAGTGACTTATAAATACAGAGGATATGTTGATTCCGGTGCGGCCACGCATCATCTGGCGTTGCGTCCCTTCGCCACAGTCAAAGAGGATGGCGTCGCCGTCTCGCTTTATCAGTATGGAAGGAAGGCTTCTAGCGACCGTTGGCATTGAGCCGCTTGTACCGAGAAAGAGTACCTTCAGCATAATGTGGTAGTTAACAGCTAGTCTGTAATCGAAGTTTCGCTCTAGTCCGAGAAATCTACGTCTTTGCTTCTGAGTCGGTCGATGTGATGACGTGCGTTCTTTATGGCTACATTCGCTACGACATTACTTTTCTGACATATTTTCTGACCAAAGGTTCGGGCACGGTGATGTTGCCTTGCATTCCGTTAATAGCAATCCACGTATTGATTGCCGTACAGACCTGCAGCGCTTGGTATTGGTTTTTGACGTTTGCGATTATTATCCTGGCGATGCTTGTCAGATTTGTAATGGTCAGGTCGTGCGATACTTCTATCATCCGCAACTGCGATGCGATGTTGTCCTGCAAATCATCTTCGGAATCACTTTCTTTTACGTTTGGCGACATGGTTGGCTCCGAGTTCAACAATAAAATGCAGGCAATACTTTAAGCTTTCCGAAGAAAGGCTTCGAAGTTAAAAATAGCTATGAGACTCCTGATATCCTCCTGTGTGGCTCCACATGTTGAGGACAAGCTGTTTATATCAAAACGCGTGACGATTCCCCATGGATTCGACGCAATCCGAGGAACAGCTGACCCCTGAAGAGTGGAAGAAGAAGATGGAAAGAAAGAGAAAAAAACAAAAAAAGATCCTACCAAATGAGTCAGAAATCTACGAAATGGACAGCAAATAACGATCGACACTTTAGGGCCCAGGTGTTCTAACTCGCAATTCGGCACAAGAATAATGTCTCGCGAAGTTCGACAGGTATTGATAGGAATCCTCTTTTCGTTTGAATACTACTTTCGTGAGTCGCGTTGAAGTTGCCTGTCCGCGATCAACTCAGCTTTTGTTTCAGTAGTGTTTAGGTTCAAAAAATAGATCTGAGAGCCGAATTCAGCGCGTCCTGTGTTTGGTGTCCGCGCTGTTTCGCAGTCTATACATTTCAGTGCCTTTCTCCCGAGTGCAGCGCACGATCCGCGACGAGGACGCGCTCGCGGAGATCAAATATTGAGACTTGATTGCGCTTCAACCTTCTATCCGAAGTCTTGCGTTATCTAAAAACAAGTTAGCGTGCAATCTTTATTGGTGCCTTTCATAAAAACCTTGGCGAAGTCAAGTAGGCGGCTTCGAACGTCTTTTCCGTACTCAACCTCCTATACTCGGAAAGAGCACTTTTTTGGCACATGACGCTAGAGATTAATGGTGTGAGAGAGCTCGACTACGTCTGTGAGGTCGGCAAGAACCCCTTGCTGGCTTATATCATGCTGCACACTATTGACAAGTTCCAACCGCCGTCGTGTGTCCCTCCCCAGATACGAGCGAAGTTGGGGGGCGTAGCGCTAACTCGCGAAGAGGCGCATTACACACTGACGCCATCACGATTTTACAGGATTCTGTTCCAAATTCACAAAGATTGCGAAAAAAGAAGACTTGAACTGCGGCTCCCCTATTATTGGTACAAGACAGGGCCGGTCGTATTTCAGCGGGGCGCTCCTCGAATTTTTGACGTGACGCGCGTAAAAAAAACCCAGCAAGTCACAGCTTCATTTGACCAATGGAGGGATACGATATTGATATTCGACGGCTACGAGTCATCTTTCAGCGATGCCGTCTTGCTTACTTTAAACGTTGAAATCCTAGCGCGATACACGAAACTTGACGTTATTTATGAGTACTCGCCGAGCCAGATGCACAAGGTTCTAGTCACGATACTTAATCAATTGCAGAACCTAGCAAAAAAGGAGGCCGCAGATGAAAGAGACCTAGATAGTCTCTTTAAGTTGCTGGCTCGTGTCGTCGGTGAGGACTTTGATGATAGATACAGCGAACTGTATAGTCCCTTTGAGCGTGCAGTCGATATGATGCAAACAGAATTGGCGCCCAGGCCTAACTTCGGATATGTTCGTCGTATCGCTGAAGACGCGTGGAACGTTTTTGCATTAGGCCTAAGAGCGAAAGAAAACGCAAACGTAGATCAGAAAGAGGTAAAAAAATGGAAAAACAAGTACAGGCACGCGTTGACAGCTTTTGAACTACAGCTTTCTAGTGTATGATAAGTCTCACGCGCGTTCTATTTTTTTTCCAGAGCGGACTCGTGATCTAGCCCGGCCGCTTGCTGCTATGCCTGACAAGTGAGCAGATTTTGTGTTGCATCGCAAGCGGCCAGTTCTCTTGGGATTTGGATCATACGAGGTTCGAAAGCCCATAGTTTTGGGAGGTCTAATAACGTGTTTAAAGCGCTTTTCAGGCATTATAGCAGGCCCTTGGGTTCTAACAAGTGCAAAATGGGGGTCATCTTCTTATAGTTGAAAAAGGTCATTTTACTTGGTGCACGCATGAACGGTAAAGAAGAAAAGAAAGAGGAGTACTACAAAGGCAAAGAAGTCAAGGGCAAGACAGAAAAAAAGAAGGAGTACTATAAAGGCGAGGAAGTGAAAGGCGAGAAGTAACCTGCGATGTGTTAGACCACCTGCCCGTCGCCTGACTCGTTAGTTTCGTTCAAACGTCAAGAAACGAGGTATGGCTGGCTGGTAGTTGACTGGGTCAAAAAACTCCAGTTCGCTGGGCTCTATTGGGACGCAGACTCTTGATATCATCCCGTGCAGAGTGTAGGGAAGTCGTATTAGTTTGACGTTCCCGGCAGTGACCCATTCGTCAATTGGGAACCTTCGTGCGTACGCGTTCGCTAATGAATTTCGTTCTGCACGCGTTAAATATGTGGCATCGCGGTCTAGCACGTGGATGTGAAAGCCGCGCCCCGAATAGACAATGCGCAGTTTGGAATACGTTTGTTTGAGCTCGCGATACATCAACACTGTTTGCTTTCTCAAGATCTTGAACTCTATCAAACATAGCATGCGCCCCTGATGCGTCTTCATCTTCTGATCTAGGTCGCCGTGGACTGGACAATATACGTTTTCGGGGTCCAAATCGAAAACAAGTTCTTGTCCGACGTAATGCTTGCAGGGAAGACACTTGTCGGCCTCGTAGCAGTCTGGGCAGCCTCTGCATATTTCAAGATCTTCATAGTGATTCGTGTCATAGTAGACCCCTTCGGGAAGATATTTCGAGAGGTATTCTTGCAAACCTCGCAGGTTGCAATAATCATCAATCACGACCACATCGTCTCTAATGTCCTCAAATTGTTTGAGGTAGATTTGGGTATACTTTCCAACCAAGAATGAGATCACCGTGTTCTTTCTGAAAGGCTTCCAACGACGTAGCGCTTTCCCATTGAACTCGTTGCAGTAAAATTGGGCTCTTTCGACCAGCGAGGAGTATCGCATGCCTCGTGGCATTTTGTACTTGTGCTTCTTCACGTGGTTAGGCTCCGTCAGAATAACCAATACAAACACTCATGGTGCCGCGCTGTGCTCAGCGGGACACAGCAGAAAAACGGTCGCGCAGCGCCCCTGCGACTTTGCAAAAAAGGTGATCGGCGTTCTTACTGGAGTTTGAGGGGCCCCCCCTCTTTGAGCGATTTCATGATAATATCTATTTGAACTATCTCAAGCGGGAGATCTGCTATCTGGGTGTTGATCACACTTTTGAGCTGAGAGTAGTCGTGAGCCGCAACAGTGAACCGCAAATTATGGTCGCCGCTGACGTGGTCTATCTGAAAAATATTCTCTAATTCTGCCAGTTTTTTCGACAAAGAGTCGAGCTCTTCCAAATGAACTTTAGCAAAGAGGCAGGCACAACAATGCAATCCCACTTTTCCTCGGTCGACAATTGCTGAATATCCCTTTATTACGCCTTCATCTTCCATTATGGATATCCTGTCGCGTACTGTTGATTCTGACCTGTTTATCGCTTTGGCGATGTCTTTGTACGTCATCCTTCCATCTTGTTGCAAGAGATACAGTATTTTTTTATTCATTTCATCTATGCGCATTAAGGACACCTCTGCGAAGAACAAAGTGAACTCTCAAAGAGTCGATAAATACCTATGTAGTGAAATTTTTTTGTTACGCTTTTCTAGGTCAAAAATATCTGCACAATAGCAAATCGCTGGGCAGAGACGTGCGCGCCGCACATCGGTTTGCTATGTCTGTCAGGCGAGAAACCTAGGTGGCCTTTGTGAGGAGATTTGAAGAAGGAAAACGCCAAAAAAAGTATGTAGTGACAGAGCTTAATATGGCAAGCATGTCTGAATTGAGCGCTTCGCAAGTAGAGGCCCTTCACGATGAAGTTGTTAGAAAAGCAGGCGAGACCATATTTAAAAAATACAAAGTTGTCATGAACATAATGGGGAAAAACGTTGCTAGCATTGCTAATGTGTACCCAGATCTCCTCGCCTATGACGTTTATAGCGTTAAGCCATTTCTAGCAAGCGATACGCCCACACTGATTTCGGATGTAGAGGTGGGGGCAGAGATAACGGACGAGCTCGTTGCGAAATGGCTTCAGCTGCAGAGCTTAGAGGTTGACCGAATCGTTTTGATCTTGCCGGAAAAAACGAGAAGCAAAGCGGAAGATACGCTTAAGAAACTTGGCCCAAAATTCGAATTGCACTTCTTTGACAAGGATTTACGTATTAGTTAGTAATGAGCGGAGCCAATTCCAAGGCGCTGCGTCGGGGTCTGCTGTGGACTCAACTCTTTCGCATTTGGTGGCCTTTCATTGAGATTGCTATAAATATGTGAGCGCAATATTGTCATCGTGTGGGGTCGTAGTAGAGGGCATTATGTTGATGGGTAAAGTGCGCTATCGCTGTGACAAAGGTTCTACAACTATAGTAATACCTGCAAAATGCATAGAGACGTTTTGCATAGGACGCGCATTTCCACTAAACAAATCATCCGGGAGCGTTTCTACAAGCATCAAAGAAGAAACGATAAGGCTGGTAGAAACTGCAGGAGCGGAAGAAGCAACGCGTGGAGGCGTTGTCGGAACCTATACCAGGGATGAAGACAACATAGAAGTCTTTTTGCCCATTCGCGTGTGCGAGACGGTTTTTAAGACAGAAAATTACGAGGGAGAACTTAGAATCGAGGTCGTCGACGATGAGGTTCTCGTTAGCCCAGTGTAGGCGGCGTGCTCAATTTGTAAGCTCATAGGCGTACACTTGAGTTCTCGCGACATCCGCTGACGAAATCGGGAAATTGCCACGAGGTATGTCTATCTCGAAGGGCGCGGTCTTTTCAGAATCTGCCCGTTGCGAAATGCCTACGAAGACGCCGAGAACGTTTCCGTCTTTTTTATAGAGCGCGGCCGCTACGACAGAGGAGTTTACGTTTTGAGCCCCTCCATTGTAGACCTCTCCGCTGACGCTAATCGTCTTGTTTGAAAAAATGGTTTTGCCATTCTCAATTGAAAGCGGGTACGGGTCGACGCTGGAGAGCTTGTATTCGGGGAATATTCGGTACAAGTCGGGTTTCTTCGCTGTTTGCGCGACAGGCCGACCTGCCGACTTATTTGCAGTAGTGTTTCTCGCATTGGGCAGTGGCAATGAGCTTATTGAGGCAGATGCACGAGCCGCGAGAGTAGTGTTCGCATTGGATGTAACGGGTAACATTTTGATCATGAAGGGGCTTGTCTCTCCAGGCATAATTGTCGCATTAATTCCTGTTTGAGGGACCCCATAGCCTCGCTCGTCTGTCGTATTGTTTGCGTATCCTTCAGCTTGAAGGCTGACATTTATCAGGTTCTGCGTGCCTACGTTTTTGATAATCCCGGTCAGATAAGACGTCCCGTTGTAATTGTAATGCTGAGTATGTGTGACGTTTACAGGATAAATCGCAGGGCTCGTCGTATCACTGTTGGGTTGCGCGGTCAGGCAACCGGCGAAACTAACTGTTATCGCCAAAGTAGCGAGAATCAGCAGTGCGCAAGCGCGTGTCAAGATTGGGGGCGCCATAGTCGTATTATTGATCTTCGTGGGAAACCGCGTTAGCTAGTCGACGATCTTGCTTATGGACAACTCCAGAATGTCCTCAGCTCCGTGCTGCTTTAGCTTCGGAATAAGCTCGTTAATCTGCTCTTTGGCCACCACCGATTCTACAGCGTAGTAATCTGTGTTATATAATTTGGCGACGCTGGGGGCTTTCATCGTTGGCAAGATCGTGATGATTTCTTCGAGCTTGTTTTTAGGGACGTTCATTTTAATCAAAGCCCTGTTCTGGGCGTCTATGGCACCTAGAATGAGCGTCTTGATATCGTCAATGGAGCGCCGCTTTGCCTCGTAGCTTACCTCGTTGGCAATGAGCACCGTTGATGATTCAAGAATAACGTCGATCACCTTGAGACCACTCCTCTTAAGGGTCTCGCCTGTCTCGGTTAACTCTACTATACCATCCATGATATCGGGGACTTTAGCTTCAGTGGCACCGTACGACAAGAATATGTCAACAGAAATTCCCTTCTGCTCGAAATATTGCTTTGCTAGACGTGGATATTCTGTCGAAATCCTGCTGCCTTGCTTCAAATCAAACGGGGAATTTGCCGTCGATTGTTCGTGGACTGCGAGCACGATCTTGACCTTTTCAGACGCTGTTTTGCTATATGGCAGTTCCGCGATGATGCGCACGTCACTACCAGTCTCGCGTACCCAATCCAATCCAGTTATGCCAAGATCAAAATAGGCTGCCGCAACATATTGAGGGATTTCTTGAGGCCTCAGTACTTTTACGCTATTTATTCTGAAATCTTTGATTTTAGGATTGTAATCCCTCGGGCTTTTTCGAATAACTTCTAAGTCTGCCAGCTTCAAGAACTTGATCGTTTGTTCCTCCAGGCTGCCCTTGGGTATCACAAACTTAATTTCATCACTCATTTGAATTAACTATGAATCTTTGGTATTTAAAATTCATTAGTATTGGCTCTCAACCTATGCCGCTCGTTTGGGTTTAGCTAGGGCTTCGCTGATGATCCGACGCTAAGAAAAGTGCTTTGCGGACTCAGCGGTTTTGCTTGAGGGTGGCAACTCACACTTCAGCAGTGTGCATAATGAGGCAAATGGACCGTTTAGACTCTTTGCACGTGCTAGGTCCAGGTTTCTCGCGCAATCGAGAAGAACATTTTTAAAGGCTGAATATGGTGGTAATTACAGAGACTTGCCAGGCTACAATCATGTTGTTGCGCAGACCTAAGTCGGCGAAAGAGAAACCACCAGCAAAGTACCACATTTCGGACGACGACTACTACTGGCTCGCCTCGCGCTTTTGTCAGAATATGATGGCATTCGTTCTTGCGGCTACCAGATTTGATGAGGATAAATCCGCTTACTTTGAGTACTTTTTCATTGATTTCCTCGACAGGCGAGGCATAAGTTACTCGATCGTTAACGTGGATGAAACGAACAAGCAGCTGTGCATCATTAAGCCGTGGGAAAAACACATTACAAAATAGGAGCGCCGAGGAAGGGATTTGAACCCCTGCGAGGCGAAAGCCTCACCAGCTCTCATTGAACCTAAAAGGAACGCTCAAGGCTGGCGCCGTAGTCCACTTGGCTACCTCGGCCGTCAACTCGTCCGCTACAATTGCTTCGGCTCGCACGTTATTCAAGCAAAATCATTCTGAATGGGCGAGACCCTCAGCCTTCCAGTACTATTTCGATGTTGATATCTTTCGGGACTTGTATTCTCATGAGTTGCCGAAGCGCCCGCTCATCAGCATCAAGATCGATAAGTCGTTTGTGGACGCGCATTTCCCAGTGCTCCCACGTGGCAGTCCCTTCGCCGTCGGGACTTTTTCGCGTCGGTACTCTAAGCCTTTTCGTAGGAAGAGGGACTGGCCCGGACAGGTTGACTCCCGTCCTGTCGGCTATGCTCTTAACTTGTTCACAAACGTGATCAAGCATTTCCGGGCTCGTGCCTGAAAGCCTTATTCTTGCTTTTTGCATTCAATCTCGTGACGTTACCGAGGGACTATGTCGATGCACATGCCCGCTGCGATAGTTTGTCCCATGTCCCGAATGGCAAAGCGACCCAATTGCGGTATCTCTTTTACCTTCTCTATCACCAAGGGCTTTGTCGGCCGGACTTGGATGATAGCTGCATCGCCTGTCTTGATGAAGTCTGGATTGGACTGTTTTACTTGACCGGTTCTGGGATCAAGCTTTGCCTTGATTTCCGTGAAGGTGCATGCTACCTGCGCAGTGTGCGCATGGAAAACGGGCGTGTAGCCCGCAGTTATCGCACTTGGATGCTGCAAAACGACGATCTGGGCCGTAAATTCCTTTGCGACACTTGGTGGCGTGTCTTGATGACCGGTAACATCGCCGCGCTTAATATCCTTCTTAGCAACGCCCCGGACGTTGAAACCTACGTTATCACCTGGAACGGCCTCTGGAATCTCTTCGTGATGCATTTCTATTGATTTAATTTCCCCTCGGACATTTGCGGGCTCGAATATTACCTTGTCTCCCCGCTTCATTATGCCCGTTTCGACTCTGCCAACCGGCACCGTTCCGATACCTGAGATCGTGTATACGTCCTGTATGGGTAATCTGAGAGGCAACTTCACCGGTTTTTCAGGAACTTTGAACTTGTTGATCTCCTGTAACAGTGTCTCACCGCTGTACCACGACATGTTGTCACTAAGTTTGGTTACGTTATCACCTTTAAACGCCGAAACTGGGACATATTGAATGTCCTCTTCTTTGTACCCGACTGTTTTCAGTAGCTTTCCTACCTCGTCTTTGACCTCATTGAACCGCTTCTCGCTATAATTTGAAGCATCCATCTTGTTGATCGCTACGATCAGCTGATTGATTCCGAGCGTCCGTGCAAGGAAGACGTGCTCTTTTGTTTGAGCCATCACACTGTCAGGCGCTGCAACCACTAATATTGCAGCGTCAGCCTGCGATGCTCCGGTGATCATATTCTTTACGAAGTCACGGTGACCGGGACAGTCGACGATAGTGAAGTAGTAGTTTTCTGTATCGAATCGCTGGTGTGCTATGTCGATCGTGACGCCGCGTTCGCGTTCTTCCTTGAGCGAGTCCATTACCCAGGCAAACTCAAAGGATCCT
>JBEKIR010000007.1:0-36100 GCA_050011655.1 Halobacteriota archaeon | reverse complement strand
ACGCTATTCTTAAGAAGACCGATGCGCACAACGTATTCGGGCTGAGCGCAGGCGCGCTCATCGCGCTTGAGGCCGCGCTTTACTTGCCGGCAATCCACAAAGCTGCTCTCTACGAGCCGCCCCTTGACATCGACAATTCGATCATGGTGGGACACTCCTTCATGCCACGTTTTGACCAGGAAATTGCAGACGGCAAGATGGCAGAAGCAATGGTTACCTTCACCAAAGATTTTGCGAGGCATTTGGAGCCCAGAGAATCATTGCTTAGTATCTTGCCGCGCTTTTTATTGGTAAGAGTTTTCAAACGCTTCTTGCGGGATGATGCCGAGAACGTCAAAGGCGACGATGTGCCGTTCCAGGCGCTTCTTCCAACGTTCCACTTTGACAATCAGCTCGTCGTTGAAACGAAAGGAACGCTTGAAAACTTTAAAGCAGTGCGCGCAGAAGTGTTATTGCTCGGCGGCAGCGAAAGCCCTCCCAATTTGAAACATACAGTCAACGCTCTGAGTAACATCTTGCCGAACGTAGAGCGCGTTGAATTGCTGAGCCTTGGCCATGCCGCAGCAACGGACAGGGGCAAGCCAGAGCGCGTCGCGCAGGAGTTGCGAAGATTTTTTCTATAATGTGAAATCTATTACCGAAAGCCGATACAGTAGCTCCAGCCGCTTATGCTTAACAGGAGGCTTTGTGCGAGATCGTGCCGGCGATATGCAGCGTAGCATTTTTCTCATATTGCCTCTCTCGGCGAAACAATGAATCAAGAACAAAACACAGCGATGACAGACTTCACGTGTTGTCGTTTTGGTCTTGTGCAGTTTTTCTTGATTGTAATAACATATTAACGCGCTATGAGAATTGGGTATACCTGCATTATAAAGACAGATCCAGAAGCCCTATTGTAAGGAGCTCCGGTAAACGTACTTTAGGTAATGATCTGCACTTCGTCGCGCGCGGCCAATCGCAACGACTAAGATCAAAACAAATACCTCAGCTACCACCATATTAGCTGCTGAAAATTACCCAGCCATTCGTACTGACGTTGCGCTGCCGAAACACGAGCTATGGAAGTCCATCGGGCCAAAATCTCGCTCCATCGCGCAAAAGCAGGCTACAGTTAGCAAGCGATTCGGTTGCCCCGTCCATTCTCAACGCTTGCGGGGCTGCAGGCGCGGATCTATCAAACGGTGCACGATGGGGCGTTAGCCTTCCTTGTCGTTCTCTCTGCTTCTTGCAAAAGTGAAATAAGAAGTGCGAAGAAATCAGAAAACACAAAGCTGAGGGTTAAATCCGCACGTCTTGACATGGCGGAGGTCGCCGGTTCAAATCCGGCCGATTTCGCTGTTCTTTTGTCAATCGGACGCACTTAAGACGAGGATCAGGTGGCGGGTATCTCTCAATCTATATCTCTTCGATACCAACCAGCAAGTTCCTGCTACGACTCGTTCGTAGGTACGGCGCAATAACGCATCTGACTAATAATCTGTGATTGCTGGCTCATCAAATCAGCTAGATCGAATATCCCAGTTATATCAACAACGCCAATGGCGGCAATTGCCGAGCCTGAACTGTCTTGTATAGGGGCTACGATAACCGGTACATTTGCGTAATACCCTGCTTCAGGTCGCGTCTTTATGACTTTGTTTTCCACCAGAACTCTTTCGAGTATCGGTCCTGTATAGCTCTGGCTTTTCACTTCGCCTTCTTCAATTTGAACGCCAAGATTATTCTTACTGCGTATTGTTACGGGCAAACCGCTTAATACAGCGTGAACAGCCAACGCAATTGGGACCAAATCACGGCTCGAGCAGTCTGCAGAAAGCTTAAATTGTTCGACCATAATTCTCTCCATTTCTAACAGCTACGATAGCACACACATAAGATCGACCCATGTTGTCATCAACTGTCAATGTAACGCAGCTGAAAGCTGCTCATAATTCAGCTACAAAGCCTTAAGGATTTACTCTGCCCAGCCTCAGATAGGGTGTGCATGGTAAGACAACATATTATTGTTGCGTTAATGTCCGCCCAGATCTGAACGCCTTCAGATCCTGTGTCAGATCCTGCACCTGGATAGAGCTTACGCTGCGTTCGCACGTCCGCACCCACTTGTCACCGTCTGACTTTCTGGTCGTTGACAGCCGTCCAGTAGCACTTGGTGAACATCTGCTGGTTTTGGTGGGGCCTGTTCAACGCTTTCTATTAGCTCTTCGAGCGGTATTGTGTGAATGCGCAGCTAAGAGGTTGCAGAGAGCCTGTCTCTTGTCGCCAGTGTTGATCTAAGTATCCATTACTTGCACAACGGTTTGTGCTGCAGGTGATAACCCAACTTCAAGCACGTGCTGAAAATGGAAATGAATGAAGGAGTAATAGCGAAAATCGTCGATAGCCTCTAAAAAAGGAATTTGTCGAGAGCGCAGTCAGAAACGATGGAAAAACAAGCTAAAAGCTCACGCGACGCCGACGGTTTTTTGCTTCGAGAGAGGGAAGCTGACGGAAAGATATATGAACCAAAAAATCCGTTCGAGTGAACCTAAGCAGAAAAAAGAGGTGAGTACAAAATGGCAGTTCATAAATCCATAACGTTTGTCAAAGGTTGTGGCAGTTATAAGGCCGGCGATGGCTTGCAGCTCGATAGCGCGGACGCGGTGACATTCGTCAACGCAGGATACGCCGTATATAGTGAAGATGGACGTGAAGGTGAATAATAACTAGTAGGTAAGGGCGTCTTTTGAAGAATTGGAGGGCGCTCAGAGCTTCTTTTTCCCCCTTTCTTCCGCTTTCTCCACCGCCGAAGAATCGCGCGCAAAAACCGACTTCAAGCGTAGGCCAGTCGTGGAAGGCAAATCACAACGATTAAGTTTGCACCGCCGACTTTGCACACAGTTGGAGCCAAAGTAATGGCTAATCGGGCCTTACAAGAGCCTTTTTCGCATTGCCATACATATTTGTTGTGACTTTATGGATGTCGCGCCATCCAAAGAACCCTTTTTCGCCAATGCTCGCCATTTCGCCGATAATTTATTACGCAAAGAGCTTCTATTCAGAACGGTCTGATGGCCTTGCGCGGTAAGGCAGCTAGGGGTCGTGGATGACACTGACAAGAAAGAAAAGGGTGCTTCTGACAGGCGGTTCTGGCTCGATGGGCAGCGAAGCCTTCAAGGAGCTCCTGCGCAGGAGGGACAGATACGACATAAGCCTGCTATTGTTGCCTGAGAGGGAGATAAGGAAGGCCTTCGCTAAATACGAGAATGCAGAGGGCATCAAGATTGTCTGGGGGGACATATACGACAACTCGTCTGTAGAGGAGGCGGTCACCGGGACCGACCACGTGCTCCACGTCGCAGCCCTCATACCCCCAATGGCCGACAAGCTGCCCAAGAAGTGCACGATGACTAATTACGACGGTACCAAGAATATACTGGCAGCAATCAAGAAGCGGACCGAGATTGGAGAAGATGTGAGCCTCGTGTACATCAGCTCCGTAGCCGTCTATGGGGACAGGCTACCCCCCAACCACGTGCTGAGGGTGGGAGACCCGCTCAGGCCAAGCATCGGTGACGTTTACGCGACGACGAAGATCAATTCCGAGCGGGCCATCATTGAATCCGGTCTGCGGAGATGGGCGATACTGAGACAGACGTACATTGCCATACCCAACGCACTCACGCTCATGGACCCGATAATGTTTCACCAGCCGCTCAACACGCGCTTGGAGCTCATCACAAACCAGGACGCTGGCTACGGAGTCGTCCAGACGCTAGAGGCTCCAGACGAGTTCTATCGCCGCGTGTATAACATGAGCGGCGGACCAAAGTGCAGGGTCCTGTACTCGGACTACCTGGACAGGATGATGCGCATTTTCGGATACGGAGACTACCGTAGGTTGTTCCGAAGGAATTGGTTCGCCCTAAGGAACTTCCACTGCGGCTGGTACGCTGATAGCCATCTCCTAAACAACTATCTGGGGCACTGGCGCCAGGCCCTCGATGACCATTATACGCAAGTGACAGACAATATCCCGTTTTCCGTCAAAGTTGGAACGAAGATTGGGCCCGAATTCCTAGTGCGAGCGTACCTCAAACGCATGGCGGACCCGCTGAAGTGGATCGAGCGCGACGATGTGGAGAAGGTCAAGGCGTTCTTCGGAAGCCGCGCTGCCTGGGAAAAGATACCTGGCTGGGACACGCCTTTGGACAGCGGGGGCCTTGAGGGGCCAACGGTGCAGCCACAGGAGGATTATAGGGAGGATTTCCCGAAAACCATCGAGGGGATGACAGTGTTAGCGGCCACCCGCGGCGGCCGATGCATTTCCAGCGAGTACGTCGACGACTCGATACCACTCAAATGGAGCTGTGGGCGGAACCATATTTGGACAGCGTCGCCGACGCTGGTGCGTGCCGGGCATTGGTGCCCGGAGTGTTCGCCCCCGCCCTGGGACTACGATGCGGTTGCAAAGGTAGACCCGCTATTTGCCCAATACCATTACTCCAACCACAGCCCCGATGAGAGTCAAAAAGTCACGTGCCTCTACGAAGATGAAGAGTAGCCGCTGATTTTTACGGCCATGCCGCTGAGTTTTTCCTGGACGAGCTTGACAAGGGTGTTTCAGTCTTTCCAATATCGCATATATACGTCAAAAACGTTCTCCGGCAGAGGTGTTTGTAGTGCTTCCAATCGATACCGCTCACGCCGTGCGTCACGATATATGCTCGATTTGACTGATCTAGCCGATAGCGTCGCCGGGCTGCTCGCAAAACTTGCAAAGATCGTCCACAAGATAACTCTGCATACGCGAAGGCAAAGTCTTCTGTCGTACCTCTAATCAATCTGCAAAACGAAATTACACGTGTGTGCTAATTTCGCCGAAGGCATTGCACTCTAAAGTGATGCACTGCAATAATTTTCAGACATTTGCTTCTGGGAGCGGAACATAAACCCTTGCTGCCAACTCGTTATCTAACATAAATAAGGCCGCAGAATCCTGAGCTATCATCTTTAAGCGCCTAACTATAGCAGTAAAATTAGATTCCTCCTCTATCTGCTCATTTACATACCACTCAAGGAAGCTTGAAGCTGCATAGTTCTTCTCTTCGACAGCAATAGTTTTCAAATCGTAAATTCTACCTGTGACAATTTTTTCATGGTTTAATGCTATCTCAAAAGCGTTTAAAACAGAGCTAAAATCTGCTTGTGGATCTTCGAAACCAGTAATCTTAACATTGCCTTCCATTTCAGCGACAAAATTGAAAAACTTCATCGCGTGATCTACCTCTTCGCGATATTGCACTCGTAGAAAATGTGAAAAGCCTGGCAGATCACTAGCGGCACAATGGGCAGCCATTGATAAATAAATGTGGGCTGAATAAAATTCGAAAGTGATTTGGTCGTTAATAGCTTGATTCAATTTTGTGGAAATCATTTGTTTTGCCTCCTAAAATATTGTTTTATGAATTAATATTACCGCAAGCATAAAATAAAAACGGTGTTATTTCAGGCGATATCTGCTCATTCAATGCACAAAAAAGGTGGGAAGGCCTCCTTGGACCTTCCCGAGCCAATTGGCAAAGCTCAATCGACCCTCTTGAACAGCTTCCCTTCAGTGCCGCATACTTGGCACTTCTCTGGCGGCTCATTTTCCACCGTATTCCCGCAGATCGGACAGACGTAATAGGGGAAAGTCTCTGCTGATTTGCCTTGGTTGGCAAGAAGCTTATTGAAAAGCTGAGAATGGATCTTCTCCACCTCGTTGGCGTCGTGGAAGGACATTTCGGCGCCTTTTTGCTTCTCGACTCCGGCCGTTTCAATCATCTCCGGATACATGGCCTCGTACTCATGATCCTCGCCAGAGATGGCCGCCTTGAGGTTTTCTGGAGTGGACCGGACGCCTTTCATAACCCTCAGATGGTTGTTGGCATGCACTGCCTCCGCCTCAGAAGCTGCCCGAAACAGCTTGGCTGCCTGGGTGTATCCCTCTTTATCTGCTTTGGCTGCAAATGCCTGGTATTTGCGGTTGGCCTGGGACTCTCCTGCAAATGCCTCTTTCAAGAAGTCTTCGGTTTTAGACATACTCCTTAATCTCCTTTTTTTGAATGTTACTCTGTATCTATTGATCCTATTGAACGACTATTGAGATAACTTCCTTTAATGCCTATCGGGACTTATATACATGCTTATATGCAGTTAAACGAGCGTGACAAGGCTATAGCAGCATATCAAGCTGCTCTCAAAACTGATCCGAGTTATAAGTTTCGCAAATGGCAGCTTAAGGCTTCAGAATCAAAGTAGCCAGTTAAGGTGCGCACGTCGAATTAAGTCGAAACGAGGCTGCTCCAAAACTCCGCGTTTAGGCGCTGCGATGATTTGCCACGACCATCGAGCATAGCTTTTTATCGCATGCACCGAAATTGACTCCAATAACCGCTGCCCGCCTGATCGTGATGCTCCAAGGGTGGTGCAAGCAGGATGGCCGATGATCAGCAAGGAAGTGATGCTCAAGGGCCACCGCGTGATCGTCGATCTGAACTGTCCAGTGGCGCGGTTCCCGGATAACCCCGTGCTTACGGCCAAGGAAGTGAACCAGGTGTGGCAAGACCCGGGCCTCCAGGTCACGACCGTCCACAACGCCGGCATCGCGCTGCACGGTGGCGACACGGTCATGCTGTTCCGATCGCATCTTCGTTGCGGCGTGAGCGTGCTCGGGGTCGCCCGCAGCAGCAACGGCGTCGACGGCTGGCGTGTCGAGCCGCGACCGGCCATGGCGCCGGCAGCCGAGGGGGACGCCTTCGCCCCCCGCACCGATGCCAGAGCCCTCATCGAGAACGAGTCGGGCGGCGTCGAGGATCCGCGGATCACCCAGATCGGCGACGCCTACTACATCACCTACAGTGCCTATCACGCAACGGTGAAGAACCGCGTGCGTGTCTCGCTGGCCACGACCCGCGATTTCTCCCACTTCATGCGCCACGGCCCGGTGCTCGAGCGAGACATGCGGAACGTCATAGTTTTCCCCGAGCCCATCAGCGGCCGCTACGCGGGGCTGTTCCGACCTAATGACACCACCGCCGGCGAGGTCGGGGGCATCTACACGCAGATCAGGCTCGGCTGGACGAGTTCGATCGAGTCCAATCGGTGGGAGATCCAGCCGGAGCCTGTCATGCAAACCGGCGCGGGCCCGAGCGCCTTCTCAGACAAGATCGGTCCTGGCGCGCCACCCTTCAGGACCACCAAAGGCTGGCTCAGCGTGTTCCACGGGGTGCGCTCCACGATGAACGGCAACCCCTACGTGCTCGGTGTGGCGCTGCACGACCTGGCGGACCCGGCGCGGGTCAAGATGTCGAGCATCCCCATCCTGCTCCCGTCCAGGGCTGACTGCCGCGTCGAGGAGACCGCCTACACCCACGTGCCGCAGGTCGTGTTCACCTGCGGGGTCGTGCGCCGCGATGATGGCAGCGTCCTCATCTACTACGGCGGCAATGATACGGTCATGAACGTGGGAGTGACCCACGAGGACGTGCTTATCGCGCTCTGCGAGAGCTACGGCCAGGACCCGCTGACCGGGAAGCTCACGTACGACATTCGTGGTCACCGGAGCTGAGGAGCTTAGGCGCGAGGCCGTGTCAAGATGATGGGCAGGTGGCCCTGGATCAAAAAAAAGTGCTAAGTATGGCAAAATGTAGGAGTATACGCTAATCTTCACACGGCAGAGGTCGCAGCTCGAATCCGGCCGAGCACATCTTTCTTTTTATAATTCACCTCATTTCATAAACGGAAGCTGATGTTCAACAAACGTGCGTGTCGACGTGACCCCTTGAATGAGTTTTATGTCATCAACCGCCCGGTTCAACTCAGAAAGGTCGTTCGCTTCGATGATGGCGATGTAATCAAACTCTCCAAAAACGTGCACCGCTCTTGTTACGCCACCAATCTTCACTAGTTCCTGCCACACGTCGTATTCTGCGCCCCGATTAACGTTCATCATTGTGAAACCAATTATCATTGATCATTCCTCCTTCGTCGCTAACGCACAACGTCAATATACGTTTTTTTAGCTTTTTTACACACAAACAGCCTGGAGTCTGCATCTCAGCGAGGAGCTTACTCTTGCTACGTTCTTATTTATAATGATGGCTGTGACTGGTTTTGACTAGTTTTTATACGCAGAATTATTTTCTCCAAGTCAGTTGTTTCATCGACACGTATTTGTGGCCATTTGTTCATTGTTCGTTGGCCTGCTTGGAATGGCTTAATCTCAAATTCTTTTGATAATTCAATTTTCTCTTGTTCACTCGCTCTAGTGAGAACAACGCCGTCTATGACCAAAAATGCAAATAACTTTTCCTCATTCTTGTAACACGGACAACCGTACATTCTTTTTCGTCGTTACGTTAGGCCAATTCAGAAACCTCTTTTTCTATTCTCAATCTGAGATTGTGCATTTTTTCTTCACTGCAATATTGCGTATTGACACGCTATGAGAATTGGGTTTAACTAAGTTATAAAGACGGAGACGGAAGCGCTACATAAAGCGCTCGTGGATGGGTGCATATTTCCGGTCTAAGTTTCAAAAACGTCTCTTAACCTGCTGGCGGCCAGTCACCGCACTTCTAGCCTTGACCCTAAGTCCAAACAATTCTTAGGCCCACATGCATCATGGTTCCAATAGCCGAAAACGTCAGCTTCGCTTGAAATCTCTCGGATTCGACGGGCCCAGTAGTCTATTTCTTCTGGCGAGTAAACGTCTAGATTTCTACCACGCGCGTGCCATCTGATGTACGAAAAATTCTTAAAACAGTCGATGTTGTTGTCGAATTGTGCACCGAGCATGACTAAAGCGAGATTGCTTTGATCTCTAAAACGGTCAAAAACATCGTCACTAAACCACGAATCGTGACGAAATTCAAAAGCAAAACGATGATCAGGCAATAGTGAAAGAAACTCGTCTAGACGGTCTATATCTTTTTTAAAGCTCGCGCCGAGCCCTACGAGATACGGACCAAGCTTGCGTCCCAATTCTTCACAGATCTCTAAGAAGTCGTTGAGAGCTCGACGCGTTTCGTGCAGCTTCTTTGTGTGTGTGATGTGCCTGTTCATCTTTATAGAAAAAACAAAGTCGTCAGGAGTAGCGTCGTACCATTTTTTCAGCTGACCTTCCTTCGGAAATTGATAAAACGTCGAATTGACTTCGACTGAGTGGAAAAATCGCGCGTGTTGCTCTAGGTAGCGACGACGCGAGTTATAAAGGACGCCGAGCCAGTGATCATAATGCCACCCGCTGCAGCCCAGGTAAATGCTTGCCGTTTGCTCACCCTACTCCTATTGCGCTAGTCTAACTCATCTCGAAGTGCGTTCATCTCATTAAGATATTTAATGATGCGTTCGCGCAGTTTGCCCGTATCTACGTGATCATAGTAGTTTAGATACTGGTCTATTCGTTCCACGGCTTCGCTAACGCATAGAGCACCGTTGCCGATAAGAAAAAACCGACAGCCAGATCGAAGAGCGCGGTAGCCCCTGCGAAAATTGCGCCTGCCTTCGCCTCGGCGCGCCGCCGGTCAGGGCGATGAAATACAGGCAGCAACCAGAACGCCAACAGCAATCATTGGGGTACCCCAGCTTATGAGCCGACGAAATTACCGATTGGGCCAGGTAAACGAGCGACCACGAAACTGTCGCTGCTATTTGGCTTATTATGAGCAAGGCGAGGAGAAAGATGAGAGCAACGGTAATTGCGGTAAACCTCCGCGTCATAGTCTAGAGACGCGCTCAAAAGTTCATGAAGATGTTGGGGATACATCGGCGTATTCAGCTGACGTAAGTGCCTGATAATTTAAGCACGGAACATCCATCAATAAGCGTGCTCGAAAAGCGGCAAGGCAAATAAGGACGTCAGCTCAACTCGTTCGCACAACGCGTAGCAGGATGGATTCATTGCTCTTCCTGGTCGTCGCCAAACACACGGCCGAAGACTGTTCCGGAGGACCCGTGCGACCCGATATGGATTTCATTGTCAAGGTCGTCGAAAACGTGGACGCTCCGGCGTAATGCTCACGAAAGCATACACTGAATCGCTCGTGGCGGTTTAACATGCCAAGCGTAGCTCCTTTCAGAGCCCACGCCTTAGCATACCCCGGGTCGAGCTCGAGTGCCTTGTCGAAGCATTGAAGCGCCTCTTCGTGGCGACCTGACTTTGCAAGTGCATCCCGTTTGTCACACCAGTCCTGCGCTGTCTGCACTTTCTGCGTTGGTGCGCTGCCCGACTTGGACCTGTCAGGTAGTCCCATGTTGATCCCTAGCACAACCACGCGGGCATATTTATAATTCTACTTGCACAACAGCACAAAGAGAGACGGTTTTCAGATTGTATTCTCTTCTGGAGAACAACATGACAAGAACTATTACGCTAAAAGAGTATTTTGGGGAAAGATAGCAGAGCAACATCTACTACAACAAGGATTGAAACTGAACGAGATCCAAAACATAAGGGTGGTTTACCGCTATGACCGAAGCAATAGATTGGTTCAAGGTGAGGATGTGGGAGCTAAAGAAGCTGCTGCATGGTTCCGATTACAATACTATTTACGATGAGTTTGGCAATGAAGTTATCGCTGACCTAACTGAATGGCTTAAGATGAAAGGGGCAGCGAAGTTCCAGAATAACCTCAATCCAGTGGTTGCGATCACGGAGAATGACGATGTGGTATTCCTCCAGGACTTCGAAGAAGCCCCCACCGACCAGAGCAAAGCGATTATTCACCTTGACGGGCTATATGCGTTTATAAAAGAAAAGGTGAACCAAGATGGCTAGATCCATGGCTGCACCGTTGACGGGCCCCATCCATCAAAGGCTGGGTTGTCTTTTCAGCTACGCACTCGCGTGTTCCATTCGCCCCCCTCCGTAGCTCCTGACTCGTTATTTCTTTTTTCAATTCCCTTTGATTTACGGCCCCGTTCAGCGGCAACGCTGCAACCTCACCGCTTTATAGCAAAAAAAGTGCCTTCAAGGGCATTTCAAACTATCAAAAAAAAGGAAAGAAGGTTATACGCACCCTAAAAACAAGCAGCGCGATAAGCAGCCACGCTAGGGCCGGATCCGTCGGCAAATTCAACGCTCGGAAAAACGTCTTTGTGAAACCGAGTCTTGCCGCTGATTGAATAACGCAACTCCCCGGCGTATGTCTACAAGCGTTGTCCCCTATTAGCAGTAGCGGCTCTCATTAGTTTTTTCAGACGTAGGTAACGAATATAAGGGGGCGAATTATTCCCCGTTAGTGATGGACTGGAGCAGGTGCATCAAATTCGCTAGCTGTAAGCTCCGCGGCGATGCCGAGCACGTCCCTTATTGTTATATTACCCCCCGTCCGCGCCGCTTGGCTTCTTGAGAGTTCCGCGTTACCTCAGAGAACGGCCTCGAGGTGCGGCAAAGATAATAAAGAATGGGCCCCATCTAGTCCTTCTCGACTCTGCTTCCGAACTATGCGGGCTTTGTCGACCCCGGTTACTCAAATAACACGCCTCGTACGACCTACTATCAAGCATATCTCGCTAATATTGTCTCATCAGAACCGAACGCGACAGTGAGATAACCTTAACTGGCTAGCTGAATAACTCACGTTACAACGATGATGGATTGTCGACGGTGCGAGAAGTATCACGGTTGCAAACTACGCGGTGAGAGGGATCACGTACCATATTGCGATAATTACCGACGTCCGCGCCGCATCATGTACCCAACATAATAAGAAGTGGTCAAAAGAGGGTATCGATGCTAGCTCGGAACCTCGCTTTTATGCGAGTAAATGTCTAAATCATAACCGCCCTATCATGTGGTGTATTGGTCTCTCGATTTTTCATTATAAGCTTCCTTTTATGGCAAAAAGACCTGCTTGAGGGGGGGGAGAAACACGAATGACCGATAAGGAGGGGTTCATCTTGAGCGAGCTTAAGCGGCTCCAAAGCGAGATCGACGTGCTTAAGGAAGTCTACGCGCATTATTTAGATGAGGGACTGAAGCGCGAGCAACGGGTCAAGGATGCAATGAATAAGACGCTCACTATAGTAGAAGAAGTTACAGAGGCCGATAAGGAGCAATTAGAAGAGAATATCACGCACTCGAAGGGCACGGTGGAGAAGATTGAGGAGCTGGAGGAGAAGATTGAGGAGCTTGAGGAGAAGATTGAGGAGCTTGAGGAGAAGATTGAGGAGCTGGAGGAGACATAACCAAGAGCACGTTTTTCACGTATAATTGAGAGATTAAATCCACTCTCTCTTTTTTTAGTGTCTTTTTTCTAGATTTCGAATGGCGTGGAGCCTTCACATTACGGAGCAACCGTAGACGGTTCCTTTCCTCAAATACTTCAGAATGTTGAGTAAGCACAATAATCAATTTGGTCAGTTTACAGCCGCTTAACAAGGCCCTCTTTTGCAGAGCGTTTCTCTTCTGCCGATCGCAGCGATTAAACGAGAGCGCTGACGAGGTGCTTATTCGATCAATGCCTACAGCCCTTTGTTGATTAACCAGAATTTTTGATGCACAAAATACAGGCAGCAAAATCTCTATCCATCGTGCAAAAACAAATTACCCCTATCCAACAAGATGGGCGTCCCGTCGCTTTTGCGCGCTTTTGAAATTCACAAGCGCAGTCGACGAACAGGTGGCAGCAACTATAAGCCGGTGCGAGTCCATATATAACTAGTGAAGAAAAACAAAGAAGACAAAGCTACGCTGGCGTATCTCGAGAAGTTGGTTGGTCAACAGGGCCTTGACATGATCAAGCAACTTTCAAAAAATGAGTTGACGGACCAGCAGATAGCAGAAGAAACTGGTTCTGAATTGAACACCGTGAGGCGGACACTATTCACTTTGTACGAGCATCGCCTTGCTTTCTATACGCTTCAGCGCGACAAAGAAACTGGATGGATGCTGTATCGATGGCTCGTAGACTTTGAGGACATTGAGCGTCGCCTCGCTGATGACGCTCACAAGCTTCTCTCTAAGCTCGAGACGTGGCTGGATGAAGAGCTGAACACCGCCTATTACACGTGTGACAACCACTGCGGTCGCTACACGTTTGACATGGCGAGTGGCTACACGTGTGGATACCAATTTGTGTGCCCTGTATGCAAGCAAAGCCTCCACTACGACGACACGTCAGAGCTGACCGACACTCTGCAAGGGAAAATTAGCGAATTAAGAACCGACGTCCAAGCCATCTTCTATCCGGAGAACTCGTCGATTTTTGATCTTGTCCAGACAGAAGAAGAATAAAGAGCCTCGTCGGGCGTCAAGTCTGCTTCGTTCCTTTTTTTGCGGTCCACCGGTTGAAGTCCCCGTGTCTTGGAATAGAGACCCGTTCTACGCCTGCTGAGTCGTAATAGCGGTCAGAAGTGGTCTGCCGGGCGGCTGGCGACTGCCGGCGAAACATTGTGAACCCGATTGCAGAAATATAGCCTCACCGTCGTTTTCCGGATTTATGAAGTCTTCTCGCAGGTGCTGTAGGGCACGAGACGGGCCGATCAACGCCAGTCAAGCGCCTGACAAGCTTTTTTTCTGCAGGCGAAACCGGAGCGGGTCGAATAGCTCAACGAATTGGCTTTGTTGGCCTGTTATGAGGTCGGTAATTACCGTCGCAGCTATGGTGCCGTTATTCATGCCCCAGAATCCGAATCCCGTAGCGACGTATATGTCCTTTTGGGAGGTTGAGCCGATAATAGGCAAACCGTCATCGGATACGACATCTGTGCTAGACCAACGATGCTCGATAGATTCAACGTCAAGATGTAGGCGAGCGTAGTTTTCAAGGCGCCGGTAGAATACGCTCTTGTCCGGGACCTCTGAGGGACCATGTTCCCCTGCTACGATGATCATGGTGCCCTTATCGGTGGGTGTGGTTCGGTACGTGTGCAAGGGGTCGAAATCTATGAACATTCCGTCAGGAAAAGCGCCTTTGGCATACAATCCCAAGACATAGGATCGTGCCGAAGATAGATGGTCACAGAGCCCGTCAGGATCGTATACCGGTGTGTGAGTAGCAACAACGACGTTGCTGGCCGTGATCGAGCCGTGATCTGTAACTACTTCTTTCATAGCACCGGGTTTGACGGTGAAGGCGCGCGTTTTTTCAAAGACGTGACTGCCGTTGCCTGGCAGATCTTCAGCGAGGGCCAGGAGGTACTTACGAGGATGGAACTGAGCTTGGTTATTATACACAATAGCGGGTCCTGTTTCAAACGGCAGTGGAACCTCTTCAGTGTAGAAGACCGGCAGTCCCAACTCCTTCGCAGCACGACATTCGCGCTTAATTTTGTCCGCCTTCTCATCCGACTCGGTATAAATGTAAAGCGGCAGGCGGCGGAAATTACAGTCTATCTTTCGCTCTCGCACGATATCGGCTATTTTTTCCACCGCGTTCATGTTCGCAAGAGCAGTTTTTTGAGCGGTGGCCTTCCCGAACCTGGAAAGCAAACTGTCGTAAACTAGGTTGGGAGCCGCGCTAATCTTAGCGGTGGTTCCGACGGTCACGTCTTTGACGATTCTGTCAGCTTCCAGCACTGCCACGGTGTGCCCCGCATCCTTGCATAGCGTTGCCGCGGTGATCCCGGCGATACCTCCTCCTAGTACGACAACGTCAACCTCCACCCCCAATTCAAGCGTGGGGAAATCGGTCGCTGGGCACGTCTTCAACCAGTATGAGCCTTCTGCCGGCGTTATCTCGACATTTTTCATCGGGCCATCTTGCGTCTTAACGAGGTTGTGGGTATAAGACTAGATCGTTGGAGCATTTGGATCAACAAACGGGTAAGTTATTTTTGATGGTTACTCTGGCGGCACCATCGTACCGCTCGCGTACGCTGAATTAGTGTCGAGCAGGTAACCCCAACTGGGGAGATGCTCGCGGAATATCATGGCCATGGGCCATCCTTTCGCTTCGTCGCGTCGCCAGTCTGCCTGGAGTTCGGCAGCAACTGACCACCAGTTACGCACTTTCACCCCGGCTTGGCTTAGCGTCGCTACGGTTGCCGCGCGTTCGTGCTCGCTCACCGCTCCGCTCCCATCAATGACACCGTGGACATCAAAGCCTTCGAGAACCGCATCCAGGGCGGGAAATTGCAGACAGGTCGAATCAGTCATCGCTGCTATGATCAGTTTCGTTCGATTCAGTGCATCAACGGCCTCGCGAAACGCTGGCCAGCGCCAGGCGTTGATTACGCCAGGGCGTCGGATCGTCGCGACGTCGGGAAACAGCTCCTTTAGTTCAGGAAGAATCGGGCCGTTCGGGCCCCAATCAAGACTGGTCGTCAATATGACGGGCAATTCAAATAATTTGGCGGTTTTTGCCAGCCCCAACACGTTGTTTCTAAATTCTTCAGGGGAGGCGTCGCGTACCAATTGCAGCAGTCCCACTTGGTGGTCAATAAGCAGTAACGCCGCATTTTCTGGAGTTAACGCTTCGTAGGGGCCTCTATTTTCGGTATATTTGGTCATATTTATTCTCCCTTTTTGTTCTATGTGATTTGAGGCGTGAAATCTCACTTCACCTTACTCCCTACAACAGCCCCACGTAAAGAATTATTCGTTAATTGTGCAGTGTCCAGGCGGGGTGACGCGACGCAACAAGCAACAGCGGACGGAACCGGTCCTAGAAGAGCCCCGAGAATCAATCATGTGCATCCGCGTACACGGTCGAGCGTTCCTGAGCGGTGAGCAACCGTGGCGCTCCGCGAGCGCCCGAACACACCGCCGCACGCACTATCGCACAAGACCACGCGACCCATTTTTACAGGCGTTTCGCTGCTAGCGGCTGAAACAAACAGTCTCAGATGGATGCAGGTCGAAAGAGTATACTAAAAACTGCAAAAGACTTTAACTGAAATTAGAAATCGTCTAAAAAGATCGTTAAAGGAAAAACTGATGGAAAAACAACATCCTCGTCAAAATAACTAGGGCCGAACCCCACAACAACAATGCAGTCGATCCATCGTCAAAAACAACGTAGATAGCTAACCGAGGTTACTCGACTTCCCCTAAGGCTTCTACTTCCTCAGGAGCTTCGACGACCTCAGCGACCGCACAGTTGCGCTTTATGGCTTTGATTTCAATCTTAACTGAGTCGTTGACCTTTGTGTTTGGAACAAAAATCACAAGACCGCTAATGCGCGCAATGCCATCCCCTTGTCTGGCAGTGTCTTCAATCTTCACATCGTATTGTTTGCCAACGTCCACAGGAGCATCGTTAAACGATCCGCTGCCGTATTTGTTAAAACTGCTGCTGCCGAAAGAGCTTTGATTTGATCTATACATGTTTCACCTCCGTTTCTTGTTATGAGACACTATATGTTTCAATCATATAAGGTCTTATGCAGCGCGGCTTGTGCCGCAAGACGCATAGTCGCCCCACCACGTCAAATAGTGCGCCGACCAAGACCGGCAATTGTCGGCTAGGGCACCAACAACTCAACGTTTGAGGAGCCTTCTCACAACCGGAGTGGATACGGTAATGGCACCCTCCGGACATAGTTCCTGACAGCAATAGCAGCGTATGCATTTGCTGTAATCTATCGTCGGCCCCGCGGCTTTTGCGAACGTTATTGCTTTCGGCGGGCAGTCCTTGAAGCATTCTCCGCACCGCACACATTTGGAGGCGTTGACGACTGGTTTTACAGCTATGAACCTCTTCAAGCTGTTCACGAGAAACGGCGGTGCTCTCGAGAGTGACGAGGTCGACGTTTTTTCAAAATCACTCATAATGAGGGGCTCAACCTGCTCTCCAAAAAGTTCGATGTCTTCTAAGCGCGCTGGGCCGACGCCTCGCTCGTGCGCAAGTTTGACTGTCGGGACCGACATGGGATCGAAGCCTGCGATGGTTACCGCCACATAGTCCAGCGCCGTGCAGCTTTTGCTTGCGAGCACTAACCCGATTTTGCGCGGGTTCCCGTTAGAGGGGCCATCGCCCTCCATACCCACAATCGCATCCATAATCGTGAGAGCGGGCGGGCACGTTTCGTGCAAGTCCAGCAGCAGATCAGCAAACAGGTTTATGTCCCGGGCGGTGTGCAGATGAAACTCCGTCTTGAACATTCCGGGTATGCAGCCATACAGGAGCTTGACGGCCCCGGTGTAGTACGTGAGGCTGTGCGTCTTAAGCTTCGGGAGGCCGATGATCACGTCTGCTTCAGTGACCGCCTTAGCCAACGTGAGCTTCTTAAACGTCTTGGCGTTGTCTGAGGCAACTTCCAGTGTGGCCTCGTCAAATCGGACCCATTCGCAGCCGGTATCCTCAACCACCTGCCGAATTCCCGTCTTCTCGAGCAGCTTCTTATACGACGCGCTGGTGCTTCCACCGCCCGGAGAATCCCCGACTACCGGCGTCGCCCCCAGCTCTTGGACTAGCTTAATCGTCGCCCTTACTATTGCAGGGTGCGTGGTCACAGCAGCTTCAGGCGGCTTCGCCGACAACAAATTCAGCTTGATCAGTACGCGATCGGTCGTCTTGATGACCGACTCGAGTCCCCCCAAAGGTGCGAGGCTGGCTTCGACCGCTTTGCTGACCTTTGGATCATCATAGGAGTCGCACCCGTGAATCGAAACTTCGTATGGCATGCTCCGCTCTTCTGTTTCTGTGTTGCCACTCAAATAGCTTCTCTCCGGCGCACCGTGCCCGTCAAGTAAAACGTTTTATTCAAAGACGTCGACCTACTGTGTCGAGACAGATGCTTCGAGCCAAAAAAGAAACCCACGTCAACTCGTGCGCAATCGCCGACGACCGCCGGGCGCAGGCGGACACCGAGCATGAGGAAGAGGCAACGAAGGAAGCTCAGCTAGAACGAGACAAGGACGACCTCAAGAAGCTTCAAGAGATGAGTAAGCTCCAGCTGGCGATACTAATGGAGCTGATGCCAATCAGCCCCTGCGCGATACATTCAGAGGTCTTGCTTGACGCCTTAGCTCCTTTCCTCAAGGCTCAACGCAAGAAAGACCGACGGCGCGAATTCGAAGCGGCAGTCGCTCCTCTGGTGCAAGAAGGATTCGTACGATACTTCTGTTGTTTCATCGACAGCTACGCCATTAATCCACAGCGCACAAGCATTGCCCCCCACTTGACGCGTTCAGCGGCGAATTACCCTCCCCAACAATCAATATAGCACAAGAAACTGAAAACAAGAAAAAACATTGTCACGCACGGGGTCCGAGCGCGTCGAGCGAGTTACGCCACTAACTGTCCAAAATGGCGCAATGTCGTGTTCTCGTAGAGGAAGTGAAGCGATGTGTCACGAGAATGCAGCAAATCGCACTGCAGCGACGCGCGAACGACTGACTGCTGGTTTCTACGTGACCGGTCAAATGAAAGAGGGCACGCATATCCAAGGATTAACACGACAGCAGTTGCATTCAAATGGCGTAAACGTGAGAGGGTACATAAGGACGTCCTTTTGCTTAGTGATGGTGACCTGCATCAATGATTGACAAAGAACGCTGCTTTACGGTTAAGGAGGCTGCAAAACTCCTGGGCGTTTCGACTAGGACCGTAAAGCGTCGGATCAAGAGCAAAGAGCTTATCACCGAGGAGCGTATCGGTCGACGCGGGCTTGAACTTGTTATACCGCAGCGGGCATTGAACTTAGAAATAATGAGCTTCGTTCCTACCGTGCACCAACTCACTCTTTCTGATTTTGAAGCCATCGTAGTCAATCGTTTTGAGGCGATGGCCGCAGGAAGCGATCAACGCGTCTCCAAGGCGCTCAGGGAGTTGCGCAAAGAGTACGCCCAACTTACGGCCGAACTCAATGGATTCCAAACGGTTTTTAGCGAAGCTACCGCGTTGCCGGCTGCAGAACGCAAAGCAGAGTCATCTGTCAAGCAGAACCTGAGAACGACACAATCATCGCCGCCACACCGCGCTCGCCGAGTTTTCCGCTTCTCAAAAAATGAATGAAGCCGGTCACGGAGTCGCGTGAACCGCCGCTCAACTTACGCATCGGCGTTCACGGTCTATGCCGCGGCTGTGGTTCCGCGGCGGTTTCTACGAGCAGCTCCCTCGCCACGTGAAGCGCACTCGCGCAACCGATGACGCGAAACCACGGACCTGCAGGCATTAATGTTTAACCACGCGGACACGAGCGCGACGCGTAGCCCGCTAAGTCCGCAAGATGCTCAAAAGGATTCTCGACCAATATGGAGAACTTAAGTAGGCACCGCACCTGTCAGATGGTATGAGTTCTCATCAGCCTACCACGACATCTGCTTTGCTATTCGGCGTTTTCATTTACCCGCACGTGACGTCCTCAAAAGACACTACAACAGGCCGTATCATCGAACTACTTTTAGGCGTTGCAGGTGGGTTCGGCTCAATCACTACCGCAGAGAGGGGGCCAAAATCAACTGAGCCGTGATCTTCGATATTTGGTCTAACGGGCCCTATTTTAAGCTGAACAAGGCAAAAAAAGGCGAGCATATTAGTTTTGCTTTAGATTCCTTCGTCTCCTTGGCGTCTACTAATCATCGACCCCACGGATATCAACGCTGCGAGTGGTATCTGCCTTAGAACTGTATTGAACCATCTTTGACGATAAGCACGTGCTGCATGCAGCTTTGACAGAAAACGTGTACGTGCCCATCAGTAAGTATAGTTCTGCTCGCTGCGTTCGCGCTTATCGCAGTGCCACACTTCTCACAAGACAGTTCAATATCGTCGCTTTTGTTTATGTTCATAAACCACGCTACTAGTCTCGGTTGTCGCGATTCTCGAAGACTGCATATGCTGTCGGCACGGATAAGCCTTGCCAACTCGACGCAGGTGCACTGACTATGAGCACTAACGTGAGCAACCTACAGTTGTCAAGACCGCCCGGACGCCGCGACGTGTGACTGAGCTACGAGTAATGGAGACTTACCAGTTCGGCCGTCCTTTAAGCACGGCTTACGATGCATGCGAAGGATTCGTCACCCGACAAAGTCACTCGCCGCAAACAACGCTTCAAACGGATACCCGTTCGACTCTATCCGTTCTTTGGCCCCGCTCTCGCGATCCAAGATGCACACGACTTTTGCAATCGTGCAACCAAGCTGCTCAACAGCAGCTATTCCTGAGAGGACTGATTCTCCGCTCGTCGTAACGTCCTCAACGAACGCAACGACATCCCCTTGCCTGATGCAGCCCTCTGTGCGGCGCATCCGTCCGTGTTGCTTCTCGGCCTTTCTCACAAAGAAAGCACGCACCGTTCCTGATTTAAGGGCGATTGCCGTGGCGATGGGTATCGCACCACTCTCCATCCCCCCTACAGCATCTACGCTGCCCAAGCGTTCCAACATGAGTTCGGAAACCAGTGACGCGCCAAGAGGGTGCATCGTGACGCGGCGCAGGTCGAAGTAAAAATCGCTCAACTCCCCTGCCGACAATCGGTATGGGCCGTCAGAGAAAAAGGCGTATTTCGTAACTAGATCCTTTAAGTCGTCGTAGGCTTTTTGCACGATTACCTCCTTTTTGGGCGTCGCTGCCGAAAGCTCTGCAAGCCGTAGATTGGGCTTTTTAGCTCATAAGCATATAGGTCCACGCCTTTTCACAGAGCCGTCAAAAAAAGCAGCACGCCACAACCACGGATACTTATAATAGCGCTTGAGTCACACTAGAGGCGGGAATGCGAGACTACGTTGACCATAGATTAATCGTCCATGATTCGGTAGAGGCCCGGGCATATCAACTCGCGCTTGCCGAATCTGCCACGCGCGCCTCCACTATGATTGTGCTGCCGACAGGGCTTGGCAAAACCATCGTAGCGCTGCTCGTCATCGCTAAACGCCTCGAAAACGACGGGCGGGTTCTCTTTCTGGCGCCAACAAAACCGCTTGTGGAGCAGCACGCTGCGTTCTTGCGTTCGCACCTACTCGCAGAAACGACCATCTTCACCGGAGAGATTCCTCCCGATAAGCGAAGAGAACTGTGGAAACAGAAGCAGCAAGCGATCGTTTCGACACCTCAAGTCATTGAAAACGATCTTAAGAAGGCGAGGATCGATCTTTCTGATGTGAAACTCATTATCTTTGACGAGGCGCACCGCGCGGTGGGCAACTATGCTTATCGCTTCATCGCCAGCACGTACGTCGAGCAGGCACCCGATCCTCTTATACTTGGGATGACTGCCTCTCCTGGTGGCACCATTGAGAAAATCCACGAAGTGAGCGAGAGCCTGTTCATTGACAATATTGAGATCCGCACCGAGTCCGATCCTGACGTGTATCCGTACACGCACGAAAAGAACGTAGAGACGCGCAAACTTTCACTGCCGGCCCAGATGGAGACCATTCAGCGGGATCTCAAGCAAGCCGCGGCGCAGCGGCTGCGCCAGCTTATGAAGTTAAAAGTTGTGTTCAGCGAATGGGTCTCTACGTCCGAATTGATCAAAATACAGCACAAAGTCGCCGCCGATAGGAACTACAGGGCGATGTCTCTAGTTGCTGAGGTGATCAAGTTACGGCACGCTATAGGATTGATTGAGACACAGGGCATCGTGCCGACGCGCAAGTACTTTGAGCGGCTGAACAGAGAAGCGCAGTCAAAAAAGGGTAGCAAAGCAGCGCGAAGCCTCGTCGCCGATGATCACGTAAAGGCGGCCATGACGCTTTCAAACCGTCTAGACGAAATGCATCCAAAGCTCGGAGCTTTGAAAGACGTCGTGGCGCAGCAACTGGCGCGCAAACCAGATTCACGAATCATCGTATTCACGAACTACCGAGATACCGCGGAAGTCGTCAAAAATACGCTCAATACGATGCGGGATATCCGGGCAGAGAAATTCGTTGGCCAAGCAAAGAAGGATGGGCAAAAAGGCCTCTCGCAGAAGGAGCAGGTGCAGCTCGTAACACAGTTCGTAAGTGGCACATACAACGTCATCGTCGCTACAAGCGTTGCAGAGGAAGGCTTGGACATCCCTGCTACCGACATGGTAGTATTTTACGAGCCGATCCCTTCTGCAATTCGCAGCATCCAGCGCGAGGGGCGGACAGGGAGAAGACGCGCCGGTCGTGTCGTAGTTCTAGTGACAAAAGGTACCCGGGACGAAACGTACAGCTTTTCGAGCACCCGAAAAAAGCGCGTGATGAGTGCCGAAATGAAACGTATGAGCGCACAGCAGGCCCCCACTGCAGAGCTCGTTCAAATCGATGCGGAAAGCCGGCGCGGACGAGTAGCTCGTCGAACGCTGCTCAGTGACGCGGACGATCTCACACTAACAGACGCGCGATTAGAGACCCAATGTAGCTTCCACGCAGAAAAAAATGTTCGACGCACTCAAAATCAAGATCAAGATCCTGACACTGCAAACGGAACGGCGAGCGCCATCTCTGAAGAGCAACAAAAGACGCTATTGGACTTTGATTCCCGCGAAAAAAAGGTAGGTACAAGCGCGATACGGATTGTCGCCGACCAGCGAGAAGCTCGATCGATACGGATTGTCGCCGACCAGCGAGAAGCTCGATCAAGAGTTATAGAAGAGCTTCAAGCGCTTGGGGCAATCGTTGACTGCCGTACGCTTCCTGTCGCCGACTACGTCATGAGTGACCGAGTCGCTGTAGAGCGGAAAACTGACCGTGACTTCACCGCCTCGCTAACGGGGCGTGATCTTCTAGGTCAAATCCAAGAGCTCGCCACAAACTACGAACGCCCTCTCATCATCATCGAAGGACCTGACCTCTTCACACAGACAGACGTGCACCCTAATGCGATCCGTGGCATGCTAGCTGCTATTACTGTGGATTTGGGGGTGCCGATACTATGCTCCCGCGACGCCGCCGAAACGGCCATGCAACTTTTTGTGATCGCAGAACGAGAACAACTGGACAAAAAGCGAACTCCCAAAGTGCACGGAAAGAAGATCCTAAAGACGTTTCAAGAGCAGCAAGAATACGTCATCGCTGCAATTCCCTCCATAGGGCCCGCTATTGCCCGCGCCCTATTGGAACATTTCGGCTCCGTTGAAACGATTTTTCGCGCGCAGACTCAAGAGCTCACCAAGGTTCGAGGCGTCGGCAAACAGACTGCACAGACGATTCGCAAACTCGCATCGGCATATTACGAAACCGACTCGGTTATTCGGAGCTCGGATGACAACGTCAGATAGCGTCTTTCAGCGGTAGCACGCCCAAAAAAAAATAAAGATGCCATATGGGGGCTTCTCTAGTCTCATGCAACGATCCACCAGTTCTCTCGATTTAAGGACCCGGGGTGCGCGGCCCGCGCAAAATCGATCAAGAGCAGAGGCTTGCGATACAAAGCGAGCGAGCGCGTGTGAGTTAAATCCGCTCGATCGTTCTGGTGAAGCGTTTTGGATCAGGCCGCTAAGCAAAGCGCGTCCGATGCTACGCAAACGCGGCACTGCGCCGTCGATTAACCTAACCCTTCCACCGGAGACGGCTCATTCGACCTCAGACGTTGCGGCCCGCAGAATCGCACGACAAGATCGGTCTAGAAGGCCACCTTCTCCCCTATCGAAAGCACAGTGACCCGGTGGCCTGCGTTTTCGGCTAGTTGCTTAAATCGCTGCGGATCCGCTTTGATCTGACTGAATGTGTTGAAGTGCATCGGAATGGCGGCATCAGGTTTAATGATGTCAAGTGCTTCGAGCGCCTCTTCTACGTCCATCGTGAAAAAGCCGCCTATTGGAATGAACAGCACGTCGACATTCTCCAAAGGTTGAACACCATCCAAATAGGTGTCGCCGAGATGTGCGAATCGAACGCCGCCGAGTTCGAAGACGTAGCCGGTTGGGTACTTGCTCTGATGATGGCTCGCACCGACCATGGTCACGCGAACCCCTTCAACAAGTCTAGTTTGCCCGCGTTCCATAACAACCGTCTTGCGGAATCTTCCTGCCATAGTTGGCGGAACGACTACCGTCGCACTAAACTTCTCAGCGGTCGTGTGGTCGAAGTGCTCGTGGGTGATAAGCACGACATCGGGTTTTCCGGCGTAACTGGGCGCATTTGGGTTTTCTTTGCTAAAAAATGGATCAAGCAGGAGCGTGTGATCGACGTCTTGCACCTCAAAACATGAGTGGCTCAGGTACGTCACGCGGACAGAGAGATCTTCTTGCATACAAGTACGTCACGCAGAGAAAATATAATACTTTGGCGTCATAAGTGGGGCGCCCCCAAACCAGAGCTGCAGCAGACCCTCTCCTCGTCCGCCTGCGGTACGAGCAAGCACCTCAATGTGCTCAAACCAGTGCAGCACGGAACGCTCAACGCAAATTACGCTTCGAGAACAGTTGGTCGGAGCTCATTCCAAGAACGCGTTGCACATCTGAGCCAGACACATCAAACACACGATAGCTAACTGACCGTGCAGCGGTCCAAATACGAATGTCTGGATCTTCGGAAAATGTGAGCCTGGCATTGCCCATTGTAGCCCTTGACACGCCGACGAGACCATCGGCCAAGTGAGGGTTCACGTTTCGCGGAAGCCGGAGATAGATATCGCGCACGCTTGCTTCAAGCGCCTGTGCAGCATCGTACGCGATCTTGGCCGAAACTGCTATCGCCGCGCATTTCTCCCCGTGAAAATTGAACGCTTCTCGGAAAAGCTCCGCGAGCACTTGCTCCTCGGCCATATATTGAGTGATCAACCCAGAGTGCACGTCTCTTGCCCAAAAAATTGTGTCCCATCCGGCTGAATAAGGCTTTATGTCCACGACCGGTGATCCGTCGATAAGGTCAAGCGGTTCGACGTAAAGCAGTGGGCCATCTACCTTCACTAGCCGTGTGGCTGTGAGAGACAGTGGATTTGGCCGTGTAGGCGAGCGCAGAGAGAAGACGCCCCGCTTTTCGAGCTGAGGGCTTATTTTTCGTGGCCTTACCATCAGCGGCGACCTATCAGCCTTGTCAAGCCAGCCGATGACATTTATATGAGTGTCGCTCTCTATGCCTGTCAGCCCCTCCAGAAACTCGTCAAAAACGTTGATGACTGCCGGAACGCCCTGCAGCGGCATATCACGTGATTGCGTCACTATCGACTGCACTGTGCCGATGGGCTTTAGGTCGTACATAGCAACCCCCTCTCACTTCGTTAAGGCAGTTCTGGTCGTTACTTTGGAAAGTCCTCCGCGACGCCTCGATCGACCGCTTCAGTGGTGCTCACGTAGCGGTCGATGAGTTCTGCGAGCTCTTTGACTTTTGACTCATATCCTTCTTTTTCCCTTAAGAGGCTCTTTTTGTGCCGATCTCGAGCGTAGGCGATGTGCAAGAAGGCAGTTTTTTTGTCAAGTGACAATGCAGCGCGATACTCCCGCGTGGCAAGATCAATATTGCCCTGTTGCTCATAGACGACGCCTAAGCCGCTGCGTGCAATAACATCATCAGGGGCCGCTTTTAGCGCTTTTCGGTAGCAATCTACCGCGCTTTCCAGTTCTCCTGACTCGTCGAGTGCAGCCCCAAGTCCGGTCAATGCCGTAGGATCGCTCGGATCTAGTTTGAGCGCTTCACGATACATCTGAATCGCTGCGCCTATGTCGTCGCTGTTCAAGCGGTCGATCGCTTGCGCGATATAGTCGTCGACTGAACCCATGAGCGAGAAGTGCTCTTCTGACTTATAAAGCACTTTCGAATGCGCGGGTTGCGTCGGCCCCCTCGCAGCGACCTAGCCGAGCAATTCCTTAATGTTTTCCGAGAATACCCGGCTCAGAGATGTTTCCGACAATCCCGTTCGCAGAATCGTCGTTATTTCATCCAGTTGCGAACCGTACGGCGTATCAGAGCCAAACAACACCCGAGTATCCCCAACAACCTGAACGGCTTTGGCAATGCAAGAGGCAAGCATGACGCGAGAGGTCTCTAAATAAACGTTGTCGTTGCCGCGCGCGACGCGAATAGCTTCCTCGACGCCGGTTGGCGTACAGACTTCTGAGCAACCCATGTGGCCCATGATAATCGAGAGCTCTGGAAAGCTTTGCGCCACTTGAGCAATCATTGGTGGAATCGGATCGTACGCGTAGCCGGAATGAAACAGTATCGGTACACGGAGCCCGACACACGCCTCAAGTATCGGCAGCGTTTGCTCATCAGATGGATTGAACAGCTGGCTGCGCGGGTGGAGTTTCAACCCTTTCAACCCCAGCTGCTTGACCGCTCGCCGGACCTCGTCGACTGCGAGTGGATGCTGAGGATCGGTGCGGGCAAATCCGATGAATTTTTCAGGGTGAGCTGCTACGACTTTCGCGATGTAATCATTTGCAGTTGAGAACGCTTTGCCAGGCTTAATCTCGTTAAACGGGAAGATTATGCACTTTTGAACGTGCGATTGTTCCATCTTACGCAGAAGGGATTGGGGCTGCTGCGTGACTCCCTCTAAGTCCATGCCGATGTGATTATGTGCGTCTATTATCGCCCCGTGATACAAAAGCTGCGAGCGGTGCGCTGAGCCCGCTCTGGAGCGCATCCCCATCTGTGCCTGTGCCATCCAATCAACAGTCCTATGAAGAGACGCTCTCATAAACCTAGCGTCTCAGCCCGCATAACGGCTCGCGAAGCGCAGAAAAAACTTATGGAATGATTGTGTGGCCCTAGATGGCGGCGCCGGGCTTCTAGGATCACGTTTGTACCAGCGAGTAATAAACGCCAGGCTGGAAGCTGTTCAGTGGAGCTTGTATCGTTTGAGGCGGAGTGAGTTTGCGACGACCGATACGGAACTCATCGCCATAGCCGCGGCTGCGAACTCAGGGCGTAGAAACCCCAGCGCCGCTATCGGGATGCCGATTGAATTGTAAACAAGCGCCCAGCCGAAGTTCTGGCGAATCGTCGTCATCGTCCTTTTTGAGAGCTTAATGCTAGCCACGACGCCGCGCAAATCAGCTTGCAGCAGTGTGATATCGGATGCTTCGATGGCAACGTCGGTGCCTGTGCCGATTGCAATGCCGACATCGGCCTCGGCTAGCGCGGCTGCGTCATTGATGCCGTCACCCACCATCGCCACGACATTGCCACCCTCCATAAAACGTGCAATTTCAGCGGTTTTGCCCTTCGGCAGTACTTCAGCGCGCACGCTCCGGATTCCGATCTGCGTTGCGATTGCACGGGCGGCCGCCTGATTGTCGCCCGTAAGCATGCCTGATTGAATTCCCATGTCCTGCAGTTCCTTGACAACGCCTGCAGCTTCGGCTCGAACTCTGTCCGCCAGCGCAATGCCTCCTGCTAGCGTACCGTTGACCGCAAGCAGCATGACGGTCATCCCTTGCGCCTCAAATTCGCGGATCGAGGCATCCTGTTCGACTTTTATACCGCGTGCATCCATGAGCGCCTTGTTGCCAAGTGCGACCTCGGCGCCATTTACTGACGCGATAACCCCCTGCCCCCCGACGGCTTTGAAATCTTGTGGGGGGCTCGAGTCTACGCCCACTTCCGCGGCACGGCGTAATACGGCTTGAGCGAGCGGATGTTCGGAGCCCCGCTCAGCGCTGGCGGCGAGCCGCAGGATGTCTGCTTCCGACAATGACGTGTCGCCAAAGACGTTTGTCACTGTGAGAACGCCCTCGGTTAGCGTTCCGGTCTTATCAAACACGATTGTATCGATGTCCTCGGCACGCTCAAGGTATTCACCCCCTTTGATCAGAATGCCGTTTTCGGCACCGAGACCTGTTCCGACCATCACTGCGGTTGGCGTCGCCAACCCCAACGCGCACGGGCAGGCGATAACAAGTACAGCGATCGTCCGCAAGAGGACATCATTCGACGGGAGCCCCAAAAACGTCCATGCCGCAAATGTGAGAAGAGCTGCTCCTACGACGCCCGGAACAAAATAGCTTGCCGCTCGATCTGCAAACCGCTGTATGGGCGCTTTTGACGTTTGTGCCATATCCACAAGCCGGATAATCTGCGCTAACGTGGTGTCTGCCCCGACCTTCGTCGCCTTTATTTTCAGCAGTCCTTCACGATTGATCGTCGCACCGATCACTTCATCCCCGGGCTGTTTATCGACGGGCACAGCTTCGCCGGTAAGTAGAGACTCATCAACGGCAGACTGCCCCTCGGCGACGATACCGTCAACCGGAATCTTTGTACCCGAGCGAACAAGCACAATATCGCCGACCCGGACTTCGTCAGCCGGGACCGACTGCTCCTCCCCCTCCGTGATGATGATGGCAAATTCCGGCTTCAGCTGCAAAAGCGTGCGTATCGCCTCAGACGTGCTGCTTTTCGCGCGAGCTTCAAGATAGCGGCCGAGGAGCACGAACGCGAATATGAACACTGAGGTGTCGAAATACGTGTACCCAGGAATGAAAAAGGTGGTCGCCGTGCTGTACGCATATGCAGCGATCGTCCCTAACGAAATAAGAACGTCCATATTCGCGCCCCCGTGCGCGACCGAGATGAGTGCCCTCCGGTAAAACCCATAGCCAACGATAATCATGACGGGGGTCGTGACCAAAAACTGGAACACGGGGTTCATAAAGAACACCGGGATGGAAGCAACGTACGGAGCAAGCATCCCCAATAGGAGAGGTATGCCGAAGGCTATTGTGAAAATGAAGCGATTTCGATACTGTGCGATCTCACGTTCTCGAGACGCCCGTTCCCTGTCAAGCCGTGCCGTTTCCGCTGTTTGCGGGACTTCTGTGATGTCATAGCCTGTGTTTCGTATTGTTTGTATGAGCTTGTCAACCGTCACGATCGAGGGATCATAGTCGATGACCGCCTTAGCAGTCACCGGGTTCACGCTCTCATCGATGACGCCTTGAATTTCTTGCAATGCTGTCTCGATCGCCATAACGCACGAGGCGCACACGATGCCCACGACTTCAAGTTCTGCCCGCTCCGTGTCGACGTCATAGCCTACATCTCGTATAGCCTGCACGAGCTGTTTAGGGGCAACCACGTCAGCATCATACGTTATCGTAGCTTGCCCCAGTGCAAAGTTGGCGGTGGCGCTTGCAACCCCGCGTTGACCGAGGAGCTGTCTCTCAATCGTCAGTGCACACATCGTGCACGTCATGCCAAGTATCCTTAAGGTAACGGTGATCTCGCGCATGTTCTGCCAGACGTTTTCTGCCTATCGGTATGATTTGAAGTCTATTGAAGGTATCTTGCTGAACGCGACGTCCTTGGTTCAAAACTCAATAGCTTTCGTTGGCACGCTGCGCCGAGAGCAGCGCCGATCACTTGGCGCTGTGACAACCCGCCACACGCTCCATTCAGTGTGTTTTGACCTCAGTCCAGAGACCCCCCACGCCGCACTTTTTCTTCGTGGGACTTTTCCAAATCGAGGTAACCAGCTTGGATTATGCTTGCGCCAGATTACTGAGGGCACCAGCCATGATGATGGCATCGCCGAATGCAGCTCCAGACCGGGAGGTATCAACGAACGTGTAGGGGATGCCAAAAAAAGGCGCGCCGTGTCCCCTGCCGCCTCCTAGAAACACGAGCGTGCGAAAAATTAGGTTGCCGCTAACCCCGTCTGGCGCAACAAGTATGTTCGATGATTCTGTCGCGTCTTCAATAAGAATGTTGTAATTCGTTGCATCAAGGCCAGCGCCGCGGAGCTGTTTGGTTAACGCCTCTGCGCTTGCAAGTGTCCGATCAACGGCCTCGGTCCTGCCTTTATCCTCAGATCTTCCGCCCGACAAAACACCTACTTTCGGACGCACGTTGAGCGCGGTTAGGAGATGTGCTGTCTCTGTGACCAGATGAGCGCGTGCTATTGTCGATGTGCCTTCATCGATACCTACCGGAAGCAAAAAGAATTGCTTGCCGGCCGCGGTCGAGAGCAGCGCTGACCGACACATGTGACGGGCTCCAATCTGCAGTTTGAGGTGCTGCAGCGTCTTTCGTGCACTTATCGTGCCCCTTACGGCTGCGTCAATCGCGCCGTCGACGAGCATTTCGACGAGTTTTTGCTCTGGTTCAAGCGTTTTTACGACGTCTCGTCCCGCTCTTTCAACATCCCCTACGAGGACAACATCGGAGAAGCGGCTGGCCCTCGCTACTCCGCGCATGAGCCGCGTATTTGCATTTCCGACTCCGATGCCAACTCGGCTCCGGGATTGCGCGGCGCAGCGCTCAAGCTTCCTCAAGATATCGCGCGCCATTGTTACGCCGTGGCAGTAGGCTTCTTTGTATTGCATGAACGCCGATCTGCTGATAAATCCTTTTGCATCGCTCTGCCACGCATGCCGTCACAGCGAAAGCGGACAATACGTATATAAGACAAGGCCGCAAATCTTGGCTAAAATAGGCAAAAGGTGATGGCATGCGTATCGATGACATCAATAAGAAGATCTTGTACTTGCTCCAAAAAGACGCTCGCATGACGTATAAGGACATTGCCAGAGCGCTAAACAGATCAGAATCGACGATACGTGATCGCATCTCCATCATGGAAGACGAGGGCGTAATCAAGGGTTACTCTGCCGTGATAAACAAGGAGAAAGTTGGACTCAACTGCAATGCCCGCGCGTTTGCGAAGATCGATCCTAAAAATCTGGACGCCTGCATTAAAGAGCTACAAAAGATAGAATCGGTGTATCAAATCAACCAGATTTCGGGCGACCACAACCTAGAATTCTCAATCGCTGCAACGGATTACGACCATTTGCGGAGCATATTAAAAGAGCACGTATCTCCGTTAGGGATAAACGACCTAACGATCAATATCATTATGAGTTCGGTCAAAGAAGAGGGACCAATACAAATCCCGTAGCAACTGGGCCGTCACGCAAGATCCCCGCCAACTTTTTTGACAGTGCTGGCGAAACGGGCGTTTCAAGAGGACTTCTTATCAAATCCGTGGACAAGCATCTCACGCAAGCCGTCCGCTAGGGATTCAATGGAGCTCCGCACCTGTTTCGTCGTGTCTCTATCCCTAATGGTTACCGTCGAATTCTCGATAGTCTCGTGATCGATAGTGACTGCGAACGGTGTTCCGATCTCGTCTTGTCTGCGATACCGTCGCCCAATCGTGCCTGAATCGTCGTACTCGACTAAAAGACCCGCACGTCGAAGGAGGCGAAAGACCTCCAAAGCTTTTTCGTTCAGTGCTTTCACCAAAGGAAATACCGCTACTTCGACCGGGGCTATATCAGGGGACAACCGCAGCACGACTCGCCTTTCGCCGTCGATTGTGTCTTCATCGTACGCGTGTTCAAGAACAGTGTAGACAGATCGGTCGATGCCAAAGGATGGTTCGATAACGTGCGGGGTCAAGAAGTCGCCTGAGACAGACTCTCTGACGGTTTCTATCGCGTAGCCCTCGGGGTCTACAACCTGTCCCTCGAAGACGATAGCCCCTTCGGGGTCACGGATCCCTGAGAGGAAGGCTGCCACCTGTTTAGCTTTGCCCTTATATTTTGGACCCAGATACCCCATGTTTGGACGAACGACGATCTGCTCCATTTCTCTCGGTTCCTCATAAGGCACAAAAACCGCCATTTGGAGGCCACTTTGCCGCTCATGTTGTCTCAGATCGTAATCCGTTCGGTCTGCGATTCCTGCAAGCTCAATCCACCCGTGTTGCGTAAGTCCCTCGGCATCCCAGCAGTCGACCGCATAGTGTGCCATCTCATCGGACAAGTGCTGTCTGAACCTGAGTCGGGATTCCCGCACGCCCACGCGGGTAAAAAACTCCTGACACCGGGCGATGTGGTAGGCCAAATACTCATGCGCGATGATGTTTCGTTCGCACGCAGATTTGACTGAGGCCGTGCCAACAAACTCCTTTGACAGAATATTGATTTCGACGTTTGCTACTTCATCAAACCGAGGATGATGGTTCTTTTCGCGTGGATCAACGAACACTTCAACTTCGGCTTGGGTGAATTCTCGCAATCTAATTACGCCTTGGCGTGGCGATATTTCGTTTCTGTATGACTTTCCAATTTGCGCGACGCTAAAAGGCAGTCGGTCTCTATAAAATCTCAGAAGCCTCGGAAAGTCAGCAAAAATCCCTTGTGCTGTTTCAGGCCGAAGGTATCCCTTTCGCTGCGTGCCCGGCCCTATATGAGTGTTAAACATCAAATTGAAATCGTGCACTTTGCCCAAAGGCCCTCCGCAATCCGGGCACGTAATACCGTGAGAATCTATCAGTTGCTGGGTCTTTCCGCTCGACGGCACGCACGCCCCAGCAATGCCGGGGTCGCAGAGATCGGCAGCGATTCCCCTACTTTTGAGATACTCAGTAACGACGTGATCTGCCCTCAACGCCGTGTGACAGTCCACACATTCAACGATGAGATCCACGAAGTTTGATAAGTGCCCCGAGGCGAGGAAAAGCTCTTCGACCCCGATAGTGGGCGTTTCAATCGGAAGCGCACTCTCGCCCACGACAAAGATATCTCGCCACGCGCTTTCGACTCTGTGTTTCAGCATCGCGCCAAACGGGCCGTAATCCCACAGTCCTGCAACTCCTCCGTAGATCTCATACGAGGGCCAGAGAAATCCGCGTCTCTTTGCCAGCTCTAAGACCCGTTCTTTCATGCCATCGATAGAGGTATCCTGATGTTTGTCAAGCTGCATAACGAGTTCCTCTTTGCCTCCATTTGCTTCGCTGGAAACCGCGCGCTTTGAGAATTCTCACGTCGAACGCCCGCATTGCCTGCGCGATTGGTGCAGGCTCAGCCTACCCGTGGCGCGCATCGCTGGCGAGAGAATCGATACCACGGATAAGCTGAATGATTCGGAGCCCGCGGTCTATGCATTCGAGCTGCGTGTGGATTCGCGCTAAGTCCGTTTCCGTTCTCATCTCGGTCGCCAAGTTTGATATTAGTTCAGTTATCACGTCGTCCAAGGACATACGTTGACTCGTGCTCACTGATTGCGTCGATTGGACCGCTTGTGTCGAAACCTCCGCGGGGCTCTCTGATGTCTCAATGGCGTTTTGCATCTTCCTGTACGTACAAACAGGACACGTCGTCTTGCCTTCAAACTTGAATAGGGGCGACTTACAGGCGACGCAGTGATCTGCAAGCATCTTGCCACCACGTTCGAGCATCTTTGATATTTGCTCCAGCTCTCGATCATCTAAGGGCATACGAGTTCTACATAGCAATTATTGTTGAAAAGCTTTGTGAAGGGCGCCAAACGACTGCCAAGCTGCGCTCGAGCCTCGTACCTGACAGCGCTCAAGCTGGCCTACATTCACGTCATAGCAGCGCGACTGAAAACGTCAAGGAGTGCCAGAACGTGCTTGTTCCCCCGATCTAACTTTTCGGCAAGCCTGAGGTCGAAAAGGCCCTCGCTGATTTCGCCAAGCGCTAGAAAGCAGAGACTGCGCAAAGCGTATACTGACCAGCTCATGCCGTGCGCGGAAATACAACAATCAGTACACGTCAGAGCCGCCGTAAAGTCGCCCAGTGCAATCAGTGAGATGGCCTTGTTATTTGAGATCTCAAACAAACCGGCTTGTATCGATTCTGCTGCATCAAAGCACTCGATCGCGACGTCGAACTCATCCAGCCTCTGCAACGTGCAGCCTTTGTTGTTACGCGACTCGACGTAGCGCGAATCGAGTGCGCTGGCTTTGTCAAAGCAGTGGATAGCACTTGCGTAGCGCCCTAGGAAGTAGTTGCACAGCCCCTTCTGATTCCACGCGTGCACGTACGCAGGCTCAAGCCTGATGACCTCATCAAATCGCGCGAGGCTTTCGAGATATTTGCCTGACAGCGCCAATGCATAAGCCTCGCGGTAGACCCACCCGACTCGCCTGTCTGACAGTTTTTTGCTTGCGTAGACGTGGGGCGCAGGCTGATGCTTCCTTACAGTAGCGACACTAGATGTAAGAAAACACGTGTCACGGGCAATCATCCTGAAATCGACACCAAACTGCCGTTTGAGATTTCCGATGCCTTGCAAGTCCTCTTGAGGCGGCGTTTGCATATTGTTCACAACCAAGCAAGCGATCAGCTATTGCTTTTCGCTTTCTTATGAAGTCGCGACCGACTTGAGAGCCAAAAATAGAGACGCTCGGTCACGTTCCGTTCGAAAATACGTCGCTAAAATCTGAGCTCCAATAATCGATGCCCATCTTCTTAAAGTCTTTTTCCGTCATCTTGTGAACAGGTACGATCAGTGCGGCATTCATTACATTGCAACCTTTGCACCCGTCCACGCAGAGCGCCTTTCTTGAGTGCGCCATATGTTACCTCTCATCAATTAATCACGTGCGCGCGATCCCCTACCATAAACATAAGCCAGTTTTTCGGATCTTTCAAACGAATGAGCTCGTACACGCCCTCAAGCTTCTTGCCGAGCAGGACGACCTTAATCTTTTCTTCTTTCTTTTCAAGCAAGTAATAATCCCCAAAATCGTATATGCGGACTATTCCGGCGCCATAGTCACCTTCTGCGATCTCTCCCTCGAACCCGATGTAGTTCACATCGTGATCCTCAACCTGCACCGCGAGACGCCTAACTCTCTTCTCGCGAGGAACTTCTTTGGGAATCGCCCAGCTCTTCAATGTTCCGTCCATTTCCAAGCGGAAATCGTAATGATGGTGCGACGAGAAATGTTCCTGAACGACAAAACGATTGCGCGGATATCGCATCAGTATACGTGTTAGGACAATGTGCAATAAACACTTTGCAGCAAAGAGTTTATTGATGCAGTAGGCAATAAATGTTGCCTAGCAGCTGCTTGCACCTGTATGCGCCCCTGTAAGCCCCAATTGAGCCTCGACAGGCGCGGTGTTCTGTAACGTTTGCTGAGAGGCCGCGTCGAAAGAATGAGCGATTTTGTGGCCCTTTTGTGAAACAGAAAGATATAATAGCGGACGACGCTAAGGACTGCTAAAGAATGTTGGAAGGTTTCAAATGAAGGTAAACGGCGTAAAAATTGACGATACCTACGCAGAGGCATTCCCTGTCTATGCCGCACGTGTTTTAATCACAGGCGCGACGACAGCGCTTGCCGAAACAGCCGCAACGGTTGCTACCGGATTTGCCACTTCAGTCATCGGCTGCAGCGCCGAAGCGGGAATTGATCGCTATGTGCTGCCGAGTGAGACTCCCGACGGCAGACCGGGGGTTATAATTATGGTTGTTCACCCGTCGAAGAAACAGATAAAGAGCAACCTTATCGAAAGGATAGGAGAATGTGTTCTCACCGCAGCAACAACTGCTGTTTTCAACGCGCTGGAATCTGAGGAAACCGTGCCCGTCAAACTCCACTTCTTCGGCGACGGCTACGAGTATCAAACCACGGTCGGCGGACGAAACGTGTGGGCAATCCCCATACTCGAAGGAGAGTTCATCTGTGAGGAGACCTATGGCGTGCAAAAAGGCGTTGCAGGGGGCAATTTCTTCATTTACGGCGAGACGCAAGGTTCAGCCCTGCTGGCTGCCCAGGCAGCTGTTGGGGCAATTAAATCCGTTGATGGAACTATAACCCCGTTTCCGGGTGGAATTGTTGCGTCAGGATCTAAGGTCGGTTGCCCAACGTATTCGACTTTTATGAAAGCCTCCACGCACCACCGACTTGCCCCGACCCTCAAAGACAGGATACCAGATTCGTTTGTCCCAGACGGCGTCAAGTCGATTTACGAGATAGTAATATGCGGCCTAAGCGAAGAGGTCATCGCAGAAGCGATGAAGCGGGGGATGCTTGCCGCGGCGCACGCACAAGGAATAATAGAGATCTCAGCAGGCAACTATGGGGGAGAGCTTGGACCGTTCAAGTTCAACCTTCACGAGATACTTAGCGATTACGCTGATCCAAAATAATCGCTGCGGGCTCAGTTTATCGATAGCGGCCTGCAAAAGCCTCAGTCCCAGCGGTAACCAAAAGAGATAAATATAGTCTCCCTTAACTTACGAAAGATAATGGTTCATGGGAACCACTGATTAGTTCTAAGGTGACAGGTGAAGGAAAATGGTGAAATTAGGAATCGCGAAAATAGGTAATATCGTCAGCGGTTTGATGACAGATTTGCTGCTCGACGAGCGCGCGGACCGCGAGGATTTCGAAGCGGTGACCGTAACGAGCGGCACGAAGATGAAAGAGGAAGATGCAGAGAAGGTCGTCGAAGCGCTGCTGAAATTTGAGCCAGACTTGTGCGTCGTGGTGTCCCCTAATGCGGCTCAGCCAGGCCCGACAAAGGCACGAACATTGCTGAAAAATGCCGGGAAGAAAGTTGT
>JBEKIR010000006.1:0-49865 GCA_050011655.1 Halobacteriota archaeon | reverse complement strand
CCAGTCACGTGCTCACCGATGACGGGCGCCGACAGAAGCTTCCAAATCAGTCGGCAGGTCGCATCACAACCACCGCTGCCTGAACACGGGTTCGATTGTACACGAATTACTGGAGGGATGTTCGCCTACTCGCGTGACATTGACACTTCTTGCTCAGCCCATTGGAGTGTCAAGTTGTGCAGTCAGCTTAAAAATCAAGGAATATTGACCGAACAGGAGTTTCAGCAAAAGAACCAAGAATTATTATCAAGATTGTGATCTATCTACTCTTTGAAAAGCTATGAAGAAGATTTTCACTACCAAAATATCACTTCAGTCATCCAATCCTACGTTTTCGTATCCGATCATTCGCTTGCCAAGAGAGCTAAAAGAACTGGCAGGTCGAATTGCAAATATCTATCAAACAGAGATTCACGGCGTAGAAGGATTTTTTTTTGCACTTCAATTAGACAATTTAGACAAATTTGTAGAAGACACAGATCACGATGATCAGGAGCTATGCAAAACTCCAACCAACCAAAGCAAGAGAAAATCAAAGGCCGAGAGCGAGATACCAATAGAATCGTATTCGAAGCCTAATACCTGCCCCGCGCTACTGCCTGATACCCCGATAGGATCCCGACCAAGAGGCCCAAAACGAGTCCGAGGGCGACGCTTGTCGATGAGGTGACGTAAACAAAGAAGTACATGCCGAATATCGCCGTGCCCACGGCAGTGCCGACGGCGCTAAAGATCGCGCCAGTTCTTCTTCCTCCCGCAAGTGCGCCAGCGACGAGACCGGCGATGATCCCAACAACCGCGCCGATGTAAGCGCCATCAGTGATCCCTAGCGTGCCGCCGAAGGTGACGCCGTAGCGAGTAAACGCGACCCACGCTGCGACAGCCCCAAGGACGCTAAAAAATACCGTGTGAAACGCCGCGCCCCAGTTCCGGAGGTGCGTTACCAGGCCGATGAACGCGCCCAAGACTCGCCGATGATCCCGCCGAGGTACAGTCCGGCCAGGGCGCCGAATATCCACGAACCGATGGCGCTCGCGATCCAGCTCAGGACCACGGTGACTATGAAATAGAGGATGAGCTCGAACAGGCCGCCGAGAATGGCACCTAGCACGACGCCTACCACGAGGCCGAGTATGATCGCAATAAGCGTGTCGACCAAGCTTCGCGTCACGGAAACTCCGCTCGCGTGTAATGCGCTAGGGCGCAGTAAGCGTTCCGCTTTGGTCTCTGCGATTTTGACGTGATAAGCAAGACGCTAGATGAAACGGGAAAGTGTATCCCGCACGCTCGAATGAGCACTGCGGTCGATGGGCGGTGTAGGCAGCGCTTACATCTTTTCTATCCACGTTTTGATCATCTTTAGGGTCTCGACTTTGTGCTCCAAGAGCTTGATCTTCTGCTCTTTCTTCAAGAGGTGCTCATCAAGCATTCGCGTGGCGAGCATCTTCTTCGCATTGTCGTCGAGCTTCTCCCACATCATCATCATCCCTCTTCCTTTTCCCATGCCGTGCTCCATTCCTGGCCCACTTTCAGCCTTTTCCCACATTATGTTTCAACTCCTTATCGACGCGCTCTTCAGCACGCCAAAACAAACATTGTGATTGATCTAAATACGCATTTCCCACTTTTTTGTCAGGAGTCTCCTCCATTTTTGCATTTTATCACGACTTAATCGGCCGGGCAGGTTTAAGGATCATCAAAGGTGACATAAGCGCCAATCTTTCAATTCTCTATTTAAAAATGTAGGCCGATTTGTCTCGGAGCGTGAGTGCAGATGCTTTTCCACAGCTGTGACAAAATTCAGCGTCTTCGACTTAAAAGGCGCCGCATTGCATTTCTTGTCGTTGTTTCAAGCGCGGCCATCGAAAAAAAGTGGTGACCGATCGGAAAACCATCCTAAGCCCCAAATCGCCCGTCTTCACACGTCGATAATCACGTGTTATTGCAAACCTTCCCCGTGCTGCTAAACAGAGCCCTCAGAGAGAGTTAGGTAGGCATCACAACTGATTTCAAATATCGCCTCATCGAGGTGGAGGTCGCCGGTTCGAATCCGGCCGATCACATCGTTATTTTTACAATTCACCTCATTTCATAAACGGAAGCTGATGTTCAACAAACGTGCGTGTCGCCGTGACCCCTTGGATGAGCTTTATATCATCAACCACGCGGTTCAATTCAGAAAGGTCGCTCGCTTCGATGATTGCGACATAATCAAACTCTCCAAAAACATGCACAACTCTTGTTACGCCACCAATCTTCACTAGTTCCCCCCACACGTCGTATTCTGCGCCCCGATTAACGTTCATCATTGTGAAACCAATTACCATTGATCATTCTCCCTTCGTCATCATCGCACAACACAACATACCTTTTTTCAGCTTTTTCACACAACAAAAAGCCGGTAACTAAGCCGTTTGAAATGATTCTTTAAATCTATTTGAATCCTGCGTCTATCCAACGTTGCAAATATTTGTCAAAACATGCTCCGACAAAGATGTTTGTAGCGCTTCTAATCGATATCGCTCACGCTGCGCGTTAGTCGATGTATTCAGTTTCAGGTAGCGGTGTTTTCGCCTGCATCAGGCAAAACACGGCTGAAGAACTTAAGCACTCACGTTAGCTCTTTTCCGATGCTCCAAGCTTTTGCGAATATCTTGCCTAGCTCCCAATAACTCTGGTCCTCATGGTGAAGAGAAGCTGCCGCACTTTGCTATAGTCTACTACGCCGTCGGTTAGCACCGCATCCTCAGCGTACGTAGTGACGATTTCGCCTATGAACGCGTCGTGCTTGGGAAAATCAACCACCTTCATGAGCTTGCACTCCATGCTAATGGGACACTCAGGAACCATAGGGGCCGTCCTGCCTGCCGTAGAAAACGTGAAATGGCTGTGCTTTGTTGATGCGCTTCCCCGACACGAGGCCACAGTAGTCAGTTTCCTTCACTATATCAGCAGATGATAGGTTGATACTGAACGTCCTATTCTCTCTGATTCCGGCGTTGGTGTAGTGGGCTTTTGCCATCCCAAGGGAGACGCTCCCCAGGTCCATAATTCCGACGTGCGCGATGGTGATGAAGTTAGCCTCTCCCTCTACCGTGGCCCCTACGAGTGTCGTTGGCACGGGCTAAAGACAATTTATCGCTCCAAGCTCAATTTTCACTGTCTCATTCCTCGGAGTTACGATGCAATGTTGTGTGTTTGGACATAAGGATATTGGGCGCTGACTTGTCGCGGCTGTCCGCCCGCCCGAAAGCGCCTGATCGCTCATCCGAGGCTGAACGTGCTGACAGCGGTCAGGTAAGAACGATTTTGGTCGTACTTTTCGTGGCTCACATTTTGGAAATCAGCCAGTTACTACGTTGCGAACGGTGGACTGGGCTCCGCACGCAACGTATTAATATGATGAGAATGATTAATATGTTTAACATACTAATAAACAAAATCAAAGGAGGTGAAGAAGAAGATGCATGAAAAACCTGAAGGACAGATGGGGATGGAGCACGGTATGGGCATGAAAAAGCGCTGGGTCGAGATGAAGATGATGTGGGATAAGCTCGATGACGACGCCAAGAAGCAGTACATGCTGCGCAGGCTCGATGAAAAAATCATGAAGAAAGAGTGCAAAGCCAAACTCATTCAACACAAAGTCGAGACGTTGCGTATGCTCAAGACGCAGTTAGAGAGGTGAGAGATCTCACCTCTTTTTATCTAGTTTTTATCTAGTATCTATTTAGTATCTTTGCACTGTAGATGCGGAGTCCATCAGTTACTCGTTATGAGAGATGATACAGATGGTCGAGGAAGAAAGACAACCGGAACGCCAGCGTGTGCTCGTCAAGGGGTATATGCGTCCAGACGGCACGTCGTACTATGTAGTGATCCCGAAAAAAATCAGAGAGCTCTTTGACCTGAGCGGAGGCGAATATTTCATTATGAAAGCAAAGCCCGAAAAGCGGCTGATCCTGCTCAAGCTGGTAGAGTTCGCCGACGAAGAGCCAGAAAAAGAGTCGGAAACGAAATAATTCCGTAGAGATCACCGCGTACCTGCATCAAGATGCGAGGTCAACTGGGAACAGTGGCCGAGGACGAAAAACGCAGAACTGGCATCCGACCGACCGCGCCAGAAGCCATCAGCGCGCAACGAAACGGCGGCACGGTTAGCCGTGTGGTTTTGATAGCTTGCGCGTGCTAAACACAAAAAACTCTTGAAATTGGCGGATAGGGCATCCTATGAAGAACATCGTTGAAACGCATAATCTCACGAAGATCTGCAACAAGAACTTTCGCGCCGTCGACGATATCAGTGTCGAAACTCAGGAGAGGCGTGCTATATGACGTTTGCGATTGCCGCGAGAGGGCTTGAAAAGGTTTATAAAGGCAACGTTGCGGCATTAGCCGGCGTCGACCTGGACGTCAAGGCCGGCGACATCTTTACATTGCTTGGACCCAACGGTGCGGGCAAAACGACGCTCATGCGCATTTTGACGACCCAGTTCAAACCGACGTCCGGTGAAGCGTACATTTTCGGGCTGGATGTCGTCCAAGAGGGCGCAGAGGTCAGGAAAGTCATCGGCTACGTCCCCCAAGAGACGAGCGTCTGGAGCGATATCAACGGCTACGAGAACCTCCTCATCTACGCTAAGATATACGGTCTACCGTCACGCTCACGAAAGGAGGTTATCTATGACATGCTCGAGAACATGGGGCTGCGCGCTGCCGCGGACCAGCTCGTGAAGACCTACTCAGGTGGCATGATCAGGAAGCTCGAGATCGCGTGCGCGATGCTGATTAGGCCCAAGATTCTGTTTCTCGATGAACCGACGCTCGGGCTCGATCCATCAGCCAGAATCGCTGTGTGGGAGAAGCTGACATCCTTTAAAGAGGAGTTTGGCACGACCGTGTTCTTCAGCACGCACTACATGGACGAAGCGAACGCCTACTCAGACGAGGTTGCAATTATCAACATGGGGAAGATGGTCACCTCAGGCACGGCTGAAGAACTTAAGCACTCACTTCGAGGCGAGCTCATCAAATTCAGCGTGTCCGATCACCGCATCGATGACCATACGTTGGGTCGGATACGAGGTCTGGAGCGCGTGAACAGCGTCGTTGTTACTGACTCCACGCTCAACGTGACCGTCGAGGACGCAGAAACGGCGCTGCCCGGCGTCATGGATGTGCTCAGAAGCGGGGAAATCCCCGTCGTGCGAATCGCGACCTCGAAGCCAACCTTGGATGACGTCTTCATGAGATATGCTGGAATGACACGCGGGTCCGGCGCCGCCAGCACGACTGGGCGGGCTGAGGAGGAGGCAGGAGGCAAACGCCGTGAATGACACCTTAAGGGTAGTGCTTGCTATGATGGAGCTCGAGCTTCGGAGACTCAGAAATGACCGGATGGAAGTGTACACAAGGGCCGTTCAGCCTGTGTTGTGGTTGGTGGTTTTCGGAACGGTCTTCAGTCAGATACACGCCATACCGACCAGTGGAATACCGTACGTTGACTACATCACTCCTGGGGTCATGCTGCAGTCAGTCCTATTCGTCGCCGTCTTGTACGGCTTGACGCTCGTGTGGGAGCGGGATACCGGTATCTTAAAAAAGCTTCTTGTGGCACCGGCTTCCCGATATGCGACTGTTATAGGCAGATCCATGTCTTCAGGCGTCAGAGCAATCATCCAGGTAGTAATCATCATACCCGTGGCGCTCCTCCTCGGCGTGAGCTTCATCCCCAACCCTGCCTACTTTGTGGCAGCGCTCGCAATATTATTCATTATTTCCGGGGGGTTTGCCGCCCTCTCAATTATTGTAGCATCGTTATTGAAAACTAGGGAGCGATTTATGGGAATCGGCAACGCGCTCATCCTACCGCTCTTCTTTGCCAGCAACGCCCTTTACCCAATAGCGTTAATGCCTCGCGCCATCCAGATCGTCGCGGTTTTTAACCCGCTGACATATGCCGTAGATGCTGTGCGGGGACTAATGATCACTGGTAATCTGGCGCTCCTTCCGCTTGACGTTGCAGTCATAGCGCTCTTTGATATCCTCATGTTTGTGGTGGCTTCATTGAACTTCCAGAAGATAATCGAATAATCAACTGATGATTCCCATATCGGATCGGTGGCCCTTTTGTTTGAATTAGCCGTCGTTACGGGCGGCAACAAGCGATTTGCGTAGGCCCGTGTCTGCAGTGTATGTGTTGCTGTGGCTCTCCGCGTCTCGCGTCGTTTTTCACGATGATTCCAATCATCCTCTTGACCAGCGTAGCCGCTCAAAAAATAGCCGAGCAGAAACGTGCAGAAGTCGCAAGAACGAAGTCGCATGCTATCCCATGGCACGATGGAGACATTAATTAGCTTTTGTTAGAATGAATTCTCTGCTTTGCTTCGAGCCTGACTTCTGTCTAATACCACGGATAAGCGGCATACGCGTGGCTATGACGCGGATGCTTGAGTGTTTCCTGTCGGCGCGCCTGACAGCAGCAAAGCCGTTGTACGCAGCATTAAAGTATTAGGCTGCCGCGCAAGTTTTCCGCTCGAGAGCAACAGATATAACTAAAAATATATCAAGAGATCTCACTTTTTAGATCTCACTTTTTACAAACAGCACTCCGAACGGCAAACGGCCCACACGCTGAACGCGGCGTGATATTAGTCGCGTCAAATCTGTAGAAATGTGACACATTTTTAAAAAGTGGCACACTTTTGGCACACTTTTGGCGCGATCTTAACACGCACTCATTTTTATAACTTCAGCGATCATTCTTTAGGCATATGGAACTAAGGAGCAAGGAGATAACGAGGGGGGTGACACGCGCACCCCAAAGGGCCCTCTTGAACGCCTTGGGCGTGGGAGACGAGGATCTCGAACGGCCGTTTGTCGGCATCGCCAACGCCTGGAACGAGATCGTTCCCGGTCACCTTCATCTGCGGGATCTCGCCGGGTTTGTCAAAAAAGGGATACACTTGGCCGGCGGCATCGCGTTCGAGTTCGGCACTATCGGCATCTGCGACGGCATCGCTATGGGACACTCCGGCATGCGCTATGCCCTTCCGTCCCGTGAGAACATCGCCGACTCCGTTGAGCTTATGGCGCAAGCGCACCAGTTTGACGGCTTGGTTATGGTGGGGTCGTGCGATAAGATCGTTCCCGGGATGTTGATGGCTGCGCTGCGGATAAACGTGCCGGCTATGGTAGTGACGGGGGGGCCGATGCGAGCGGGGTACTACGAAGGCACCGACGTCACGCTCGTCTCGGCGTTTGAAGGGGTCGGCTGTGTCCAGGCGGGCACCATGACCGACGCGCACCTTGAGGAGCTCGTTAGCCGGGCGTGTCCCGGGTGCGGCAGCTGCCAGGGCCTGTACACGGCCAACACCATGGCCTGTATGACCGAGATGCTGGGCCTCTCGCTTCCCTACTGTGCGACAACGCCAGCCGTTGATGCCCGAAGGAGGCGCATTGCCGAAGCCACCGGGAAGCGCATCGTCGACCTCATCGTGAACGGGGTCACGCCGCGTGACATCGTAACCGAGGCATCGTTTCGGAACGCGATCGTCCTTGACATGCTCATCGGCGGCTCGACGAATACGGCGCTGCACCTCCCTGCAATCGCGCACGAGGCGGGCATATCGCTCCCGCTCACGCTTTTTGACGAACTGAGCGCACAGACGCCGCACATCGCATCCCTGAATCCGGTCGGCCCATATACGATGAGCGACCTCGACGCCGCCGGCGGCGTCCCCGGCGTCATGAAACGCGCTCGGACGCTGTTGCGCAACGAAATGACCTGCTCGGGGAAGAGCGTTTACGAGATCGCTGATGAGGCGCACATCCGTGACGACGCAATCATACGTCCCCTCGACGATCCGGTGCACGCGACAGGCGGCATCACGGTGCTGTTCGGGAACCTTGCTCCCGACGGCGCCATTGTTAAAAGCGCAGGCGTCTGCGACGACATGCTCCGCTATACGGGAAAAGCGCGCGTATTTAACGCCGAAGATGAGGCGATGCGGGCCATTCTGGCCGGATCGGTGAGCGAAGGGCAGGTTGTGGTCGTGCGCTATGAGGGGCCCAGAGGAGGACCAGGAATGCCCGAAATGCTTGCGCCAACCGCCGCGATATCGGGAATGGGGCTGAAGGTGCCGCTCATTACAGATGGTCGTTTTTCGGGTGGCACTAGGGGCCCTGCGATCGGACACATCTCACCAGAGGCGGCTGACGGAGGTCCCTTGGCGCTTTTGCACGACGGGGACGAGATTATTATTGACATACCGAACCACCGGCTGGCCGTGCAGCTGACCGACGATGTCCTTGCGGCCAGAAAGGCAACGTGGACGCCGGTGCGAAAAAACGTCGGCGGCTACTTGAAGAGATATGCCGCCGCCGTGAGTTCGGCAAGCAACGGGGCGATACTGCGCGCGCCGCCGGAAACGCAGGAGCCGTGATCCTGGCGCTGCGGCTTAGCCGGCTTCGTAGACATACGCGTCGCCAAATCTCGTCACTGCGGTGTAACCGTTTGATGTGAGGTAAGTGTCCAAAGCGGTTCGATTGCTGTTCCCGAAGTTCTCCGACAGGATCACGTACTTGTAAAAGCCTCTGTCGCTTTGAATGGCGGCCTGTAACATAGCGGTGTTGTTCGACACCTCGTCTCGGTACGCCATCGGTGAGGAATTAAACGCAGATGGGTTTGTGGTGTAGAACAGCGCCTCGCGCTGCGAGGAGCTTGCGTTCGCAAACGGGTCGTTCGGGTTGGGCAGGGCGAAAAACGCCAGTGTCGTATTGCTGCTGGGGATTTGGGCCACGTACCGTATCGCGTTGAAGTCGTCTTGCCCGATCACCGACTGATACTTGTCGGTGCTTATCGCCCCCGCCGCATTGGTCAAGATGACAAGCGCAATTAGCACGACAGCGATAATTCTGCCCGGGGAGATAAGTGCAGATCTCCGTCCGAGAGATCGCTCGATCATGGAGACCCCGAGACCCGCAGCGGGTATGAGAGCCGCTTGGGCATACGCCACGCCCCGTCCGCGAAAGATGTCAGCGGTCGCCGGAGCAAACGAAAAGTACACGGTTGACAGGATCCAGCCGGTAAATATCCCTAGTATGAAGGCGAACAAGACGAGATGAGAAAGCTCCCACTCTTCGGTCTGAATCACAGAGCCTGCGAGTCCTACGAGGGCGAGCGCCGCTATCAGCGGCGTTACGTAAAGGAGGACGTACGTCGGATCGGGGTACATTAGTTGGAGCACAATCAGCGGGAGAACAGACTGCATCGCGAACGGCACCGCGCTGGTGGTGATGAGGGCCGGAGTGAAGCCCGTCGGCACGCCGTAAACGAGGAAGCGCCAGGCAAAGAGCAGCAGCCCGAGCACATACGTCGGAATAGACGCGACCGTCGTAAGCATGTTCTGTCGTTTCATGAGCTGGGCAATCACCACGAACGCGAATATGAAGGGCGTGTAGACCCCGTAGAGGATGTGAATGTCAATGGAGAGCCCCAGCACAAACGCGCCGGCTAGGAATGAACCAGCCTCTCGTGAAGCACAGAGATAGATGCCAAGGAACACGAAATAGGTGCCGATGACCTGCATCATCGAGATGTTCGTCCTCCAGAAGAGTTCAAACAACGGGGACATTGAGCCAAACAAGAAGAGCGCGACGACTTTGCCGGACAGGCTCACCCCGAGTCGCTCCAAAACGGCGAGGAGCATTATGGAGGCCAGAACGCCGAACACGGGTCCGAACCAGATCGCCGTGTCAACGATCGACGCGTTACCGATCATCGCGAACGATCCCATTGCGAACTCGAAGCTTCGCTCGCGGACAACGTCACCAGCGCCGGCTGCCAGGAATGAAGGTATGCCCGTGAAGCCCGTGTGCGCGAAGTAGGCCGCGCGGGTTGCCCAGTAGAGCGGATCAAAGTAGGGAATCGTGCCTACCGTCGCCGGATACCACAGCCGTATAATAGCCCCGAAAAGGAGCAACGCGACGATTATGATATTCTCAGGCTTGAGCAGGGCGGACGCATTGATGGGTGCCTGCTCACGGTTCAAGGCAAGGGCGAAAACGAACGTGAGGGTCGTCCAAAGAAAGAGCGGCCCGACGATGCTGAGAGGGTTCCCCGGTATCAGCAGGGCCGTGTACACGATTTCGAGAAGGGCGAGGAAGACGACGCTAAAACCAATCGCTGTGCCGATCCTGCCTGCGACGCTTTGGTCTCCCAGAATGACGAGCGACGTAAAATACCCTGGGAAAAAAAAGAGAACTGCCCCAGCACAGAAGACCTGAACAAGACTCCCGACCGGTATCGCGAGCGGTATGCACAGCGCCAGAAAAATCAAATAGGCGACACTGATGCGCCTGAGACTCTTGAAATTCATATTTGGGCCTTCTATACTTTTCCGATTATATATGCTTTATCAAGTATGAGGTGTTACACGTCTAATCGCTTGCTGGGGTTTGGTGCGGTCAATTTGAGCGCCTCGTAAGCTGCGAATGCGTAGTCGGTGAGGTCGGCTGGCGAAGGCGCCGCTTTTTATGCAAGCTCTGCAGCGCTGGAGTGAGGGACCGAGTCCGAGATGACCACTAGGAGAAGGATCTTCAAAAATACCGCAGCATTAGCCTCAGCGGACATATTTACGCGTCTGATGCGCTTCGGGCTAGCCGTCGTCATAGCCAGGACGCTCGGTCCTGTGGGATACGGTGTGTACGCGTTCGCATTCTCGTTTGCGGAGGTCTATGGTGTCATCTCAGATTTCGGCATGAGTAACCTCATAATCCGCGATACCTCAAGGGAGAAGAAGTACCTCGCTCGTTATGTCGGAAACATCTTGTTCGTTGAAACAGCGCTTTCCTTGATCGCCTACGGCTTCCTGTTCGTTCTCGTCGGCGCAATGAACCTACCTCAGGAAAAAGCCGTTATTGTCTATATCGCCGTTATCTCCTACGTTCTGATGGCTCTCGCGCAGATCGTCCGAGCGACGTTCAAAGCCCACGAGAGGATGGAATATGACGCGACCCTAAACGTCGTTCAACAGAGTGTAACGGTCATCCTTGGCATCAGCGTGCTGTATTTCGGTTACGGATTGATCGCTCTCGCCATGGTGTTCGTTTTAGGAAGCTTGATCAACCTCATCGCAAGCCTCGCGCTTGTTTCAATAAAATTCACGCGGCCCGCGTTCAGCCTAAACAGACGTTTTTTGACGTATCTGGTCAAGGAGGTTCCCTCTTTCGGACTGATTGTATTCTTCTCGCTTATCTACTACAAGATAAGCACGCTGCTGCTGTCGTTTATCCAGGGGGATGCCGCGACCGGATGGTTCAACGCCTCGTACGCCATGGCGGTGTCGCTCACGTTTCTGCCGGCAGCGTTCATGGGGGCCCTATTCCCCGTAATATCGACGCTTCACGTCTCCTCGAAAGACCTTGCGAAGACCGTTTATAACGAGTCATTTCGCTATATGGTTATCTTGGGACTTCCGCTTGCATTCGGCACGACCGTGCTCGCAGATAAGGTCATCAACATCATTTACGGGGCGCCATTCCACAACTCAATCGTCGTCTTACAGATCGTCATCTGGTCCGTCTCAATCCTATTTCTCAATTTCGTGCTCACCACGACGCTGACGTCGATAAATCTGCAGCGCGTCGTTATGTATGCCACGGGACTCGCCGTCACCGTCAACATCATTCTCAACCTCCTCGTTATCCCAGGATATAGCTACGTCGGGGCAAGCTACGTAATGATAGCGACAGAGCTCACGACTTTTTCTGTCTGCTTTTACTACGCGTCAAAAAACTTGTGCTTCATTCGGCTGCACCGGCTTCTGCCCAAACCGCTCGTAGGGTCACTCGTCATGGCGGTCGTCGTGTATTATCTGAGGCCGATCAACCTGTTCGTCATAGTCGGGGTTGCGGTCTGGGTGTATTTCGCTACCCTCATCGCACTGAGGACGTTTACGAGGCAAGACGTGAACGTCATTAAGAGCATAATCGGCAGAACGTGAGCTTATGTCACGCAACAACAAATGGACGACAGAAGAGGCCAGCGTGTGAGAATAGCACTATCGACCTTCGAATACGACCGGAACCTCATCGGCGGTGCCGGCATTTACGCTCTGGAGCTGAGTCGGTGGCTGGAACCACTCTGCCAGCTCACCGTGCATAGCTGCGACGCATATCAGACTCCGCCAGACGCCTTCGCTGCCGCTTGGTTTGGAGCGGGAGTGCCCAACGTGAGATACCGGCAGCTGCCTCGACCGTTACGAGGTCACGGGGTTGCGGCCTTTTATTATTACGCGCTCGCTCACGAGCCATTCGAAGAGTGCGATGTGCATCTGATTAACGACCTCTCGCAGGGGGCGGCAGTTCATCGCAACGCTCCTCTCGTGCAGATTCTGCACCACCTGCCCTCGTCAGAGCTGAAGCAGTTACCACTGTCAAGATCGCGCATCGCAATCACATTGCTTGCCGCGCTCGAAAAGCGCGCACTAAAACGGGCTCAAGCGATTATCTGCGACAGCAACGACACGATGGCCCAGGCGCTCGCGCGGTATCCGGAGCACGCGGAGAAGCTGAGAGTCGTACCTAACGGTGTTGACGTGAGCCTTTTCACACCTGCCGACACACCGACCGAAGGCGCTGTGGCCGAGAAACCGCTCGTTGCGTGTGTCGCGCGGGGACTTGAGGCGAGAAAAGGCGTCGCGTATTTGATCGAGGCGCTCGCGGCGGCCCAGCGCGTCACTCCGATTGAACTCGTTATCATAGGCAAAGACTCGCAACGACTGAAGCAGCGGATGCTGGCACACGCACGCGCGCTCGATGTAATCGACGTGGTCACGCTTGTGGATTACGTATCACTGCACGATCTTATCGCGCTATATCGGCGCGCCACTGTGACGGTGGTGCCTTCACTGCTCGAGGGATTTAGCAGGCCGGCGCTCGAATCGATGGCGTGCGGAACGCCCGTGATCGGAACGGCTGTTGGAGCGATCCCAGAACTGGTCGACGAAAGCTCCGGGGTGCTCGTCACTCCCGGAGACGCAGGCGCTCTCGCCGCGGCGCTGATCGATTTACTCCAGGATAACCGGCGAGTGAAGCGGATGGGGGCGGCCGCACGGCGACGTGCGGTTATGCTTTTTGCCTGGGGTAACGTCGCACAGCGCGTTCTCAGCGTGTGCGAGGCGACGACCTTACCGTGAGGTGACCTCTTCGTATATTTCTTCGAGCTTCTGGACGTGGACGTCCAAATCAAAGGTTCTCGCCGATGTCCGCGCGTTTTTGCTCATTTCGCTACGGAGCTTCGAATCAGACGAGAGCATTTGCAGAAGCGAAGCGAGCGCTGTAACGTCACCGGGAGGAAATAGGAAACCGTTGTACCCGTCTTCGATGAGCTCAGGAATTGCGCCTGTCCGGCTTCCTATGACCGCTATCCCGTGCTGATAGTATTCTGGTATCACAAGTCCGAACGTCTCCGCGTAGATGGACGGCACGACAGCCACATCGGCGATACTGTAAAGCTGCCGCAGCGCATCAGGCGCTAAAAAGCCATAGAAAACAATTCTGTCGTCATCGCGCGCATCACGTTGGAAACGCGCTCCGTCACTACCCTGACCAACGACGTGCAGTCGCGCATCTTTGAGGTCTAAGCCCTTTACGGATTCGATGAGGGACTGTACCCCCTTGTGTTTTCCCAGACGGCCGACGTAGAGTATGTCAAACGTGCCATTGTTCACCGTTGTGACGGGCTCGCTTTCCGGTATCCCAAGGGGAAGTTTCAGCTTTCGTGCGTCTGCGAACAGCCCGAAGCCGGAAAGCGTGTTAAGCACAAAGTCAGACGGGGCGATAACGACAGCCGGATCGATTCGTTTGTACAACCAGCGATAGACCCGACACGGGCTGCGGGCACTCACGCACGAGACATTAGCTCTCGTGAGCAGGGTCGTCTTGGGACAAATGAGGGTGTAGTCGTGCACGGTGTGAACTGCGGGAATGCCAAGATCCTTAGCGGCACTAAAAACAGATGCCGACACCCCCTTGAAATTATGCACGTGCACGAGGTCTGGCCGCTCACGCTTCAGTGCTTCCTTTATAAAGGTGTACGTGTGTGGATTCCAAATATCGAATGCGTGCCAGAGTGGCTTGATAAAGCCGGGTTTGCGCGAATAGTAATAGTTCGAGTAAAGGTTTAAGGGGTAAAATCGGTAAATGGCGTCGTTTCGCTCGCCTACTTTGTCGTGAGTTGACAATCCGTTTCGGCCAAAAGGGGCGGAAGTTATCACAGAGATATCGTGACGTTCGCTGAGCCTCTCTGAGATGTGGGAGACATACAGCTCAGCGCCACCGTGAATGTATGGCGGGTAAAGGTTAGAGACCATACAGATTTTCACGAACACAACCTCGAAATCTAAGAGTCAAAAAAGCCCATCGGATGCTTGAGTCTATTCTTTTCAAGTGAGCTCATATTAAGCCATCGTATACTCCCATAGTCCGGGCAATCGCCTGAGTCCATGTAAATTCACTCTTTACCCTCTGATAGCCATTGTGGCCCATCCTGTCTGCCAGCTCTTCATCGCTCAGCACCGCTCGTATTGCTTCCACAAGTCCGTGCAGATCGCCTGGCTGAACTACGAGCCCATTGTAGCGATCTTGGATCACCGACGGGATGCCTCCGACGTTCGTACCGATGACTGGTCTGCCGCAGGCGTTTGCCTCAGCCAAAACCATCCCGAACCCTTCGGCATCGGTGAGCGTAGGGAGCACAGTGAGATCCGCTCCCCGATAATAAAGAGGCATCTCTTCATCGGGTATGAGCCCGACGAATACAACCCGGTCTTGAACTCCGATACGCCGCGCATAAGTTGCGTAGTGTGAGCGCCAGTTTCCATCGCCCACAACCACAAGGGTTACGCTTGGGTCAAGACTTGGGAGCGCACGGATAAGAATAGGGAGCCCTTTGTGTCGGTGGGATTTGCTTAGCTGGCCGACGAAGAGGATAACGTGCCCGTCGACGCAGTACTTGTCTCTTATGTGGCTAGAGTCGACCGTCGGATTGAATGTCGCGACGTCTACACCGGGGGGCACGGCGGACGTTTTGCTGAGATAACCTTGGAGAAACGGAGAACGTGCGGCGTAGTGTTGAGAGGTCGTTATGATCCAACGAGCGCGGCGAATTGTGCCCCTCCCGAGGAAGCGATAGTAGGCCTTTACCAAGAGCTTGGTCGTCGCATTTATTCCCACCGCGTCATTGAGGTAGGTCAAGACGAACGGCCTATCGCGAGTGACTCGTGCGGCGACGTCAGCCATATACGGGACGGGCAAAAATCCGTTCACCACGTCGGGGTCAACCTCGTCGATAACTCTCTTTATGGATCCAAACCAGCGCAAGCTGAACGGGGTGTTCGACACAGTCGCAAGTCGGGGAAGCGTGAAAACCGTCGGGCCGGATTCGTCGAGCACGCGTGAACAGGTTATGACTGTCGTTTCGACTCCTGCGTGGTGCAAGCCGACTGCGATTCTGTACGTGTACTTCTGAAGCCCGCCTACGCCGGAATAGTACGGTGAAGCGATTAGCGCCTTCATATGGGGTTGCACTCGCGCCTGTTCCGGAATGAGCGGTAGCCGCCACACCACCGGCACAGGAAGAAGTGGGATCTAATCATCTGGGCGGCCTTTGGTTAGTCATCAGTTTCGCGTAGGTGTCTATAATGCTTTCTGAGATATCTGACCACGCGAATTTCTTTGACATTTCGAATCCGTTTTCAGCCAGTTGTTCACGCAGTGCGTCGTTGCTGACGAGCTTCAAAATAACGTCAGCGATTTCATCGGGCGAGCCGTCACTGACGAGGAAACCATTGACGCCGTCTTGAACGAGTTCCCGGACGGCGCTCATTTCGTGCCGTATGCTGATCACCGGCAACTTGCACGCATTTGCCTCGATGATAACGAGGCCGAACCCTTCGCGAACGGAAGGGAGAACGAATACCTTAGATGACTTCATGAACGCGGTAAGCCCGTCTTGATCGACGAAGCCCGTAAAGGTGATGTTCTCGTCGAGTCCAAGCTTTGACGCCAGGTCTTCGAGCGAGGCTCGCTGCGGACCGTCCCCGATAATGGCGCACCTAATGGCAGGAACCTTCGTTCGCGCGATCGCAATCGCGTTCAGCAAGAGATCGACGCGTTTTTCACTGATCAGCCTTCCTGCAAACAGCACGTCGCTTGCGGTCGACGCAGGCGCGATCATCGTGATTCGCGCTAGATCGATGCCGACGGGAATGACGTCGATGCGTTCGGGTTTGACGTGACACCGTATTAGGTCATCTCTCGTCTTCTGCGATATCGCTACGATACCATCAGGGAGCCGCATCGTCAATCTTTCAACAATTCTGCCTATGCTGCCGCGGATCGGTCCAACATACTTCCGCCAATAAGTGTCCCATACCTCGAGCCACGTGACCACTAACGGTTTTCTTTTTACGATTGAGGCAACTTTGCCCGCGAAGCATGGAAAGTAGGGGAACTGGTTGCAGTCGATGACGTCGCAATCTGCATTCAGCAACGCCGGCAAGACCCTCAAAGAGTAGACGATGGCTTCGGTAATCGAGCGGACGCCCTGCTTATTGTACAGTTCGCGAACTTTGCACACGCCGTGGAGGTGAACGTTGTCCGTGACAATCGTATCAGCTCCCTGCCACCATTTCATGGCGTAAATGTGGACCTCGTGCTCTCCGTTTTCGGCGAGCTTGCGCGCAAGCTCCCACAGACGCTTGTCCGCGCCACCCATGTTGTAGGGGTAAATTGCGTCCATCACATATGCGATCTTCATAGCGTTCGCCTCCCGCCCGGAGCCATCCACCGCTTCGCCAAGAAAGACGCTAGGTTCAGTCCATCCCTGATGGAACTTAGCTTCGATCGATCTGCGCCCTTGCCGTAGTCTATCGCCGTCTCTCCCGTGCTAAAACCGTCACGCGCACATTCAATCAACATGTCCGCTTCAATCTCAAATCCTTGTGCGACAAGGTTCACACTGTCGACGACGTACCCATAGTACCTCCCAGAACCCCGTGCACAAGTCAGTTATACCTTTTTTAAAGAGCATCCGAGCCACGGCAGTTAGTACCAGGTTGCCACAAACGTTGGTTCGGGCCATGGCACCCTCTTCGATGCGCCCTTTTATCCATGAGCCAAGAATGACGTCGTACGTGCTGAGAAGGCGCACGATGTCCGTTATGCGCTCTGGCGGGTAGGTGTCGTCTCCGTCGATCATAATGAAGTAATCTGCGCGAACAGACGTAAACGCGAGCTGCATCGCCGATCCGTTCCCCGGCCGCTTGACGGTCAGCACGGCCTCGTCCTTTTCAAGGGCTGTTTGTTCGTAGCGTCTTCAGAGTCTCCGTCAATGACATACATGGCGGTGCCGTAACCCTCGTCCGAGAGCACGCGAACAGGAATCCTATCAATCACCTGGCCGATAGTTGCTTCTTCATTGAGGGTCGGAATAAGCACCGCTGCCTTAGGTTTCATGGATCGGCAAGTCTACTGGCGAGAAACGTTATTAGAGTGAAGCTTTGCTTTTTGAGCTTAAGTCTTGCGTTCTGGTTCACTAGGCCGAACAAAGGTCCAGCGTGCCTATGTTGTTGCCCCATATCGTCTAAGATTAACTATATAGGTTCGACTCGTCTATCTCTGATAGAGTCAATACTGCAACGATTTGTTTGAGGCACGATGGATACAGTTGTTTTTTCTGTTTTTCGGCTGCTGATAGGGGTAGCACTGTTCTTTTTCGTTCCTGGTTTCTTCTTTACCGTTGTGTTGTTTCCGAAAAAACAAGACTTGCGGAGTCTGGAGAGGGTCTCAGTGGCGGTTATTATCAGCGTTCTTGTTTCAATTGTTGACGGCAGCGTTCTGCTGATGACGCTCGGATTAGATTTTACGACGCTCACACTCTCAATGTCTGCGCTGGTGGCGGTGTTCGCGACGGCAGCGTTCGCACGGTGGCGACGCCTTCCCCAGTCTGACCGACTAGTCGTCCAGGGAGCAGGCAACCCGATCGTACTACCGGCAGTGGGAGCCGCGATTTGTCTTTGTCTCGCCTTGGTTGGCACGACGCTCCTGTTAGCCCCCCACCCGAACGAAGCCAGCTACAGCGCTTTCTATGTGTTAGATAGCAACCGACAGACCGTCGCATATCCCACAAACGTGACTTCGGGAACGCCGTTTACTCTGATCCTCGGCATCACCAATCACGAGAACTCAAGCAATACTTATGCCGGCACGGTGTCGCTAGGCAATTCAACACTCTATCGTTTCGACAATCTGACGCTGATCCGAGGCCAAAACGTTGAACGGCCTATACGTATCTCACTCACTTCCTTAGGCGAAAAGCAGAAACTGAAGTTCACGCTAGTTGATTCCTTTGATAAGACCTACGAATTGCACCTGTGGGTCAACGTGCGCGCGCCCTAACAGATTGCTTCACGTGCTCGGCGGCGTCGTTGCCAACGTTAGACTCGCACGGGCGTGGCCAAGTTACTTTTTTTTGACGGTAGATGTAGCCGACAGGCACCCGTTGTAAAAGCTTGTGGGGTTATCTGAACGCATCAAAAAGCACTAAGCGCTCTCGCACCAAGTCCGGTATTCTCGCGTGCCCGCCTGCAGCCGCAATCTCCTGCTCAGTGATCTTAAACGCGTGCATTAATGGCGCGTTTTTTGTTTCGTCGTACTCCATAACCCGCGGGTCTGAGCGTATAAAGCTCGTAAGCTGCGTCGCAGCTCTTACAATTGATTTCTTCGCACCGACGACAATCAACAACACGTCCATTTCCCCTTCGTGAACGCCCATCTCAAGCGCTTTTCGTATCTGCCGGCAAGCGCTCAAGTAGAGCAGGATTTCGACGCCAAGGTCCCTGGCGATGTTTCGATGATCGCGAAACGACCGCATAGCGTAGCGTACTGCACAATCAACGTGTCGCCTGCAGGCGACTTTTGTGGCGTCCACGGCTTGAATTGTCGTGTTGCTTGACTGTGCAATGGCATCAAGCTCCCTCAAGAAAGCCGGGACGCTCCCAATGGTGATTTTTCCGGCCACAACGTCATATTGCATGGGTTGGCTCACTCGTCTGTGAGAAACGTCGCGTCCCCCCGATCCTTTCGATCAAGAACGCCGCGGCGTTCGCCGAGTTGCGCAAAGACATCTGACGCGACGGCAGGACCAAGAAGTGCCGCCACCGTTTCAAAAGGAGCATTTTTTAGTCCTTTTCGGCTTGTGAAACCCGCATCGTGCAGTTTTCGAGCGCGAACCCGCCCGATGTTTTTCAGTTGCACGAGATCGAGGAGCTCACGATTGATACCAAACTGGATGCGCGCTGTGAGCTCCCGGGCTTGTTTCCTTGAAGGAACCTTGAGGTAGGCCGCAAGCTCGGCGAGCGCGTGACTCACCCACTGCACTGTATCGACGAGATTTCTGATGTCGCCTGGCCCGACGTTGTAGCTTTCGGTGATCTCCTTCTCGCTTACTTCGGTTATCCAGTCGTTGACGAGCATTGCCGTTTTTACCTCAGAGAGGAACCAGTCGTAATCGACGTCTCTGAATCGATTAGGAATCTCATCCAGGAACTCATCGAGGTGCCGATTGACAAATTCAGTTACCACGCGGTAATCTTTGCTTCGCATGAACAGGCGCTTAACGTCCGGGGTTGAACAGATGAGGTGGAGCAGCGATACGTCGCTCACCATCTCGGCGTTGCTTAGTCCTCTTCGTATCTTCACCGCAGTCAGCGGATCGACATAGAGCCGCGATACGAGATGCCCAAATGTCGTCGCCTTGACGCGCCCGCTCGAATCGACAAGCATCTCTTCGTTCTCGAGAAATGCCAAAACGCGGTCGATCGTATATCGCAAGAGGTTAAGTCCCGTCTTCTGCTGAAATCCGAAGAACGTCGCGTCAAAGAACTGTTCGAGATCAGCCCTCGTGTGCGCGAAACCGTTTGAAATAGTCGAGAGAACGTGCATGCGAAGTGCCGTTTCCGTTCCAAGTTTTGAAATAACGTCTTCGGCCTCGCTGAGAATATAGTGGTCTGCGAGCGCCTCACACTCACCCGGCGATTTCGCGATGAGAACTGCCTCCCCGTACGCGTCGAATCCAGGCCTCCCCGCGCGACCGGCCATTTGCTTGTATTCGAGCACGGGAATGTCCGTCATGCCGTAGTTCGCGTCGTAACGCTTGTAATCTCTGATAACGACCCTTCGGGCAGGAAGGTTGAGTCCCGACGCAAGAGTGGGCGTCGAGACGATGACCTTAATAAGGTTGGCGCGGAACCACGTTTCGACGAGTTTCCGGTGGTCGCTGAGAAGGCCGGCGTGGTGAAATGCCGCCCCGTGGCTCACGCAGTAAGCGAGCTTCTCAGCAATCCCAGTCTCCCCGTGGATTTTCGCAGCAAGCTCCTTGCACTCGAAATCCCGCTGTGACCGGAGCGTCGTTGCCACTCTCTTTGCAAGGCTTTCGGCATTTCTCCGTGTATTGACAAAGATCAAGCATTGGCCGCCTTCTCGCAGAGTATCGATGGCAAGTGCAATCGCTGGGTCGGTGGCGCCATCTGAAACGGCTTTTTTCACAATGCCGCGCGGTGGCGCGTCGTGTACGAAAGCGATAACGGCGCGCTCAGGAAGATAAAGGCCCTCGTGAAGTGCGACGGGCCTCCAGTCGCTTCTTATGAGTTGCGCGTCAAGCCAGGCTGCCACATCGTCGGCATTGGAGACCGTTGCACTGAGCGCGAGAATTTGAGCTGTCGGATTGAGTCTCTTAAGCTTAGTGAGCGTTACTTCGAGTGTTGGACCGCGATCTATCGAGTCCAACAAGTGTATCTCGTCCGCGACGACGACGCTAAGCGCCTGCATCCACGAAACGCCGTTTCGCAGCAGTGAATCGGCCTTCTCCGAAGTGGTGACTATGATATCGTTGCGTCCCAAATTGTCATCACGAACGTCGTAGTCTCCCGTTGATATCCCGACTCGAACGCCAGACGCGGCAAATAGCGAGAACCGGTCGAACTTCTCCGAAGCGAGCGCTCTCAGGGGGACGATGTAAAGGCATTTGCCGCCATTGGCGATCGAATTGAGCATCGCGAATTCCGCGAGCAGCGTCTTGCCGGAAGCAGTGGGCGTCGCGACGACCATACTCGCGCCGTTGAGCAGCCCGCAATCCAATGCCTCGGCTTGCGGCGGATAGAGCTCAGTGAAGTCAAGCCGAGTGTAAAAACGCGTAATCTTCTCTGGTAAATCCGTTACGTCCATGCTGCTCCAGGTAACCCATATGAGCCGTCCGATATTAATACCGTTCTCAGCAGTTCCTGCGCCAGAGGAGCATGAGCGATGAGAGCCGCAGCCGCGAAGGCCGACGGTCGTTAGACCACCCTCTATACCGGCGCTGTCAGCCATTGGTAAGCGCCCGTTCGCTCATTCGTGTAAAAAAGCGAGACTAATAACCGTTACAAAAAAAGCATCCTAAGGTCGTTAACAGGTTCCTCTTCGCGACATATCCAACGTGTCTCTTTTTCCACAGAACCAACACGCTCACGATAAGCGTGAGACAACCCATGCATCGACCCTTTCTGTGGAACGACCGAGATTCCGTTAACGACCTTAGTAATTTAAGACCGAGGCAATGAATTATACAGCCAGTAGCTATTTTAAGATTTATAACAACTTTAGTTTGTTACTCCGCGCACGCCCACACGAAAGCGTCGCGCCGGGAGCTTGCGAGCAGGAATGGCCAGCGCTTTTAAACTTCAAGTACCGCTTGCAGATTGCCGATACGTACCAGAAAGCTTTCGATCTTCTCGACGCACGAGTTGTCTTCTACGACTTTGTGCAGAATTTGGACGGTGGCAACCGGAGTTGCCTTGCACAATTCGCATCTCTTCGAACGCGCTCTCCGCCCCTTGATGATCCGGGGTGCAAACGAACGCGACACGAGTAAATCGCTTTCTCTTGCGCGAGATGTACGCCCGCATAGGACTTGATACGGTTTGGACCCATATTGGCGTGCCAACGATCGTGAGATCCCCCGCGCAGGATCTTTTTTCGTGCTTTTGATGGCCGCGGACTTTTTCAGCACCGCCTCCTCGCGTGAAAGGCCGTACCCCGAAAATCGCTTCGGCCCTCTCTGGCGACGATCTCCTCGACGTCTCGCGAGAGGGCTCGCGCGATCGTTTCAGCCACCTTTCTGGTGATTCCCGTGCGAGAATAAAAAACGACGAGCGTTTTCATCGACAGTTATTCCGTGGCGCCAGGCTTGACTGTTTCATTTCCTGTGTAGTCACGACCTCCGCAGCTGCAGAAACTCCGTCCTGTTGCGGAGAGATGGCGAAAGATACAAATGTTTATTGGCCGCCTTTGGAGTAGTAGACTTGAGTTTTCGCATGCGAACGCCGATCAGTTTGTAGACGGCGGGCGCGTCTATCGAGGTGCACGGAACGTGATCTTTGATCTGCACATTCACTCAAAATACTCGGGCGATTGTACGATGGCGCCGGCCACAATTCTCAAGGTCGCACAGAAACTTGGATTGAACGGCATTGCCGTCGCGGATCACTTGACTATCAAGGGCGCAGTTGAGACGCGCAGGTTGAACGACGATCCTGATTTTTTGGTCATCGTCGGCGCAGAAATTGAAACGGCGAACAAGGAGGACCTGATCGGTTTGTTTCTCACAGAGGAAATTGAGTCCAGAAACACTGTGGACGTAATCACCGAGGTCAAAGCGCAAGGTGGCATCGTTTTTTGGGCGCATCCATTCCGAGTTGGGAAGAACCTATTGCGCCCCGAGGCGATTGAGCGACTCGATCTCATTGAGGGATTCAATTCGAAAACGAGCGCCTCGCGCAACGCGCTTGCGCAACGGCTCGCCCGTCAATATGATAAACCCGTCATAGGGACCAGCGACGCGCACCAGGCCGCGGAAATAGGAAATGGCAAAACGCTGATACGTTGCGCTGATTTTGGCGCGACCAGGGAATCGCTTGCTTGCGGGAAGACGCAGATAGTTGACTCTCACTTGTCCTATGATTACCTATACGATATGCTTTGAGGATCCATAGTCCGTTTCGCCAACGTTTTTCGTTTGACAGCAAGAAAAGGTTTCGTGACAACGGTTCCAGCGTGATGGGGGCTGCACGCATAAAAGCGCTCTGTCCTTTACGCTGCTTAATTCCGCGAATCAATCACGTTTAATAATGAAAAACTACAAATAGGAGTGAAGCACAAAAACTGTTGATTAAACTTAGTGAGGTGACCAGCCAAATCAGACCGGACAGCACAACATCGAAACTGTTTTATTGCGTAAGTATTGGTCATTTCGACCAAGTAAGCGAGTCGGCCGTCGATTTGGAGATGGCCGATGCATCTTACACAAGGTTGATTTAAATAGTTTTTTTTTGACAAAGGCGCAAGGTGGCACTAATCTTTTTTTCGTGCAGCATTTGTCGCGATTTTGTTCGTGTTAACTCGAATAGACTTTAAACAAAAAATATGGAGCAGAGAAGCTCTGATTCTCTACTCATCGCGTGTCGGCGTTCTGATTAAGTCAGTTCGAATGAGTTGATTATTCGCTGTGCCTGTGCTACTACGTGTCGTAGTCGCTTGAAATGGCTTTGTAGGTTACGACATATCCCGTGTTATTGTTTACCAGCCAGATTTGTGTCTCTTTGACTGATGTATTAGTTACACTTGTCGCGCTGATCTGCTGAGGAATGATTCCTTGGAAAACGATTTGGTATGCAGGCTGGCCAGCGAATGTCAAATTGGTCTCATTAAGAATCGTAAAGTTCTTGTAAAACCCTGTGCTGCTGTTACTTTTTAAAGCGCGTTCAAGTTGAAACCTACGAAATCGCTGAGTTGTTGACGACGGAGAGTGAGTACGTGCCCACGTTAACACCGTCAACTTTCGAATTAGGATTCACATAGACATATATCTGCACTGGGCTAGATGGATTGGTTGACGTATCTACTTTGAGCGAAGTTGGATACGTAATATTAAAACCAGTACCACTTGAAAAAGTCGTGTTGTTGCCACTCGTCGTGGCGCTCTCTGGGATCGGAGTCGGAGACGGGCTCGTAGTCGTCGTGCAGCCGGCCGCCGTCACCGCCAGCGTCATCAGCGCTGCGATCACGAGCGCCGTAATTAGATTGCGATTATCCGCGGAATCAGCTCTCGCGAATATGGAAAGCTTCTAGACAATAATGGTTTGCATCTTCACCAAGGGCTGATTCGACGTGCGTCATCCACGAGCAACCGATGAACCGGTTGGTTTCGTGTCAGCTCGCTTCAATGCAGGGACAAGTCGCAGCTGCTCGTTCACTTGGCCCCCCAATAAGTCTTTATTCGAAAAGGAACTTCAATGATGATGAGCAATCGCAAATCGTTACACGTTGCGATGTTTCACGGTTTTGGAAGCTGCGCTTGGGACACCGATTTCGCAGCCTGCCACCTCGGTGGACGCATGGTGAACGAGACAATCAAATATTCAAAGAGGCTAGACGTGCTGCCGCCCTACGTTTTCGCCCAAATAGATACGCTAAAGGCAGAAAAGGAGGCACAGGGAATCGACGTCATCGATCTTGGAGTGGGAGACCCAGACCAGCCAACGCCGCCTCATATCATAGATTCGCTCGTGCGCGCCGCGCACAACGATGCGAACCATCGGTACCCGTCCTCTGAAGGTATGCTCGCATTTAGAGAGGCCGTGAGTGCCTGGTACGCAAAGAAAGGTATCGCCGTGGATCCAGCGCGTGAAGCCTCTGCACTGATCGGATCGAAGGAAGGCATAGCGCATCTTCCCTTGGCATTTATCAACCGAGGAGATAAAGTCCTTGTTCCCGATCCCGCGTATCCCGTGTACCGGATAGCCACTATCATGGCTGATGGCAAGCCAATAAGCATGCCACTCACTGCTGACAACGGGTTCTTGCCTGATATTGACAAGGCGGTGACTGATGCCAAGTTGCTCTTCATCAACTATCCGAACAATCCGACAGCCGCTGTCGCTGACAGTGGCTTTTTTAGAGCCATCGTCGATTACGCCTCTGACAACGATATTATCGTCTGCCACGATGCAGCGTATTTAGAGTTGACTTATGACGGCTACGCAGCTCCGTCGTTTCTCTCCACACCAGGGGCAATGGATGTCGGAATCGAAATCGGCAGCCTCTCCAAAACGTACAATATGACCGGCTGGCGAATTGGGTTTGCAGTAGGAAACGCCGACGTCATAGCCGGCCTCAGAAAAGTCAAATCGAACCTGGATTCAGGCGCATTCCAAGCGGTACAGGAAGCAGGGATCTCAGCTATGACGGGGCCACAGGACACGGTTGACGTGCTCAAGAAACTCTATTCAGAGCGCAGAGACGCACTGGTCGATGGCCTCAGGAACATCGGCTGGTCCGTGGACAAGCCGAAGGCAACGTTTTACGTCTGGGCTCCCGTGCCAGACGGAAGCTCCTCCCTCGAGTTTTCAATGCGACTTCTAAACGCCGGAATTGTCGCAACGCCAGGCAGTGGCTTCGGGGACCACGGGGAGGGCTACATCAGATTCGCGTTGACGGTGCCCGTCAGCACGATCGAGGAGGCAGTGACGCGGCTCCAGGAGGTCCTCTAATGGATTTTGGCACCCGCGAACATCTTGGCGAGAAGAACGGCCACCTCATCATTGGGGGCGCCGACGCCGTTGAGCTCGCACTGAAGCACGGCACGCCGCTCTATGTCACTGATGAGGGGCGCATTCGAAGCAACTACCGGCGCTTCGCGGCCGCGTTCCCCGATGCGGACGTATACTACGCTGTGAAGGCGAATGGCCACATAGCGATCCTACGCATACTCGCGCAAGAAGGTGCCGGCGCCGATGTATTCTCCGACGGTGAGCTGTATGCTGCCCTCCTTGCAGGGATCCGACCCGGCCGCATCCTCTTCAATGGAAACGCTAAAACGGACGTCGAACTTGCAATGGCGTGTGAAACCGGCGTGAGGGTGTCCGTCGACTCACCTGATGAGCTCCGAGCGCTCGCACGAATTGCCTCAGACGCAGACAGAGAGGTCGAAATCGCATTTAGGGTCAATCCCGACGTATCCCCTGTGACTCACCCCAAGATCGCAACGGGCCTGGCACAATCCAAATTTGGAATCCCCACCACTCAGGTGCTTGCGTGCTACGCTGAGGCGCTCTCACTTGAAGGTGTCCGGCCTGTTGGCATTCATTGCCATATCGGTTCACAGATTCTCGAGCTTAGCCCCTTCGCAGAGATGATGACGCGGATGATGGATCTCGTTGAAAAGCTCAGCAACGACCTTGAGCTCGAACTCGATTTCGTTGACATCGGCAGCGGACTGGGCATACCGTACGCCGGGACGGCTCCAACCCCAATTGACCTCGCGAACGTGATTCTGCCGATCTTCACGGAACGTACACGCGCGCTGGGGGTGCGCCCCAAGCTCGTGCTTGAACCGGGAAGATACGTCGTGGGTGACGGCGCAATTCTACTCTGTGCGGTAAACACCGTCAAGGAGGCGCATAGCACTTTCGTCGGCGTTGACGCCGGGTTTAATCTACTGCTCCGGCCGACCCTGTATGAGTCGTACCACGAGGTGATCGTCGCTAATAAACTCGATAAAACACCCGATCACGTGTACACGGTCGTTGGCCCGATATGCGAAAGCGGCGACATACTGGCAAGAGATAGACGTCTTCCACACGTTGAAAAAGGGGACCTAATCGCTATACTCGACACAGGCGCGTACGGGTTTGCCATGAGCTCTCAGTACAACGGACGCGCGCGCGCTGGTGAAGTCCTCGTTAGCGCGGGCGAAGCAGAAATCATTCGAAGGCGCGAAACCTACGACGATCTCTTGATCGGGCAGCGTATTCCGCCGCGCCTGCTATGAGGGGGGTGCTATGAGGGCGATAGAGTTCGTCAAGATGCACGGTAATGGGAACGACTTCGTCGTCATTGACGAGACCGAGAAAGTGACCATCAAAAACAAAGCGAGTTTTGCCATAAAGACGTGTGATCGTCGGTTTGGCATAGGCGCCGATGGGATCCTTTTCGTGTCGCGGCCTGCGGGGGTCGATCTCGGCATGCGATTGCTTCAGCCTGACGGTTCTGAAGCGGAGATGTGCGGAAACGGCATTCGTTGTCTGGTCATTTACGCCGTCGATGCCGGATATGTGAAGCGCGGCAGGGTCACGGTGAAAACAAAGGCGGGGGTTCGCGAGGTCACTGCTAAGAAAAGCTCGGTAATTGTCGATATGGGCAAGCCTCAGTTTGCCCGCTTAGTGATACCAGCTCTGGGGACTGGCGATCAATTCATCGAAACTATGCACGGGGTTGTGGTTTCTGCGGTCAACACCGGCGTCCCTCATGCGGTGATCTTTGACGATCAAGCTGACGTCGACGTGCACGACCTAGCAGTAAAGATTCGGTTTGATCCCGTGTTCCCTCAAGGAGCCAACGTCAATTTTGTGAAAGTCGATGGTAATGCGCTTGTTGTTCGGACGTACGAGCGCGGCGTGGAACGTGAGACTCTCAGCTGCGGCACCGGTGCTGTCGCAGCCGCGGCTGTCGCGAATCAGATGGGTCTCGTAGACACTCGGGTCACCGTCAAAACGTTAGGAGGTTCTTTGAAAATCACTTTGAAGAACGATCGCGCCCTGATGGAGGGGCCGGCGGAAACGGTCTTTAAGGGCATCTATTTCCTAAAAAAGGTTAAGCATCGGAGAGTCCTTGATCCGTAATATTAAAATACGCGGTTGTCTCGAGCGGCATTATTGAATGTTTCTTCAATATCGCACATCGCCGTTCCGAGTGAGTTTTTACGAACTGTAAAACGATGGCGGAGACGTTATCAAGCAAATACCCAGCAACAGGCAGCACCTGCTTGGTGTCGGTGTCGACATACACCTGATTGGTTACCACAACGGCCAGGTCATACTTTTTAGCTAAACCGAGCAGCAAAAGAACTTGATTGACGAAGGCGTGTCGCGACCTAATTTCTTTGTCTTTTGCCTGTTCGAGCCGATAGTACGTGGTCACGGCGTCGAAAATGATAAGCCCTACACTTTCCTTCGCTATTTTCTTGATATTACGCAGCGTAGCCAGCTGCTGGTCGAAGCTTTTCACCTCGAAAACGAGCAGTTTTTGGCTGAGCGGTACAGTGTCTGTTGCAGCGATCTGAGCGAAGCGTTCGCTTGGGAATGGACCAGAGGCGACAAATATCACGCGCTTTTCGCGTCTTATGACGTTCGCAGCTAGCTGTATGCATAGGCTGGTCTTCCCACTTCCCGGCTCTCCATAGATGTGCGACACGACTCCTGTCGCAAAGCCGCCGCCGATGAGAGAATCGATGCCGCGGCAGGTACTTGGATAAAGCGTCACTGTTCACTTCCTTAAAGCAAATCTAACCTCAAAAACAACGCAAAGCCGCTTGCTATGGCATTATAGAGAGTTAGAGTTATAAACTTTCGTTCCACAATAAAAACAGGAGGAGCAAAGATCTACATAGCCCTAGCAACCACGGACTTCGCACTCTACCAGGACATCACCAAAGAGCTTCGCGAAAAGAGGCTCAAATTTGTAACTGTTGCGCCAAGCGAAGCTATAGGACGCGAAGTTGGCGTGGTGATTACTTCTGACAAAGAGGCGGGCGCGATCTGCTTTCCGAATGTCGTTATCGCGTCTGATCCCGAGATGGCAGTCAGCGAAGCGATGCGACGTCTCAGGAACACCGGCGTGCCTGAACGTGCCGTCATAGGGATCGATCCAGGAGATGAACCCGGGATTGCCGTCGTCGCGAATGGTATCGTTGAAGCGGTTTACCGTGTCCCTTTAAAACAGGCTTCGAAGATTGTGGAGCGCATTCAGCAGACCTATCCTGATATCCTCGTAAGAATTGGAAACGGAGCACGCCTGACGAGCACGTACTTAGCAAACGCCTTAATTTCGCACGGCATCGCCGTTGAGTTCGTCGATGAAAACGGAACTTCGCCTTACCTGGGGAAGGGCACGGCAGGAATCGCGATTTCAGATATCGTTGCCGCCATCAACATCGCATCCACGCAAGGCACCCCTGCGGGACATCAAGACGTACTCCCTTCGAAGGGTGAGATCCGGCTGATTCAAGAGAGGACCAGAGAGCTCTCTGAAGGTCGAACAACAATTTCGCGAAATCTTGCCCAACGGGTAGCAAAAGGCGAAATAACGATAAGTCAAGCTCTCGCGGAACATGCGGGAGCAGGCGAGAATAAAACGCACTAGTTGCCGAGTCGATCCCAAGCCTCCTGCTCAGCCATCCTCATAACACGCTTAACAGGGATATTTAGCTTCTTGGCAAGCGCACTTGCATCGTCAAATTCGGCGGCAACGTTGAGTATAGTCCCGTGCTGATCTGTCGCGACTTTTACGTTGATCGCGTGGGATTCATTGCCTATGCGCACCGTTACGGGCTCAAAACGCCTCAATGTCTTGATTCTATGATGTGTAGGCGTGATTCGCACCCCTAAGCTGCCAGTTTCTTTAATGATCGTCTTTGCAAGTCGGTGCGATTCAGCGGGTCGGGCGATCACTTGGATAATGTGTCCAGTTCTGCTTTTTTTCCCCGTCGTAGGTATTATTGCCACGTCGAGCGCGCCAATTTCGAGGAGCCCCTCTATGAGGCTTCCGAGCACCTCCCCTGTGACATCATCAACGTTGGTTTCAAGCACCTGGACATCATCGAGCAGCAGTTCTTCATTGACCTGGCCGAGCGTGGCACGCAGGACGTTTGCGTGAAGGTAGTTTCGAGACCCAGCGCCGTACCCCACGCGCTCGATGGTCATTTGTGGCAAGAAAACGTCCGAAATTCCGGTGAAAAATGCAAGTATTGCCGCACCTGTCGGGGTGAGCAGTTCGCCTTCAACGGGCCCCCCTCTGGTTATCAGGTGGTATTTGGAGAGTATGGCAGTAGTCGCAGGAGCGGGTACGGGCAGATGCCCGTGATCAGTCTCTACAGACCCCCCGCCCACGCATATCGGAGCCGTGAATACGGAGTTAACCTGGAGTTGTGAAACAGCAGTGCAGGCGCCGATCACATCTGCAACGGCATCTTGAGCGCCCACGCGGTGGAATACGAGCTCATCTGTGTGAACTCCGTGCACGGCTGCCTCTGCCTCTGCTAGGATCCCAAATATCGCGCTCGCGTCAGCGAGTATCGATGAATTGATCCCGCATGATTGAATCGCGTCGATGAGTTCCAGGTACGAGCGTGACCCGTCGTGTGCGATCACGTTGACGCGTACTGCCCGTATCCCAGACTTTTGCACCTGGCAGATCTGGACCTCGACGCCCGCGGCTTCCATGTTCTCCCGAACGGCGGATGCGTCCGCGCCAAGATCGATGAGGCAGCCGGTCAGCATATCTCCCGAAGCGCCGGAAAAAGGCTCAAATGCAAGTATGGTCATATTATGCAATTAGGGTTCTTTTAGCCACCCTTATATATCACCATGTTATCATATAAGCTTAGGTTCTGATCGCATGCCGCAAGAGGCCCAGCTAAAAGTCGCCAAAGCGTATCCGAACGATTCTGGCAGAGGTATCGCTCGACTCGACCCAGACACACTTCTGAAGCTTCAGCTATCTCCCGGAGAAATCATTGAGATCGTTGGCAAGACTAGTACCGCTGCAAAAGTCTGGCGGGCCGATCGTCAGGATTGGCACGAGGGCATCATACGGATAGATGGTTTCATTCGTCAAAACGCAGGCGTCGGGATGGGGGAGCGCGTTCTTGTGCGCAAGCCAAAGGTGAACGAAGCGCAGAAAGTTGTGCTTGCTCCTCCTGAGGGGAGTGTTGCCCAACCGCTTGCCGAGATGACGGAGAGCGTGCACCGTCAGCTGCTCAAGCGCCCTATGGTTCAGGGGGACGTCGTGCCCATTATGAGTGTCGCGTCACACCCGCTCTTGCGGGTGCCGGGTCAAGCCGTGCCTCTTGTCGTCGTCAATACGAGTCCGCTCGGCGTAGTATTCATCACTGAGCGGACCCAACTTGATCTAAGGGATAAGCCCGTCAAAGGGTTTGAATCCGTGCGAGCTACTGGCATCTCGTACGAAGATATCGGGGGCCTAGGCGACGAGATACAGCGCATACGAGAGATGATCGAACTTCCTGTAAAGCATCCCGAAGTCTTCCAAACCCTTGGCATAACGCCACCGAGCGGCGTGCTGCTTTACGGCCCCCCTGGTACTGGCAAGACGCTCATTGCAAAAGCCGTTGCGAATGAATCGGGCGCGACCTTCTATTCGATAGCAGGGCCTGAGATTATGAGTAAGTACTACGGGGAAAGCGAGCAAAGACTGCGTGAAATCTTCGAGGAAGCCCGCGAGCGCACTCCCTCGATTGTATTTATCGATGAGCTTGATTCAATCGCGCCGAAGCGCGAAGACGTAACCGGAGAAGTCGAGCGACGCGTTGTGGCGCAGCTGCTTACCATAATGGATGGGCTTGAAGAGCGGGGCGAAATAATAATAGTCGGAGCGACAAACAGGGTTGAAGCGATAGATCCCGCTTTGAGGCGTCCGGGGCGGTTCGACAGGGAGATTGAAATATCGGTGCCGGATTATAGCGGCAGAGAGGAGATACTACAGATTCACACGCGGGACATGCCGCTCGCCAGCGACGTCGAGCTTGAAACGCTAGCGAGCATCACCCACGGCTTTGTGGGAGCAGATCTTCTCTCGCTCACGAAAGAGGCGGCGATGCGTGCCTTGAGGAGATACATGCCAGAAATCGACCTCGACAAGGAGATTCCGGCAGAGATCCTCACTAAAATGGAAATCACTAACGAGGATTTCAGCGAAGCGTTTCGAGAAATTCAGCCGAGTGCCCTCCGTGAAATCCTTGTCGAAATTCCTGATACCACCTGGAGCGACGTAGGCGGGCTTGAGGAAGCGCGGCAGGAGTTGATCGAAGCGATAGAATGGCCTCTGAAAGAGCCCGGATCATTCAGAAGAATGGGTATTAAGCCGCCCCGAGGCATCTTGCTCTTCGGACCGCCAGGGACTGGTAAGACCCTCATCGTCAGAGCGGTGGCTAATGAAACTGAAGCGAACTTCATAAGTGTGCGGGGCCCAGAGCTGATGAGTAAATGGGTCGGCGAATCAGAGCGTGCAGTAAGGAGTATTTTTAAGAAGGCGCGACAAGTGGCGCCTGTTGTTGTTTTCCTCGACGAACTCGATGCGCTCGCCCCGATGAGAGGCGTAGAAGACACGTCACGGGTCTCGGAACGAGTCGTGAACACTCTGCTGACGGAGCTTGACGGATTGCAAGATCTCAAGGACATTGTCGTGATCGCCGCTACGAATCGGCCTGACATAGTGGATCCGGCGCTCTTACGTTCAGGACGATTCGACCGAATGATACTCCTTGGGGCGCCTCAGAAGAGTGCCCGAGTATCAATCTTGAATATCCACACGCGGACAATGCCTCTCTCGAATGACGTTGACATCGAAGAGCTTGCGGATCTTACGGAGTGGTACGTGGGCAGCGACCTAGAGACTCTCTGCAAAGAAGCGGCAATGCTCGCGCTACGAGAGGCGATGGACATAAGTTCCATTGAAATGCGGCACTTTAGAGAAGCACTCAAAAAAGTACGGCCGGCGATTGACGAACACACGATGCAATACTACGAGCAGATAAAACAGAAATTTGCAGGGGGGCGACCTGCTGAGCCGACGACGCACATAAGCTATCAGTGAGCGCCGGGCACAAGAAACCCTTTATATGATAAGTACATAGCAAGCAAAGATGAAGAAGGAGATATTCGCTAAGAATCTGTCTAATAAGCAAGTAATGGGGAGCGATGGTACAGACATCGGCACGCTCTATGACCTCATTGTAGATGGGAACACAGGCGATATCCTTGATCTCAAAGTGAAGCCCGATCCCGACCTGAATCTGCAGGAGTTTCGGACAGAAAACGACTTTATATTTCTACCATTTGACGCGGTCAGGGCGATAAAGGATTACATCGTCGTCGATAGAAAGTTAATCAAACAGCCGCAGTGATCTCAGGAAACGATGCAGCGCCCGTTTGAGACGAGTCTCGCAGATTGTGGCTGAAAATTGTCGCGTTGGCTCATGGCTTTTGTCATGATTGATTAAGATCGTTGACGTGCAGTGACGTTACTGAGCGGGGCGAAAACTTACATAAAAAGAGGCACGCGTAATAATCCATAAAAGCTTTGCGGCACGTAATCGGACTAAAAAGCGGTTGTAAAGCCTCTCCATAAGCCGATTACGCATCGCAGCGCTCAAAAGGCTCATATCAAGCATCGCGCTTGCAAAGTTTTCGGTGGGTAGGAAGTTCTTATCGGACGTGCAAGACTATTGACTCGACAGGATGCGACTAGATGAAAAGAGCAGCGTATTCGGTACCTCGCGCGCCATTCTGTTTTTTGGTTGCGGCTGCCGGATGCACAGTAACCTTCAAATCTTCTAATCAGACAGTCGAGCAGCATTGTCACCTGTCATTCGCGAATAAGACTGCTAACAGCCTTCAAGGTATTCCTGACTTAGTGAAGAGAGAGCGCAAAAAAGCCAGAGTAGGGGAATGAAATGCAAGTCGACGATTTAATGAGTGCGCCTGTATACACAGTTTCACCTGATGATACTGTCAGTCACGTGAAAAATGTTATACTTAAGCACAAAGTGGGCAGGGTAGTAGTGGCGTATGAGGGGGCTCTTGTCGGGGTTATCGCCAAATACGACCTCGCGAAGATGCTCGAGTCGTCAGAGGCGGGTTGGCGAAGGAGACATCAAGATCGCGCCTTAGCCAAGACCATAATGTCTGAGAATCCGCTCACTACTTTACCTGAGACGTCAATCGTGAATGCGGCTCAGGAGATGATAGCAAACGGGATCGGCTGCCTTCCAGTAGTAAAAGATGGCGAACTGGTTGGCATCTTCACTGAGACTGATTTGGTAACCTATTTTGCAACCACAGACTCGAGAGTGCAGGTCAAGACTATAATGACCGCTTCCTTTCTCACGTGCCACCGCCACCATTCTATCAACCACGTGTTGCGCGACATGGAAACCAACCACGTTTTTCGGACGATCGTTCAGGAAGGGAACGGCGTTCCTGTTGGCATAATTACGCATACTAATCTAACTTTTGCCAAAGAGCCGTTTGTGAGTTCAAAAGACGTTGTGATGGTGAGAAAGGCCGAACACGCAGGCGTGCAAAAAAATCGATATGTGCGAAAAGTGCTCGAAGTTGCAGAAGACATCATGTCAGAGCCGCTCATAACGATCGGCAGTAATTCAAGAGCAGTGGCCGCCGCCCGATTGATGATTGCGAAACGAATAGATGCCATTCCTGTCGTCAGAGAGGAGTCGGTCGTGGGCGTTATATCGAAAACCGACATCGTTAAGAGGATGGTAGAATAAGGTGACTGTCTGTTTGGCTTGATCAACGACGGGAGTAACTAATGCGATTCGATAAAGACGCCTCAAGCACAGCATCAGATCTAGCGGCGCGGGCGTACATGATCGATAAAACTGATCGAATATCCCACGCCCTTGATCTCATGGAAAAACACAAAGTCAATCAACTGCTCGTCACGAACGAAGGGGAGATCTTCGGCGTTTTAACGAAAAAAGGGATTGCACGCACACTGGGGGAAAGTGGCGATATCATTAAGCCAGCTTCATCACTTCACGTGACCAAAGCAGTTGATGAGACGTTCACCACCGTAAGCGGCGCACTGACTACAGGCGAGATCAACCTCCTGATGAAATCTTCCGAGGTATTGGTCGTCGTATGTGACCAATCTACAGGGTGGATAACGTTTAACGAGATCGTCAAAGCCAGCAGACCAGTCGGATCTGCAGGCGAAATCATGGATCCGCCCGTAACGTGTTCGCCTTTCGACCGAGTGACCCACGTGAGGCGAAGGATGATCGACGAAGATGCGTGGTGGATGATGGTCGTTGAGGACAACAAGCTCGTTGGCATTATAACAGAGAATGACATCGCGAAGGCGATGAGCCAATTTAGAGATATAGTCAAAGCCCACTATCAAGATTCACGGATAAGGAAACTCGTCGTCGATGATATTATGGTCACTGACATCGTATTTGTGAGAACTAGTACTCGGTGCGATGAAGCAGTAGACCTAATGCTGAAACACGACGTCGAGGGTGTGCCCGTCTTTGATCAAACGGATGCGATAGTCGGGATGATTACTCAAAATACTATCCTTCGCAAGCTTGAGTGACACGAGATCAGCAACAGCCCACAGACTGCCCGCTTAACAAAGGCGCTGTCTGCTACCGCGGCGTGATGCCACCCGTGCAGGCGAGCACTCCTGGGCCTCCGATCTCGCCACTGATTTTAATCCGACAGCCGGTCAACATCTGAGTCACCTCCACGGCAGTTACGGTGTGAAGCGTAAGCTTGCTTATTGCAATTCTAGAACGTCCCTCTGCTAACGCCAGCCAGATAACCAACTGGTCGCCCAGATGCACATCGAACGGTGCCCCTTGCGATAATTGCGTTAGAAGTCGCGCTGCCCCCTCTCGTCCAACGAGCTCAGCAGGCTTGCCTCGCGCGCCTAAAGCATCCCCTGCTAATCTACCTCCAGTTGACGTCTCCGCCCAGAGCACTATGCCGCTTCCAGTCGATGGGTTCTCCTCTCTTTGATCAGAATCTCGCTCGATGCTTACATTTGGATAGCCCGCGCGCGCACAGCTTTGTGTCGCTGCTTCCGCTTGGCGTTTTGCGACGTGAGCTGGGAGATTGCGCGAGTGTGATATCCCTCTGATACCTCGTAGAGATCCCATGCTGACGACATTAATAGCAGTAAGTTTTTCTACCGGCGTGACGACGACCTTTAGGACCCCTCCGCCGCGAGGATAGAATCCTCTCTTTACGAGGTGCAATTCGTAGAAAAATCCCATGCTAGCTAATACGGGATTTAAGACATTGAGGACGTAGTCGACTTGAGGTGCCAAAGGATTGTTTGTGCCACCGATCAGGGTAACAGATGAAGGTTGATCGGCGAATGCGAGCACGGGCAGAAGTGCTTGCAGTATGAGTGTAGTACTGCCGGCCGTTTTCGCATCAAAGCTATAAATCCCGCCGCGCCTCCGCCCTGGAACGAAAGTTACTTCAGATGAGCCAAGGTCGAGCCCGCTCGTCTTCGCGTTTGCGACCTCCGCCAAGGCTCGTATCGCCGTTAAATGTTGAGGTCGCAGTCCAGGGTTTGCCCGGTTGACCCTCACGTTCTTGATTGCAAGGGACTCGCCCGTCAAGGCTGAAAGCGCTAAGCAAACGCGCAGCACTTGCCCTCCCCCCTCGCCTATGCTGCCGTCAATATTGATCATCAATAGTTACGTAAGCTGAAAATATGAAAAACTGCTGGTGATTTGCAACTTGCGGAACGTGAATCTCGACTTCAACGTTGGCTCACGAAGGCGCTTGGACGCAGATTGCAGCACGCAGTTGACGTGTAATAAACCGCCAAGCAAGTATTATTTAGTACGTGCTCCTTTTATTAGTACCCGAGTTTTGACTGCAGCTCGTAGGGCAGTCGATTGTTGTGGGAGCAGGGGATGGGGCGACAGGACACGACTAAGGTTTGCAAACTTTGTCAGCGCAGCTTCGAAAAGTCAGAAATCGGTCGAATCAAAATCCTAAGACGCGAAAAAAAAGGAGAAAGTGCTCTCTGGATCTGCTCTCACTGTGCAGGACGAATTAAGTACGCAGAACACTGAGGCTAGAGTGCACCCCGGCTCAAGTCAAGCCAAGTCGACCTTATGCACGTTGCTAGAGATGGCGAGACCGTGTCTGCGCTATTCTTGCCCCGCGCGTATCGACCTACATAAGTGTTCACCGACCAATCTGGGCTCTTCGCGCATTGTAACGAGGGCGCCAGCGTGCTCCCTGATAGCTTTGATGAGCTCAGCTCGGCTGGCTGTCATCAATACGTATTTATGCCCTCATTGTGTTCTATGAGTCTGTGAGGGTTGTTGCACTCACAGGTGAGGCAAAACAGGGCGAGCGCTTCCTTGCCGAGCTTGCTCGCCGCTGCAAGGTGGCGACGCTCCGCGAGGAACACAGGGCTAAGCCCGTGTCATTCACGAGAAAAGTCGCAAACGACCTGCTTTCTATACAGTCTCCCACCAGATACATTCTGACGCAGCGCGCTATTGATGATACAAATGAGATCGTGCGGGAGCTCGATCAGTTAGCAGAACGAGAAGACCTTGATTTTGCTGTTGTTGTCGGCAGCGCGCTTGCATCAAGAATCGCATCCTTTCACGAGGTTTACGAGGCGCGATTAGAGCCTTCTCTGACCTTCGAACAACATTTCGAGTCGCTTGCGGCTGCACCGGAATGGATAACGCTCGGTGCACTCGTAAGAGCCGTGCGCGCACACCCTGATATTCACAAAGCAGGGGCGATACTCACGTTCACCGGAGTTGTCCGCGGAGAGGCGTTAGCCCTTGAATTTGACATCTACGAAGGAGAAGCGCAGCAGCGAATTTCTTCAATCGCGCGCGATTTGACGGCAATAAAGGGCATAGTCGATGTAAAGATATACCACAAATCAGGCCGGGTCAATAGAGGCGAAGACATCGTGTACATCGTCGTTGCGGCGGCGCATCGACAAGAGGGCTTTAAGGCACTGAGGGATGCAATAGAACGGATCAAGAAAGAAGTTCCCATTTGGAAAAAGGAACTTACTGAACGGGGTGACAAATGGGTAGGAATATGAGGGCCGCACTTACTCTTTCTGCCAGACGTGGACGAGGGTGGTTATCATGAAGCTTTTCGGAACGAACGGTGTGCGGGGGATCGTAAACCAGGATCTTACCCCAGAGCTCGCCCTGCGGCTGGCGATGAGCTTGGGAACACTTACAAGGGGGACTGTGGCGGTCGGACAGGATACGCGCGTGTCCGGTAATATGCTTAGTCACGCGGCCATCGCCGGACTGCTCGCAACGGGTTGCAAGGTTATTAATCTCGGCATAGCGCCGACTCCTGCGGTGCAGTACTTCGTGCGTGACAACGCCGACGCGGGAATCGTCATCACCGCATCGCACAATCCGCGCGAATACAATGGGCTAAAACTGATCGCAGGAGATGGAACGGAATGCGGAAGCGAAGGTGAACTCGCAGTCGAAGACGTGTATTTCAAGGGTGGTCTCAAGCTTGCTGACTGGCGCGAGACCGGAGACCTTTCGGACACTAACGTGATACCCGCTTACATGGATGCTATTATGGGAAAGGTGAACGCCTCGGACATTAAAAAGCGCGGGTTCGTTGTGGCCGTCGATACTGGCTCCGGCGCGGGTAGCATTGTTACGCCCTTCTTGCTCAGCAAGCTGAACTGCAAAGTCACCACGATTAATGCGCAGATCGATGGCACCTTCCCGAGTAGAAATCCAGAACCGACAGAGGACGTGCTCACAGATCTTGGAAATATCGTCATCTCGAACGGCGCCGATTTGGGCGTTGCACACGACGGAGATGCCGATAGGGCGGTTTTTATCGACGAGGGGGGGAATTTCGTCAATGAAGACGTACTACTTGCAATTATCGTCAAGCACGTTCTCTCTAAGAAAATAGGCCCTGTCGTCACACCTGTCAGCTCATCGCAGCGGATCGTCGACGTCGCTGAAGCAGCCGGCGGTCACGTCATATGGACTCCTGTGGGGAGCATCTACGTCGCGAGGATGATGATGCAAGTGAATGCTGTGATAGGGGGAGAAGGCAACGGGGGAATCATCTTCCCTGAACATCAATACTGTCGAGATGGGGCGATGACGGTAGCGAAGGTACTTGAGATAATGACCGAGCGCCGCAAGAAAATCTCTGAGCTCGTCAAAGAAATTCCCAAACGATATATGGACAAGACGAAAGTCACCTGTCGCGACCGGGATGCAACAATGCAACAAATTCGTTCATCTGTCGAAGGAAACATCGACACAACCGATGGCGTAAAAATTTGGTATGACGACGGTTGGCTACTGATACGCCCCTCTGGGACTGAGCCAATCATTCGAATTTTTGTCGAAGCTGAAACGAAGCGAAGAGCCAGAGACCTCCTGGAAGCAGGCAAGCAACTGACCGAAGGTTGCTGATGTTAGAGCCCATGAATCGAATTATCTGCTCTGGTGAAATATGAGCCTGGAGGAGCTTTTGATTCTTGATGCGGAGGCTGAAGCACACGAATGTGGTTTAGAGTTTTTTGTGACGGGTTGCAGTGGCTTTATTGGTACCCACTTAGTTAGTCGTCTCCTTAGTAACGGGCACATGGTCACTGGTTATGATTTAGTCCAACCGCGGTACGCTCACCCAAATTTTGAGTTTATAGAGGGGGATATCCTCGATTTGGAGAGACTCCAGGCGAGTATCGTTAAACCTGACGGCATTTTTCATCTCGCAGCGCAAACGAAGGTGCCTGATTCGACGCGAGATCCGGCTTACGACTTCCGCGTCAACGCGGAAGGCACGTTCAACATCTTGTCTTGCGCCTCGGGCGCTCGGTTCATTTATGCCTCGACGAGTACAGTCTACGGAACCGCTTCCGTCCCGACCACAGAAGCTCATCCTCTACATCCGGTATCCTTCTACGGCGCTTCCAAAGCCGCCGGCGAACTTTATTGTTCTGCGTTTAACGGCATTTTGGGACTGCCAACGATCTCTCTTCGTCTTTATAATGTCTATGGGCCAGGCAATGCCAAAGGCGTGATGTACGACCTCATAAGGAAGCTGCAGAGGGACGGTAGCACCCTGGAAATCCTCGGCACAGGGCTCCAGAAGAAAGATTACGTGTACATAGATGACGCGATTGACGCCTTCGTACTTGCATATGAGAAGGGGATTCCGGGCGAGGCGTACAACATAGGCAGCGGGAGCGCCACCACCGTCAATGAGATTGCTGAACGTATCTGCAAGTTGATGGGCCTGCGTCCCGACGTCTATCGCACTGGCGGCAAGTCTTGGGAAGGCGACATTGAGTCAACGCAGGCTGATGGCTCACTTTTTGCCTCGTTTGGCTGGCAGCCTAAAATCGGTATAGAAACGGGCTTGCAGTACCTTTATAAATGGATTCGTGATCAACAGTGACGAGCACCACGCAAATAGCTTTCGTGGAGCGCAATCTATGCTCTAGAGCGTCACAGTAAAAAAAAGAAGGCGCGAGTCCAGCCGAATGCTAGACTCACCCGCGTATGCAGCTAAGGAGCTTACGTTCTACGGCGCATCATCAAATACGCAACAACCAACAGCCCTGCTACTGCGGGGACGATCTCAAAGCCCGGCAAGCCGAGGAACCCGCTGCTCGCTGTTGGTGACGCCGTCGCCGTCGCGTTTGTCGGCGGCATCAATACACCATCGATGACGTGAATTACGCCGTTTGTGGCATTAATATCCGCTTTGGTTACTGTCGCGTTGCCAACCTGTATTGTCGTGCCATTGACGGAGTAGGGTACGGACAAACCATTGACCGTCGTAAGCGTGCCACTACCGGTGAAGTCGCTCGCGAACAGCTTCGTGGGGACCACATGGTAAAGCAACAAGGTCCTTAGCGCCGTCGTGTTATTTTGCAAGTCCGCGAGGGTGGATGCGTTAACCTTGGCAAAAGCGGCGTTCGTTGGCGCGAAGAGCGTGTAATTACCTGGGCCGTTTAACACGTCGGTGAGGTTTGCCTTCTTCAGCAGGCTTGCAAGCTGCGTAAAGGTGGTGTTGTTCGCTAGAGTCTCTGCGATAGTCTGCTTAGGTTGTGCCGTCGCAGTCGTGGTCTGCGTTTGGGCGAAAGCGACACTCGACACTCCGACAATAGAGACAATCACTAAGGCCGCTGCTATCGCAGAAAAAAGCTTCTTACTGTGCATTTTTCACCTCTAATATAGACCTAGTTTTCGTAGAATCATGATTTCACATGCACAATAAACTTTGCTTCTCGCGTTTCTAGGCGCAACTAAAGGTACGCTACAATAAACAGCCATGCTACTGCAAACAACGCTTCACAATCAGTAAGTCACCCGGGCTGAAGCACGTTCCGTAGTTTTTGGAATCAGAAAAAAAAGAAGGCGCGAGTCCAGCTGAGTGCTAGACTCACCTGCGTATGCAGCTAAGGAGCTTACGTTCTACGCCGTAGCATCAAATACGCAATAACCAACAGCCCTGTTACCGCGGGCAAGATTTCAAAGCCGGGCAAGCCGAGGAACCCGCTGCTCGTTGATGTTGTCGCAGCCGCAGTCGACGTTACGGACGGCGGCGGCATTAATACGGCATTAATTACTTGCACTTGGCCGTTAGTTGTGTTGACGGGTGTTCCTACAAAGGTTGCGTTAGTGCCGCCAGCGAGTTGCACTGTCTTGCTGGTTGTGTTCCACGAAATCGTGTCGCCGGCGAGCGTTGTAGCATTCCCGCTTGTCGTGAGGTTTACCCTGCCCGAAATAACGTGGCTCAGGAGGATCGTTGAGAGTCTTGTCGTATTGTTTGTTAGCAAATCGCTAAGCGTTACGTTGCCAAGTGCGCCAAAGGCGGCGTCGTTCGGCGCGAAAACTGTGAAGTTCTTTGTAGTGTCGTTGAGTGTAGCTGTTAAGTTTGTCGCGTTAAGGGCTTTGACTAGATCGGTTAACGTGGGAGTAGTTTCTGCAGTCGTCACGATCGTCGTTTTCTGAGTAGTCACTACCGCCGTTTGCGCGAAGGCAGCACTTGCCCCCCCAACAATACTCACAGTCACCAAAGTTGCCAATATAACAGAGAAGAGCTTCTTATTGACCATTTTTCACCTCCAATTAGACTGATAGACTAAACTTCGTAGAAGCATGTTTTTCCATATGCTATAAACTTTGCTTCTTTCAACTCCTGACGCGGCATCACCAAATACGCAACAATCAAAAGTCCTGCTACCGCGTAGACCGCCTCAAAGCTGGGAAAGCCGAGGAATCCTCCGCTCGTGGTGGCCGAAGCAGTCGCTGCTGCTGCCGTCGCATTCGCTGTCATAGTGGCCATCTGTGTTTGGGCGAAAGCTCCGGTCGATCCGATAATCGAAAGAATTACTAAGCCTATGAATGTCGCTAAAAGAGCTTCTTGTTGACCATACTTCACAGCCAATGTAGACGTAGCTTTTCATACGCAATTGGCGCATGCAATGAGCTTTTTTTGACGAATCCGTCTCTTTTGGCCCCAAAAGGTCCCGCATCGCCTCCAACTCGCCGTATCGGCGTTCGGTGGCGAGGTAACCTAAAAACCTCTTGAGAGAGACGTCATTTCACGAGGAAGCTAAACTAAAATCTTTTTGCTTTAAGCTGTGGCGCGGCGCACAGATTATTCTGCACGAGAATCGTGCAAATATCGGTTCGAGGCCATTTTTTCATCCCACGACAATCGCGTACTGGGCAAGGTCGCCACTTCCCGGAAAAAGACAGAGAAATACGTCAAATAGCATATTGTTTTATATCTGCACCGAGAAAAGAGGTGCGGAGAAGTTGATATGTCTTGGAAGGACAGAAGCCCACTGGGCAATATCCGTAGCAGGATGGATGGGCTCTTGGAGGATGACCACGACGAGTATGTAGGACCAATGACCTCAACACCGCCCGTCGACCTCATCGACCTCCCGGGGGAAATCGTTGTTTTGGTTGATCTTCCAGGAGTTAGCAAGGACGACGTCAGGCTTGAAGGGAGCAGCGACATGGTGGAAATCACGGCGGAACGAACTTCAAAATATGAGGATGACGAACATGTTATAAGGGAACGCGCGGCTCGCGAATATTACCGCTCCATCAAGCTCCCGACAAGCATCGATGATGCTGCCGCTCGCGCAAGCTTCTCCGACGGCGTGCTCGAAGTCCACCTGCCAAAGCTTGGAATCGCTGACAAGAATATTATTTCTATCGAGTAAGCCAGCTTATGGCCAAGGCGGATTGACGGCATCAGACAGGTCTTCTCTTCATCTTGTACTCGGTGGGGGTAACTCTCATCATGCGCCGTCACACCGAGATATGCGCTATTTAGACGATAAATATTCCTTCTGGGTACTGACGATAAGTGCAAGCCGCTTGTGATTCGCGTGAGAATTGAGGCATTTACGGTCGACAATGTCCCTCGTGTAAAAGATGGAGACGACATAACAGATTTTTTGCAGAACGCTGACCTTCGCGACGGGGACGTCGTTGTCATCGCCTCCACGATAGTCTCTAAGGCTGAAGGGCTGATGCAGAGTTTGGGAACTTTCTCCCCCAGTGAGCGGGCTCGTACAATCGCTGAACGACTTCACGAGGATCCGCGCTTCATCGAAGCCGTGCTCGGCGAAACCATTGAGACCTTGATCGAGAAACCGTTCTTTCTCGTTGTGAGCAAGTTTGGTCAGGTGTGCGTCAATGCTGGGTTGGATCGGTCAAACGTGGCCGAAGGTTTTGTTTTACTCCTCCCACACGACCCCTCTGAAAATGCACGTCAGCTACGCGATCGAATAAAAGACCGGTTTGGCAAAAACGTGGCTGTAATCATCACGGATACCTGCGGTAGGTCTTTTCGCGAAGGACAAACCGGAGTCGGCATAGGGTTTGCCGGAATTGCTGCGATGAAGGACTGGCGCGGGGTGAAAGACCTTGAAGGGAAAGCGCTCGAAATAACCAACGAAGGTGTTGGTGACGAAATAGCCGGTCTGGCCAACCTCATGATGGGGGAGGCAGCAGGGGGTACTCCGATCGTTATCGTGCGGGGTATCAGCTATGAGGATCACGACAGTCCAGTATTTCGCTCTGAAGAAACAGACATAATAAGGCGAGCCATTCGGGATGCAAATAGACAGAGCAAAGCGTAGCCAGTGCAATCAGCAATGTCTCTCTGGGCTCGTCCAAAATAAGCCGAGGTTCGGTGTGACCGATGGTTGCACGAATTCGGCACTCAAAGTCCCGCAACTTACGTCGGAGGATGCAAATTTGGGATCCACTCAGCGGTCACAACGACATAATCTAGTAGTACGAGAAGCAACCCTAGACGATTTGCAATGCATTTTGGAGCTGTACGCCCAACTCTTCTCAAACACGGATCAAGCTTCCGAGAACGGAAGAGAGCTGCTCTCTGCACATTATGAGGCATTTTCGGAAATCAAACGCAGCCCGGACAGCTATGTGTTTGTGGCCGAATCAGCCGGGGCTATTGTCGGGACTGTAGCGATCTCAATCCTCTCTAACCTGTCACATTGTGGCAGGCCTTGGGCAGTTATCGAGAACGTTGTGGTGCGCGAACGAGCTCGAAAGTCGAGCATTGGTGCGGCATTGATGCAACACGCTATAGGTCTTGCACGAGCCCGAGGGTGTTTTCGGGTGATTCTCTCAAGCAGCGTGCACAGAGAGGGTAGCCATAAGTTTTACCAGAGACTCGGGTTAGAAGCCTTTGGCTACAGTTTCAACATGCACTTTCCGCCGGCTGGAAAGACCTAAGCATAGCCAAATAGGCGTGCAGTAGCCCCACTCGGTTCAAGGGGCGATGATTTGTCTGCGCTCCAAGATACGTATTTTCACGCAAAAACGGAGCGTCCCGGCCGGGATTTGAACCCGGGTCTTGAGCTCCGCAGGCTCATAGGATATCCACTACCCCACCAGGACTCGCGTATCTCTATGTGCTTAAGGGTATAAATCGGTATTCAATCTGGGCGGTGGGGCCCTTCAACGTATCTCGCTATGTCACTGCCGACTTCTGATGTGGTCGAGGTGCCACCAAGGTCAAACGTTCGCACTTTGCGTTCGCGCAGGTTGCGTTGAATAGCGTTCATAACGCCGTTCGCAGCTTGTATTTCACCAAGACTCTCAAGGAGCATTGCCCCTGCCCAAATCGTCGCAATCGGGTTGACTTTGTTGAGACCCCTGTATTTTGGCGCCGATCCGTGAATTGGTTCAAACATTGACGTTCCTTCAGGGTTTATGTTGCCGCCCGGAGCAAGCCCGAGTCCCCCTTGGACCATAGCTCCTAGGTCTGTTATGATATCGCCGAACAAGTTTGGAGCTACAACGACGTCAAACCATTCAGGATTCTTCACCAACCACATCGCCATTGCGTCCACAAGGTTAAAATCGGTCTTAACTTCTGGATAACGCGAGGCCATTTCGGTGAATATTTCACGCCAGAAGCCATAAATGTCCGTCATCGCATTCATCTTGTCGACGCTCGATAGGTGCTTCCCTCTTATAGTGGCCAGCTCAAAAGCGTACCGCATCACGCGCTTGGTGCCCTCAGCTGATATTAGCCCCAGCTGATAAGCTATTTCGTCGCTATCAGAGTCGATGTCAAGGCCGAACTTTACGCTGTATAGGTTACGGATTACATCTGCATCGCGGTGGGCGCTGCCTTTCTTGACACGGCCTCCTACTCCAACGTAGAGGTCTTCAGAGTTCTCGCGCACTACCACAAAATCAATATCTTCAGGGCCCTTGTCTCGAATTGGTGTCTCTACGCCTTCTAGCAGCCTAATGGGGCGGAGATTTATGTATTGATCGAAGTAGAACCTCAGTGCGAAGAGTATTCCGCGCTCGAGGACTCCTGGGGGGACGCGCGCGTCGCCGACCGAGCCGAGGTAGATAGCGCTATAGTCGCTCAACTCTTTGAGCGCATCCTCTGACAAAAGCTCTCCCGTTGCGAGATAATGCTCTGCTCCGTACGGGTACTCTTTCCACTCGATATCGAACCCATACGTACGGCCGGCTGCTTCGAGAGTCTTTCTCCCTTCGGCGATGACCTCTGGTCCGACGCCGTCTCCAGCGATTATCGGGATTTTGTACGTCTTCATTTTGGCCTCACCTTAAGTGTTCACGAAGCAGTGAAACAGGTCACCACGACAAATCCGTCTCAGTTTCGCGGCGCTCACGCTTTTCACGCTGCGTGCCGCTTTTTACGTATTCGACGAGTCCGCCGGCTTCTATGATATTCTTTATAAACGGCGGAAAAGGCGTCATCGCGTATTCCTTTTTCCTCGTCTCATCGTAGATGCTGCCCTTTTCCAAATCGACGTGTAGAATATCTCCGTCCTCGATTTCGGTTGTGTCGCATTCGACGACAGGTAGTCCGATGTTTATGGCGTTTCGAAAAAAGATCCGTGCGAACGAACGTGCAATCACGATGCTGACGGTATCTCGTAAAGCTAAAGGCGCGTGTTCTCGTGAGGAACCGCAGCCAAAGTTCTCTCCAGCGACGACGATGTCGCCTTTGACAACTTGGTGAGCAAAGTTGGGGCGGACGTTTTCGAACGCGTGCTTTGCGAGATCTTGTGACGAGTTGAGCACGAGATACTTGCCTGGAATGATGGCATCTGTGTCAATGTTATCGCCAAACTTCCACGCCCTACCCGTAATATTCCCTTTGGGTCGTGTCATGTTCCGCCCCTAATGCGACCTCGGATCGGTTATTTCGCCGTCGATCGCGGACGCTGCAGCCGTCGCCGGTGAACAGAGGTAGACTGAAGCCCCGGGGCTTCCTTGTCTTCCCACGAAGTTCCTGTTTGAAGTGCTTAGACCCACCTCGCCGGGACCCAGTATCCCAAATGACCCGCCCATGCACGGCCCGCAACACGGGGCCTCTACGAGCGCGCCGCTGTCGGTAAAGATATCCATAAGGCCCGTTTTAAGCGCTTTCTGGTACTCGGTCCTTGAAGCCGGAATGATGATCATCCGGACTCCACGTGCCACCGTCTCGCCTTCCAGCAACTCTGCAGCTGCTTTTAGATCTTCGTACCGACCGTTTGTGCACGAGCCAATAAAGACCTGATCTATATGCTGCCCTTCGACGTCCGTGACAGGGACTACGTTGTCGACTTGGTGGGGCTTTGCGACCATCGGTACCATCTCAGTCGCAGCATAGCGTCGCACAATTTTTGTCGCATCATCGTCTGAGCGCAAGCCAAAGTCTCCGCCGATTGCTCGTTCTTCTAAGAACGTGGCTGTCGTTTCGTCAGGGGCAATTATCCCCGTTTTTCCCCCCATCTCGATCGCCATGTTGCACACGGTCATCCTGTTCGCGATGTCCATGTGAGTGACAGTGTCACCACGAAACTCACACGCCTGGTAGGTGGCGCCGTTTATGCCGATGTCGCCAACGATAGTGAGTATCAGATCTTTGGCATACACACGCCGTCCAAGTCTGCCATTAATATCAAATGCGAGGGTCTCTGGCACTTTGAACCAGAGCTTTCCCGAAGCGAGGGCCACCCCCATATCGGTTGAGCCAACGCCTGTCGCAAACGCTCCTAAGGCCCCGTACGTGCAGGTATGTGAGTCAGCGCCGATGACGAGTTCCCCTGGAAGCACGTGCCCCTTTTCGACCATGACCTGGTGGCACACTCCCTCTTGCACATCATAGTTGAGGATCCCCTGCCTTTTTGCAAACTTCCGAAGCTCCAAGTGGTTGACTGCGGCGTCGATCGAGTCAGCAGGTACCTGGTGGTCAAAAAGCATGATTACTTTGGTAGGGTCCCATACCCGGTCGGTTATTTCGTAGAGGGTTTTTACTGCAAGAGGTCCTGTAATATCGTGAATCATAGCGACATCTATCGCAGCTTCGACAAAGTCGCCCGCTTTGACGGATCTTCCCACAGATTTCGAGAATATCTTCTCGGAAATGGTCTGCCCCATGCTCGATTTGCCCCTATCCAAAAAAATAACGCGTAGGCCGCTCTCATGACACGCGAAGAAAGTATAAAAATATTTCATCGCGGAAAATGGCTGCGCGCACGGCAACCGTGCGGCTATGATGCCCCGTTTTTTTGCAAGGGCTTCTTACCCCCCACTGTCTTGCTGGGCTTCCTACGTGCCTGTATCTCGTTTGACAAAGTTATTAAGATAGGGGCGTGTACTACGGTAAGTGCAAGGAAATATGGACGCCCTTTCCGAAGACCTGGCGAGCATCTACCAGCGCCTCACCACTGCAATCTCAAAAGAGGAGTTCGCGGCTAGAGTGCGGCAGAAGGTGGAGGACATGTCGGGCTTGTGTGACGAGAAGACGGCGGCCCTGCTCGTTGCCCACGAGCTCGGTATCGACACGGTCGTGCAGATCGCACAAATTGATGGACAAACGAGAACGGTCGCATTTGTTGGCAAGCTTACACGCGTCTCACCGACACGAGAGTTCTCCCGCGACGGCGACGTAGGATACGTTGCCAATCTTGTCGTGTCGGACGCAACGGGGTCAATTCGCGTAGTTTTGTGGAATGACCTCGCACAACACGTCGAAGAGCTTCAAATTGGGCAGACTCTGAAGATTGCGGGAGTCGCGAGGGATGGGCCATATGGCATAGAAGTAAATGCGCGAGAAATTGAGGTCGATGAATCGGTCGCCAAAACCGAAATGGAGTCTCCTAAAGGCCCTGAGCGTATCGCTGGGCTCATCGCAGGGCTAAACGGAGTTGACGTAAGCGGGGTTATGCTCGAGGTTGAGCCGGTGCGTACTTTTTCTAAGCGCGATGGTTCCGTTGGAAAGGTCACTAACGTGACGATAGGCGACGAAACGGGAAGGGTGCGCGTGACGCTTTGGGACGATATTGCTGAGAATGTGGCTGATTTTGTTTCGGGGGACGTGCTCAACATTAAGAACGGGTATACCCGCGAGCGGTACGGACGGCTCGAAGTACACGTAGGCAATCGGGGATCGCTCCAAAAAGGGACGGGGGATATTGAGTTTGTTGAGAAGATCATGTCAATTCGGGACGTCCAGGTGGAAATCCCGTGTACCGTCGCAGGAATCATCGAAGAAGTTGGCGCGCTCCGCGAATTCACCCGAAATAATGGCAGCGCAGGAAAAGTCAGAAACGTAGTGGTGAGCGACGAGACGGGTAAAATACGAGTCGCCCTTTGGGGCGACAAAGCGCTAGCGATCTCTGAAGAGGATACACAGAGCCAGATCACACTGCGCGATTGCATGCCAAAAAATGGGCTCAACAATCAGCTCGAACTGAGTGTAGACTGGAGAAGCGGCCTTTCCTTAGCAGATGAGAGCGGACGCACCCAAAAAGAGCACGCGGCCCCGCAAGAAAGTGCTGATGCTGGCATTACCGGGACCGTAATATCATCAGCTATGGCCGTATGTGTCGACAACGGGGTCGACTACGTGACTTTTGACAAAGCATTCGACAATCTCGCGCTGGCCGTCGGGGATGAGGTTATAGTCGTCGGTATAAAAACGAACGACAAGTTTGAGGCGAAAAGCATATCAAAACCGCCCCAGGACGTGGCTTTGCGAAAGCTCGAGAAAATCAAGCGAAGGCTCAGTGAGCTTCAATGATTCATTTGATGGATAGAAATACGACAACACTTTCGCTCTGCACTCAAAAGTCTTTAGAGGGCAACAAGTGATTAGCGTTCACGACTCTTCAAAAGTTGCGAAAAAAGGGGGGGTTGAGTAAATGGAAGAGGTAGAAGAAATTGATGGTTTTGGCATAGAAGACCTGCCAGGCGTAGGCCCTGCTACCGCAGAAAAGTTGAAGGAAGCTGGTTTTAACTCAGTGGAAGCAGTTGCCGTAGCATCCCCTTCGGAGTTATCAAATGCGGCGGATCTCGGTGAGGCTACCGCCTCCAAGATCATAATAGCGGCGCGCCAAGCTGCAGACATTGGCGGTTTTGAGACAGGCGACGTCATTCTTGAAAGAAGGCGACACGTAGGCAAACTTACGACCGGGAGCAAGGCTTTTGACGAGTTGCTTGGCGGGGGTGTGGAGACCCAAGCAATTACCGAGCTTTACGGAGAATTCGGCTCAGGAAAGACGCAAGTTGCGCATCAGCTTGCGGTGAACGTTCAGCTCGCGCGTGAAAGCGGCGGCCTTGACGGATCGTGCATACT